>DAOUHP010000096.1:0-7541 GCA_034428575.1 Dehalococcoidia bacterium | reverse complement strand
ACCTACGTACCGAGGGGCGCTCGATCCGGCAAATCGCAGCAACTCTGGATCGCCCGGCATCGACAGTTGCTCGGGAGTTGAAGCGCAATGGTGCGAAGGCGGACGGCTACCGTGCGGTCTACGCACAGCAGCAGGCGCGCGCCAGGCGATGGTGCGGTTCACTGCTGGACCGCGACGAGGAGTTGCGGTCCAAGGTGCTCGAACGGTTGACGTGGGGATGGTCGCCTGAACAGGTGGCGAACCGGCTCGCCAGAGAAGTGGGAGAACCAGTGATCTCGCACGAGAGCATCTACCGGTTCGTCTACGCGCAGATAGCGCGGACGAAGGACTATTCGTGGCGCAAGCTCTTGCGGCGGGGGAAGTGGCGGCGCGGTCGGCGCCGTCGCGGGGGGAGCAGTTCGGCGCGCACCATTCTGCATCGGCGCCCGCTCTCGGAGCGCCCGGCGGCAGTTGCGGACCGCTCGGAGTTCGGCCACTGGGAGGCGGATGGGATGCAGTTCGGGAGGTCGGGACAAATGGTGTTGATGCTGCACGAGCGTCACTCGCGGCTGCTGATTGGGGTGCGGCTGCCTTCGAGAGCAGCCGCACCGGTCGCCGGGGCCATAGCTGCCGTCCTGGGGCCACTGCCGCCAGAGTTCCGCCAGACGGTCACCTTCGACAACGGGACGGAGTTCGCTCACCACTACAAACTCCATGCCCTCGGCATCGAGACATTCTTCTGCGACACCTACTCGCCGTGGCAGAAGGGCGGGGTGGAGAACGCGATTGGACGAATGCGCTGGAGGTTGCCTCGGAAGACGGAACTGGCCCTCCTCCGAGAGGAGGAGTTTGCAGCGCAACTCCAAGCGTACAACAATACGCCTCGCAGGTGCCTCGGCTACCGGACTTCGGCCGAGGTCCTCCTAGACCAGGTGTTGCACTTCGAATGTGAATTCACCTTCCTGCCTCCGCAGGAACGACGGGGCGATATTTTCACAAGAACGACGAGGGACTTTGCGCCACTAGCCGATTGACCCTCCAAGCGCGGGCGGGGCATCATCGCACTATCGAAACGCACGCTGCATCTGCCCCGGCATCCGCTCCGCTGTACTCCTTCGTCAACGAACAGCGGGCCCTCGACGACGCGGTCGAAGCGCTCGCGTCCTGCCCGGTGGTCGCCATCGACACGGAGGCCGACAGCCGCCACCACTACCCGGAGAAGGTCTGCCTGCTGCAGCTCTCCGACGGCGCACAGAGCTACCTCGTCGATACGCTCGCGGGGCTGGACTACGGCTCACTGGGCGCTCTCTTCCTCGATGCCTCGGTGCAGAAGGTTCTGCACGGCGGCGACTTCGACCTGCGCGGCCTGAACCGCGACCTCGGTTTCACGTTCGCCAACTGCTACGACACGTCCATCGCGGCGCGGTTCGCGGGCATCGAACGCTTCGGCCTCGCGGCGCTGCTCGAAGATCTGCTGGACGTTCGCATCCCGAAGGACCAGCGCCTGCGGCGGGCGGACTGGTCGCGGCGTCCGCTGGAGAAGGACGCGCTCGCCTATGCGGCGTCGGACGTGGTGTACCTGCCTGCCCTTCGCGATGTGCTGGACGAGCGGTTGCGCGCGCTGGGCAGAGAATCGTGGGTCGCAGAGGAGTGCGAGCGCCTCACGGAGATCAGGTACGTGCCGCCGGACCCGGACATGGCGTGGCTATCGGTGAAGGGCGCGCACGTTCTGGATGGGCGGGGTCTGTCGGTGTTGAAACCGCTGTTCGAGTTCCGCGAGGCCGAGGCGCTACGGCTCGACCGCCCGCCGGGGTACGTGCTGCCCGCTCAGACGCTCGTGCATATCGCGGCGCACCCCGGCACGGCGATTGAGGACGTACCGGGGATGAACGCGACGCTCGTCCGGCGCTATGGGCGGGGCGTCCGCGCCGCCGTCAAGGCCGGCGTGGCGTCGCCTCCCTTGCAGCGGCCACGGCCACCGCAGCCGCTCTTTCCCCGCATGACGAAGGCCGAGTCGTCGCGACTCGGCGGGCTCAAGCGGTGGCGGGCAAACCTCGGGGCCGAGTTGGAGGTCGATCCCTCCATCCTCTGGCCGATGCGGAGCCTGGAGCGGCTGGCCCGCGCGCCGGGGTCGCTCGACGCCGAATGCGCGTCGACAGAGGTACGGGCGTGGCAGCGAGAGCGGTTCGCCGAGCCACTGCGGCGGGAGTTGGAAAGGTGATGCAACCGCCGACGATCCGGGACGTTTACGAAGCCCGGAAGACCATTGCGCCCTATCTGGCCCGTACGCCGTTGCAGTACTCTGCGGGGTTGAGCCGGTTGTTCGATGCCGAGGTGTACCTGAAGCATGAGGAGCACCATCCGCTGGGGGCCTTCAAGGCGCGCGGCGGTATCAACCTGCTGGCGCACATGAGTGAAGAGGAGCGGAGCAGGGGGCTGATCACTGCATCGACCGGTAACCACGGACAGTCGATCGCGAACGCTTGCCGCATATTCGGAGCGAGGGCACTCATCGCCCTGCCGCAGAAGGACCCCAACCCTCTGAAGGTGGCAGCCATGGAAGCGTTGGGCGCGGAGCTGGTCTTCCACGGGGACAACTTCGACGAGGCGAAGGCCTACTCCGAACGGCTGGCCGCGGAGGAGGGCTACCGCTACGTGCACCCGGCGAACGAGCCACTGCTCATCGCGGGCGTGGCGACGCAGGCGTTGGAGATCATCGAAGACCTGCCAGACGTGGACGTGCTGTACCTCCCGTTGGGAGGCGGCAGCGGCGTAAGCGGCGCCTGCGTGGTCGCCAGCGCGGTCGCTCCGGACATCAGGGTCCGGGCTGTGCAGTCGGAAGGAGCGCCAGCCGGTTACCTTTCGTGGCAGCGAGGCGAGATTGCGTTTGCTCCGATGAACACGTTTGCGGAGGGCATAGCCACGATGTCCGGCAACGAGCTTCCCCTGCAGATCATCCGCGATACGCTGGACGATTTCGTGCTGGTCAGCGACGACGAGATACGCCAGGCCGTCGGCCTGCTGATCGAGAAGGCCCACACGATGGCCGAGGGAGCGGGCGCGGCAGCGACGGCGGGCGCGTACAAGCAGCGGGCATCGCTGGTGGGTAAGAAGGTGTCCATCACGGTCAGCGGCGCGAACACGACTGTGGCGCAGCTCGCCGCTGCGTTGGAGACGTACGCAAGGATGGGGGAGTAGGCCCACGCCCCTCCCTGCCCACCCTCAGCCCCAGCCCTCTCCCGCCCAGCGGGAGAGGGGAGCAGACCTCTGGACTACCCTCGCCCCGGCGCCAACACCCCACCGCGCTCCTCCCCGGCAGGGCCCCTCCCAGGACCTCTCCCCTTGTAGGGACCCTTGCATAACCCATGGCATCCGCCTCGCCCCTCCAACCCTCACCCCAGCCCTCTCCCGCCATCGGGAGAGGGAGCGCTCAAGCGCGGGGCAGACGGGCACACCCCACCGCGCCGCCCACAGTACCCTCACCCTAGCCCTCTCCCCTTGTAGGGAGAGGGGATCAGACACCGCCCCTTCCACCCCCGCCGAGGTTATGCAAGGGTCTCCTTGTAGGGAGAGGGGACCAACCGGTGCGGCGGGATGGGCGTGCTATCCTTGCCGCATCCCTGTTCCCTGCCGGAGTTGCGATGGTTGCTCAACCCACCGGGCGCGCTATCGGCGTGCCAACCCCACGAGTCGACGGCGTCGAGAAGGCGACCGGCCGCGCCGTCTACACCGCTGACGTACAGTTGGATGGAGCGCTCTTCGCCAAGACGTTGCGGTCTCCCTATCCCCATGCCCGCATCATTTCCATAGACACGTCCGCGGCAGAGCAAGTGCCCGGCGTACATGCCGTCGTCACCGGCGCGGACATCTACGAAGGGGCGCGCCACGGGCGCGCGGTGCTGGACATCCCCGTGCTCGCGCAGGGCGTGGTCCGTTTCATCGGCGAGCAGGTCGCGGCCGTGGCCGCTGACGACGAGGACATCGCGCAGAAGGCGCTCGAACTCATCGAGGTGGAGTACGAGGAGCTGCCCGCCGTGCTGACGATGGACGAGGCGAAGGCGGACGGCGCACCGCTCGTGCACGAGGACATGCTTCAGGTGAAGGGCTACCCGAAAGAGGTAACCGAGCCGAGCAACGTCTACACGGTCTGGGAGTGGGCGAAAGGCGACGTCGAGGCGGGCATGGTGGAGGCCGACGTGATCGTGGAGAACACGTTCACGACACCGCGCCAGCACCAGGCGTACCTGGAGCCGCACACCTGCCTCGTGGTGGCGCACCCGTCCGGGAAGGTGGACGTGTGGGCCGGGAACAAGTCCCCGCACCCGGGCAAGCGGATGGTGGCGATGGCGCTGGGGCTGGACGCCGCGGACGTGGTGTTCAACCCCGTGACCATCGGCGGCGACTTCGGAGGGAAGGGCTCCGCGATGGCGATACCGGCCGCGTGGATGCTCTCTTCGCGCACGGGCAGGCCGGTGAAGATCGTGTTCGACTACTCCGAGGACCTGACGTCCGCGAACCCGCGCCACGAGTCCCGCGTAACGGTGCGGACGGGCGCCACGCGCGGCGGCGCCATCGTCGCGCATGAGGCGCTCGTGGAATACAACAGCGGCGCATACGCGGGGTTCAAGCCGGGCGGGCACCTGGGTGGCGCGAGCGCGGCGGCGGGACCGTACCGGGCTGCGAATACCCGCATCGTCGAGCACCAGGTCTACACGAACAACGTGCCGTGCGGGTACATGCGCGGCCCCGGAGAGCCGCAGGCGATGTTCGCGGTGGAGTCGCAGATCGACTGCCTGGCGGCGGCACTGGGGATGGACCCCGCGGAGTTGCGCCGCAAGAACCTCGTCGTCGAGGGAGCGGAGGACTCGCTCGGCACCGTATTCGAGCAGGTGCGCTCCATCGAAACGCTGGACGCCGCACTGGACACCGCAGGCTACGCGGAGCCCAGGCCGTCGGACGAACGCTTCGCCTATGGCAAGGGCGTGGCCATCGGCGAGCGCGTGCAGGCAGGCGGGGAGACGCACGCCGGTGTGACGCTGCACCCGGACGGATCAGTCACGGTCAACACGTCCGTGTTCGAGCAGGGCACCGGCTCGTACACCGTGATGCAGCAGATCGTTGCGGACGAACTGCGCGTGCCGGTCGAGCAGGTGCGCGTCGCCGTGTGGGATACCGCGAGCACGTCGTTCGACTCGGGCATCGGCGGCGCTCGGGTGACGCGGATGGCGAGCGCGGCGGTGTGGAACGCGGCGCAGGCCGCCAAGGGAGAGCTGTTCAAACTGGCGGCGGACATCCTCGGCTGGCCGGAGGACGCACTGGAGGTGGACGGCCCCGCGCTGCGGCGGACCGACACCGGCGAGAGCGTCGAGTGGGCGTCGCTGGCAGAGCGCACCGGCGCATCGATCGTGGGCCTGGGCGACGTGCAGGATACGGCCCGGAACCCCTACACCGCGTTCACGGCGCAGGTCGCCGAGGTGGCGGTCGACCGGGAGACGGGGCAGGTGAAACTGCTGACGATGACGACGGCGCACGACACGGGCAAGATACTCAACCCCATCGGCCACCAGGGGCAGGTGAACGGCGGGCTCGTGCAGGGCATCGGCTTCGGTCTGCAGGAGGAGTTGTCGGTCGAGGACGGACGCGTCACGACGGCGTCGTTCGCGGACTACAAGATCCCGACGGTTGCCGACCTGCCGGAGCTGCGCACGGTGCTGCTGGACGAGGACCAGGGCGGCGGCTGGGGCCCGTACCAGGTCAAGGGCATCGGCGAGCAGTCCAACTCGCAGGCCGCCCCCGCCATAGCGAACGCAGTCGCCGACGCCGTGGGGGTGCGCATACGCGACCTTCCCGTAACGGCGGAGAAGGTGTACCAGGCACTGCACGGCGCATGAGGCGTCAGCCGGACACCGGGGGTGGGCCTCCCGGTGAGGAGGGGGCCGTCGGGGGACGCGGCCCACGCACGTTCTCGGCGATGGCGTATACCCAGTACCGGCGCTTGTGGGGCGGTACGTTCTTCACGTTCGCGGCGGGGCAGATGACCATCATCGCCCGTCCGTGGCTCGCCTACGAACTGACGGGGTCCGCGTTCTGGGTGGGGGTTGTGGCCCTGGGACAGGGCATCCCCATGTTCTTCATGTCACCGCTGGGCGGAGTGGCAGCCGACAAGCTCTCCAAGCGGGCGGTGTTGCTTGCCTCGCAGACCGCGCTGCTGGTGATGGCGCTCGTCCTGGTCGTGGTGCTCTACCTCGATGTCGTGGAAGTCTGGCACCTCGTGGTGCTTGCGCTCGTACACGGCACGGCGATGCCGTTCAACATGCCGGTGCGGCAGTCGTACGTTCCCCTGCTGCTGCCGAGGCGGCTCATCCCGAACGGCGTCGCATTGCAGGCGGCGGGGCGGAACGTCAACCAGGTCGCCGCGCCGGGCGTTGCAGGCATCCTGCTGGGGATCGACCCACTCATCGCGTTCGTCACGATAGCGTCGTTCCACGTGCTCTCGATGGCGATGTCGCTGACCTTCCCGGCGGGGCGCCCGGAGCCGCAGCGCAGCCGCGGGATGCGCGGGGAGTTGCTGTTGGGGTTCCGCTACGTCTTCTCGACGCCGCTTCTGCGGCTGCTGTTCGGAATGCTGATCATCATGCTGGTGTTGGGCATGCCGTACGTCCACCTGCTGCCGGTGTTCCAGGAGGTGTTGAGCGTGGGGCCGGAGCTGCTGGGGTTCATGTACGCGTCGATCGGCCTTGGCGGGTTCTGCGGCTCGCTGACGGTTGCGTCGTTCATGCGGCTGGCCGGCGGCCTGCCGCAGATAGTCGCCGGGATAGGCTTCGGAGTGGCGCTCGCCGCCTTCGCGCTATCGCCCTCCTACGCGCTCAGCGTCGCGCTGCTCTTCTGCACGGGGTTCGCGCACCAGGCGTACACCACCATCAACCAGACGCTCATCATCACGCGGACGGACCCGGCGCTGTACGGGCGCGTGATGAGCATCAACCTCATGATGCGCTCGTTCATCACTATGGCCATCCTGCCGTTCGGCGCGCTGGTCGACCAGTTCGGCGCGCCGGCCACGCTCGCGGTCGCGGGTGGGACGATCGCCGGGTCGCTGCTGCTCATCGCCCTCGTACGCGGAACGACGATACCAGAGGGCGTGCGGAGCGTGTGAGGGGGTGCGGGCAACATCCCCCATGCCCTATCGGGTAGACTCTGTGATGCCTTGCAGGGGCGCCGCCTGAGGTACAGTTGGCAGGAGGGCAGAGTGGGCGATGCCGACGGTGCTTCGAGAGGGGCCGTACAGGTTCTACTTCTATCTGGGTGACCGGCCGGAGCCGCCGCACGTTCATGTGCAACGTGACAATCACATCGCCAAGTTCTGGCTGAATCCCGTAGCACTTGACAGCAGCGGCGGCATGAGGCCCTATGAAATCCGCCAGGTTGAGCGCATCATAGAGCAGCATGAAGCATCGTTCTTGAGGGAGTGGGATGTACGTTTCAACGACTGAGATCAGCGTGCCGCAGGCGATGACGGTCTCGGTGACGGAAGACGCCCTCGCCGTCCAGTTGTCGGACGG
>DAOUHP010000095.1:0-16535 GCA_034428575.1 Dehalococcoidia bacterium | reverse complement strand
CACCGTTGGCGCGATCAAGGAGGTGCCCGGCGTCCGCACCTACGTCTCCGTGGACGGCGGCATGGGCGACAACATCCGTCCCGCGCTCTACGGCTCGCGCTACATCGCGGTCGCCGCGAACCACGCGAACGACGCAGCCACCGAGACCGTCACCATCGCCGGGAAGTATTGCGAGTCAGGCGACGTGCTCGTCCACGACGCCGTGCTCGCTCCCGTGCAGGCGGACGACCTCCTCGCGATCCCCGCGTCCGGCGCCTACGCGCCCTCCATGGCGAGCGTCTACAACATGAATGGACGCCCCGCCATCGTCATGGTGGGGAACGGCGCGGCGACCCTCCTCCGCCGCCGGGAGTCGTACGAGGACCTCATCGCGCAGGACGTCGTCTGATCCATGCTCCGCCTGCACGGTCAGCACCTGCCGGTCCAGACGCTGGAGCGCTCCCTCGCGGAGGGCCGTCTCCACCACGCCTACCTGTTCGTCGGCCCGGCGCACCTGGGCAAGGCCACGCTCGCCGCGCAGTTCGCACAGGCCCTGAACTGCGACTCGGACGCATCTCCCTGCGGCGTATGCTCCAGCTGCACACGCATCGCCGAGGGCAATCACGCGGACGTTCGCCTCATCAGCCTCGGTGAGGATGCGGGGTCGATAGGCATCGCCGCGGTGCGCGACATCATCAACTCCGCACACCTGCGGCCCTATGAAGGGCGCACCCGCGTGTTCATCATCACCGAGGCCGATCTGCTCACGCGCGACGCCTCCAACGCGCTGCTCAAGATACTGGAGGAGCCCCCGGACGACGTCGTGCTCATCCTCGTGGGCAACAGCCTGGACAACCAGCTGCCGACCGTGCGCTCCCGCTGCCAGATGCTCCACTTCCGCCCCCTGCCGGTGAACGAGGTCGCGCGCATCCTGCGGGACGAGCGCGGCGTGAGCGGGGAGCAGGCCGAGGTGCTCGCCCGCCTCTCGCGCGGCTGCATCGGCTGGGCCATCGCCGCGACCGGAGACGACACGCTGTATGCGTCCGTGCACCAGCGGATGGAACAGATCGTCGACGCCATCGAGGGTGGGCTGGAGGAGCGCTTCGCCTATGCCAGTGAGCTCGCGCGCCGCCTCGACCGCGACCGCGGCGCCGGGCGGGAGGAGCTCTTCCTGTGGCTCCGGTGGCTGCGGGACATCATGCTCGTGCAGCAGGGGAATGCGGCCGGCATCACCAACCTCTCCTGGCGCGAGATGCTGGAGCGGCAGGCTGCCGCGCTGCAACCGGCGGACGTCGTCAGTTGGGCGCACAACGTAACGCGGACCATCGAGGCGCTGGAGCGGAATGCCAACGTCCGGCTCGCGCTGGACGTGTTCATGTTGGAGGCGCCAGCCCTGACGGCGCGGGCGTGACAACACGTGAAGCGTGGTGTGACCGACTGCTCCCTCTCCCGATGGCGGGAGAGGGTTGGGGTGAGGGTTGGTGGGGCGAGGGGCATGTGCCGAGGCTACGCAAGGGTCTGTTGAGGCAGAGGGTGAGGGTGAACCAGGGAACGGAGGTGATGGCCCAGACGGAGCGCGGGAGGCTACGCCTCCGCGAGCGCCACGAATCCCCTCTCCACGCGATGGCGTGGCTGCGACATCCATGGAAGATACATGCTCCACTCGTCCGGCAGGCTGCGGTGCATGAGGTGGTAGTAGGGGTTCGCCCTCGGCGGCATCGGCTCGCGCAGCAGGCGCATGTTCGCCTGCGCGGGCGTGCGGCCCGCCTTGCGGTGGTTGCAGGGGACGCAGGCCGCAACGACGTTCTCCCACGTATGCGGACCATTGAGCACGCGCGGCACGACGTGATCGAGCGTCAACTCCCGCGTCTGCTTGCCGCAGTACTGGCACGAGAATTGATCGCGCCAGAAGACCTCCCGCCGGGAGAGGCGGCGCGTGAACAGGGGACGCTTCACCATGTAGAGCAGGCGTATGACCGAAGGGATGGGAAACTCCTGGGACACGGAGTGGTACTCGCCGTTCCCCAACTCCAGTGGCTGCGCCTTCTGTCCCAGGACGAGAAGAAGCGCCCGCCTCACGCCGCAGACGTTCAACGGTTCGTAGTTCTGGTTCAGGATGAGGACCGCCTCGCTCAGAGCGTCTCCTCCTCGGCGAGCCCGCCGTCCGATCAGGGGTCCGCTCCCAAATCATAAGAGGGCGGCAGGGCATAGGCAACCTGTCCCCGGTCACTCGCCGGTACGGCGCGGACCGCTATCCCTTACCGTGCCCGGTGAACAGCGAGGTCTCTATCTCGAACTCCGACGGCATGAGCCCCCGCAGGAACGACGTCGCATCCACCAGTGTTGCCGCCAGCAGCGATTCCTCCACCGCCTCCCGCACTCCGTCGGACGGCACGGCGTTCGCGACGAGGGCTACGGCAGATCCGGCAAGCAGTCCGACGAGCAGGCCGATGGCCATCCCCGCGCCTCGGTCGACCCACCCCAGCAACAGGATGCTGAGCGCCGTCTTGACCGCGCGCCCCAGCATCCACGCCCCCAGGCTTACAGCAGCAACGATGAGAACGAATGTGATGAACTGCCGGAGGCCATCGCTGTCGACCATGGGGATGGCCCAGTCGAGCGTCTTGTAGAGCCTGCTGGCGATGAAAACGCCCACGATGAACCCCAGGAACGTGAACAGCCATTTCACGACCCCGTTCACCCATCCGAGGAAGCCCCCGCCGATCACCAGCACGAGGATCAGCAGATCTATCAGGTTCATATGCCCCAGACCCTGTTCGGGAAGCGCCCGCGATCGGGGCGCATCGACTGGGTGTCAACTATGCACTCCCCGCACAGGAGCTTCAACGACGTAGCGCTGCGCGCTTCAGGGAACCCGCGGAATGCGATGAATCCGCACGGAGACCCGGCGCGTAGTGCCCTGTAGCGCGCGTTCGGAACCAGGAAACACCAATCGAGATCGAGGAGGCGGCATCAATGCGCAGAAAATGGCTACTCATCCCGGCCCTCGCGGCCCTGCTCCTGACCGGAGCCATCGCGGGGACAGCGTTCGCTCAGGGCGAATCAGACGACGACTCTTCTTCCGTGTCCCGCTTCGTGGCGATACTCGCGGAGAAGCTCGGCATCGACGAGGACCAGGTCCAGACAGCCGTCGAGGAAACGAAGGAGGAGCTGCAAGCAGAGCGGAAGGCGGCCTGGGAGCAGCAGCTGCGCGACAAGTTGGCAGCGATGGTCGAAGAGGGCAAAGTCACACAGGAGCAGGCCGACGAATACCTCGACTGGTACCTGAACCCTCCCGAGATCGCGCCAGGCAACCAGCGCGGCAAGTTCGGGTTCGGACGGGGCGATCACCGCGGGAAGCGGGGCACGTTCCGGGGACACGGCCGGATGTTCCGAGGCGGGGACTCCGACGAGACCTCCACGGACGCGGTCGCTTCCTGACCGGAGGGGTCACCTGTGAAGAAGAAGGGGCGCTACTGAGCGCCCCTTCTCTTTGAGTCCGCTGTGGCCCTGCGTGCCTGAACCTAGACGGCGTAGATGGGGTTGTCCTTCGTGATGATGCGCGTCTCCGTGGCGACCGCGTCCCGCACGAATTTCGGCAGTCCGAACATTCCCCGGTGTGCCGCGCCGTCGTAGAAGCGCAGGCGCGATGCGATGCGCTCGCGCACGCGCGCGTCCACTTCAGCCTCGCTCATGGCGCCGGGGTCCGGCGCATCCGCGCCGCCGCAGGCGATGAACCCCCACGTCATCCCGAAGCTCGGTATGTGGGCGTCATACCCGGACACGTTGTCGAACACGCGCCCCATCGTCCGGGCGATGGCAGTGAACACCTCGTGCACGCTCGCAGGTCCCGTTGGACCCGACTGCGCCACCATCAGGCCGCCAGGCGCGAGCCGCGACCGCACCAGTTCGTAGAACTCCACCGTGAAGAGCAGGTAGGCAGGCCCACCCTCCAGCGGGTCCGGTACGTCGATGATGATGACGTCGAACGGCGTCTCCCGATGCTCCAGGTAGGCGAGCGCGTCCTCGTGCAGCAGCGTCACGCGCGGGTCGTCGAAGGCGCCCTGATGGTGCTCGGGGAGATGCTCCCTGCACAGGTCGACCACCGCCTTATCGAGGTCGACCATGACGACCTCCTCGACCGTATCGTGGCGGAGCACCTCGCGGATCGTCGCTCCCTCGCCGCCTCCGGCCACCATCACGCGCCGCGGATTATCGTGCGCGAACATGACGGGCTGAACGAGCGCCTCGTGGTACACCCACTCGTCGGACTCTGACGACTGTGTCTTGCCGTCCAGCACCAGCATCCTGCCGAAGGGGCCGGTCTCCAGCACCTGCACGTGTTGATAGGGCGTGTCGCCCTCGTAGATGACCTGCCTGATGCTGGACGCCTGCACGAGGTCCGGCGTGAGGTGCTCCAGGTACCAGATCGTCCTGGGTGAGAGCCCGTCCATCTCAGGCGGGAGTGGCGACGGAGAGGATATCGAGGCCGCGCGCGACTTCCTTCATCTCCGAGTCGGACGATTCCAGACCGGCGATGATGAGTTTGGCGGCTTCCGTGGGGTTGAAGTTCTCGCCGCAGGTGAAGATGTCTACAGCGGCGTAGGAGAAC
Source organism: Dehalococcoidia bacterium (assembly GCA_034428575.1). Taxonomy (GTDB): domain Bacteria; phylum Chloroflexota; class Dehalococcoidia; order Lucifugimonadales; family Australimonadaceae; genus Bin16. The sequence goes on along the minus strand of DAOUHP010000095.1, from coordinate 11,944 downwards.
TCAGGCCAGGTATGGATGCAGAGGTGAGATTCGGCGATGGCGACGACGCCGGTAACGCCCTGGGGACTGAACTGATGAAAGATCTTGCCTATCACAGTTGCGCCGGTCTCTTCAGCGGCGCGCAGCATCATGCCTTCCAGCAGGGGAAGGTCATCGAGCGATGCGGAGTTACAGGAGCGGAGCTCCAGCAGTACGTGACGACCCAGTGCTTCCAATCAAGCAGCCCCCCTTTCCGGAAAGTACCGCTTGCGGAGTTCCCCAACGGAACAAGCGGACACAATGGGGCATACTAACACCTGAATCACTCGTGATGCAAGCGATTGGAGGCAGCCGCGCACGTCCCGGCACACCCCCATGCTCGCTCCGGCTTGACGTTCGGCGGCCAGCCTCCATAGCATGAGCCCATGGAAGACTACCTCCGACAGTACGGACTGGTGCTCATGCTCTCCGCAGTCGCGGTCGTCATACCGGCCAGCGTGCTGGTGCTCTCGCAACTGGCGACCAGGATCAAGGCCCGTCCGTTCCGGCCCAACCCCATCAAGTACACGCCGTACGAATGCGGCATGGAGCCGGAGCGCGGACGCTGGGAGCGCTTCAACGTGCGCTACTACCGGTTCGCGCTCCTGTTTCTCCTGTTCGACGTGGAGGTCGTCTTCCTCTTCCCGTGGGCGTCCCAGGCGGGCGCCATGGGATGGTCCGCCTTCGCGGCGGTTCTCTTCTTCCCCGCTGTGATGGTTGCCGGCGGGGCCTACGAGTGGAAACGCGGGGGAATGGAGTGGGACGAGTCCCTCCCCGCCGCATCGGCCCTCGATGTTGGCTCGGACGCAGCCGACCCGGTGGCAGCCTGAGTCCGGAAGGGACCGGCGTTAGACCGTAGCCTCCGCTTCCTCCAGAAGCCGGGTTTGCTCGTCTTGGAGCAGCGCGTCCACCACCGCGTCTATCTGCCCGTCCATGATCTCCTGCAGGCCGTGGACGGACATACCTATCCGATGGTCCGTGAGACGGTCCTGCGGAAAGTTGTACGTGCGTACCTTCTCCGAGCGGTCGCCCGCCCCGACCTGGGAACGCCGCGCCGCTGACGTCGCCGCCTGCTGCTCGTGCAACTGCTGTTCGTAGAGGCGTGAGCGGAGAACGGCCATCGCCTTCGTCTTGTTGCGGAGTTGCGAGCGCTCGTCCTGTGAGACGACCACGATGCCGGTGGGGTTATGCACGACGCGCACGGCGGTGGCCACCTTGTTCACGTTCTGCCCGCCCGGGCCGCCGGAGTGAAAGATGTCCACGCGGAGGTCGTCCGGCTTGATGTCCACGTCTACCTCGTCCGCTTCCGCCAGCACGGCGACCGTGGCGGTGGAGGTGTGGATGCGGCCCTGGGCCTCGGTTACCGGCACGCGCTGCACGCGGTGGACGCCGCTCTCGTGCTTCAGGAGACGGTACGCGTTCGACCCTTCGATCTCGCAGACCACCTCCCTCAGCCCGCCCTGCTCGGTCTCGCTCGTGTTGACGATGTCCACGCGCAGTCCATGCCGTTGGGCGTACCGCTGGTACATACGGAACAGGTCGCTGGCGAAGAGCGCAGCCTCATCGCCTCCCGTGCCCCCGCGGATCTCCATGATGACGTTCTTGCTGTCATTCGGGTCCTTGGGAAGGAGGGCCTCGCGCAACTCCCCGTTCAGGCGCTCTATCTCGGAGGCAAGGCTCTCGGCCTCCTCTTCTGCCAGGGCTGCGACTTCAGGATCAGCGTCCGAGGCAAGCTCCTTTGCCTCCGCGAGTTCACCCTGGGCGGTCTGCAGCTGTTCCCAGGCATTCACCACCGGTAGCAGCGCAGCGCGCTCCCTGCCCAGCTTCGTGAGTTGGGCGGGGTCGACAAAGACTTCAGGGGAAGCGAGGAGGGAGTCGATCTCCTCGCGGCGCTTCAGCAGATTGTCCAGTCGTTCGAACATGACGATCGCTCTCACAATGGAACCCCGGCGAGCCGGGGAACGTAGTAGTCAGCATAGCATAGCGTCCGTCCGGGGCCCCCTTTGAGCCTCTGGTACACCGTTCCAAACAAGCATGACTAACTCATTGGAGATGGCCCTACCACCGCATAGAATCCGTACATTGTCCTGCTGTGGACGATAGGTTGCCAACCTGTGTGAGGCCTAATGCGGATACCTTTATTGACTCCAGCCATCGCCCTTCTCCTCGTCGCTCTTGCGATGATGGTCAACGTCGCCTGCGAGGGAGAACCCGCGGTTGTGCCTCTGCCCGCCACGCCGACGTCACTACCCACCGCAACAGCGACACCGACCCCCACACCCACCCCTACGCCAACCCCCACACCCACGCCAACTCCCACGCCCACGCCCGCGGCGACCTCCACTCCCACCCCAACGCCAACGGCGACGCCCACACCCACGCCTACCGCAACGCCGACCCCCACGCCCACGCCCACGGCTGGAGAAGTCGTTGATTTCTCCACCAAGGCGATGGTCAGGCTGCTGGCGAACGAGACCGTCTGGACCGGCGCCGTCATCCGCGAGAGCGGCGAGATACTCACCACCTCCCTGGCGCTGGGGAACGCCCCGGTTGCCGATTTCATTCTGGGCAACGGCGCCCAGGGACAGGCATGGGTGATCGGCAGGGACGACCAGAACTCAGGACTGGCCCTGCTCCGCCCCATTAACCCAACACCCCCTTACGATTCCATCCAGCTTTCAGCCGACCCTCCCACCATAGGGGACCAGCTCGGACTGCTCCAGCACTCAAGCTTCTCTCCGACGTTGGACCAACGACTCACGCGGGTCAACGGGTACAACGCTTCCCCTCTGGGATACAGCTACATCAAATTCCAAGCAACCGGGTCCACTGCGGATGGAGCAATGCTCATCAACGCTCTGGGGAAGATCCAGGGCATCCGCATGCCTGAGCTCTGGCTGCTGCAGCGCCAGGCGTGTAACCCCGGCGAGGTGTGCGCCGTCGACGCGGCACAGGTCGGGTCCAATGCCGTTCCCGCGCTGCAGAGCGGCATCATACACATAGCGCCACCTCCGTCGTCACAGGAGGGGCCGGGCGTAAGTCCCCCGGCCATACCCGTGATCTACAAGGGAAACATAACCATGGACGGCGTGAGTGCCCCGGCCGGGACCCGGTTGTACGCCAGGCTGCGCAAGGCCGGCCAACCCGACTACTGGGAGTCGGATCCTGTCGGGCCTGAGGCCGGTCTCTACATCCTCAACATATCCGCTCCAAACAATAACTACACCGGGGCTATCGTGGAGTTCTGGGTGGACGGCAAGCTGGCTGAGACGAGGGGAGCTTTCGACAGACCCGCAGGGTCCATAGTACCGTTGGATCTTGCCTTCTAACCGGCGCGCATACGCCGTGAACGCCGATCAGGTTGCCATTGGCCCTCATGGATGTGCGTTCAGACTTGCAGATGATCGGAACGAGGCTGCCTTGCCCGCCGCCGCCACGGTAGACGGGCAAAGCTCCCCACTGAAAGAGCAGGCACCCCGATAGACCATGCGGAAATCTCTACGCATCCCAACCATGATCATCCTTGCGGCCGCCTTCGTGCTGGCGCTTACCGTCGCGTACGCCGATTCCCGCGAAGAGGCGCCCGAACCCACTCCTACGCCGGCCCTGCCCACTCCCACACCTACTCCGACAGCCACGCCAACGCCGACGCCTACACCAACGCCTACCCCTACGGCGACGGCAACACCAACTCCTACGCCAACCGCCACGCCGACGCCGACCGCCACGCCAACCCCCACTCCTACGCCAACCGTGACGCCGACGCCAGTGCCCACACCGGAGCCGATGCTCACGCTGGAGGAGGCTGCAGCCAGGTCCAAGAACGCTATCGTGCAACTCTCGCTGAACGAGACCACCTGGACCGGTGCGATCATCAGTGAGAGCGGGGAGATCATCACCGCATCCACGCCTCTCGGGAACGCGCCGGAGGTGACATTCACCCTGGCGGACGGCACGGAAGGCCAGGCGTGGGTGACCGGCAGGAGCGACGAACAGGGACTGGCGCTGCTCACCCCCCTGGGAGAGCCACGCACCTACGAATTCCTGCCGCTCTCTGCCGACGTGCCAACCATCGGTGAGCGGATGGTGCTGATGCAGTACGACCCGTTCAACGGTGCGCTGGACCCGCGCCCCGTAACCGCGAGAGGGTTCCTCTTCTCGTTCCTCGGCTACGGCTTCATCCAACTCCACATCGGTGAGAGTTCCGCGTTCGACGGCGCCGCGCTGATCAACGACAGGGCGGAATTGCAGGGTGTGCGCATGCCTGCTTCATGGCTGATTGCGAGGGGCGTGGGCGAACCCAGGGAGGTCTACGCCTCCGCCTCCGCCGACATCGAGAGCAGGCTCGTCCCGCAGCTGCAGACCGGGTACACCCAGATCAGTCCTCCTCCGTCGGAGGACTCCATCGGTCCGGTGGGCCCGCCACCCCAGATCCCGATCGTGTTCATCGGCGACCTCACCGTGGACGGCCAGCCCGCCCTGCCCGGCGCCCGGCTGTACGCGAAGGTGAGCAAGGAGGGGCGTCCCACCCTCTGGTTCACCCGGGAGATCACGCAACTGGGCGAATACGACATGTCGATATCGCTGAACGTCTCCACCTACCTCGGGGCGACCATCGAGTTCTGGATGGACGCGGAAGCCGCTCTCGTGACCGCCGAGATCACCCGCAAGGATGACAACACGCACTTCGTGAACCTGGCGTTCTAGCCCGCGTTCAGCGCGCCGCTTCAGCGCCCGGCTACGGCTGCCGCCTGCTCCACCGGCGCCTCGCGCTGCTCGCTCGTCGCCATGTCCCGGTACGTCACCGTGCCGCGCTCGAGTTCCGCGTCGCCCAGGATGAAGACGCCCCGAGCGCCGATGGCGGACGCGTAGCGCAGTTGCGCCTTGAGGCTGCGCGGCGGCGCGACGACAACCGCCGCGTCCGAGGCGGCGCGGAGCGTTGCCGCGAGACGCACGGCTTCCGCCTTGGCTCGCCCTCCCCGGTACGCCAGCACGAGCGGCGCGGAGGCCGTGTCCGGCGGTTCCGTCCCCTGCTCTCGCAGGTTCATGATGAGGCGCTCTATCCCGGCTGCGAAGCCGATGCCGGGCGTCGCCCTCCCTCCCAGCTGCTCGATGAGCCCGTCGTAGCGGCCGCCCGCGCAGACCGCGCTCTGGGCCCCTTCTCGTGACGGGTGCACCTCGAACACGGTGCGCGTGTAGTAGTCCAGCCCTCGCACGAGGGTGTGGTCGAGCCGGTAGGGGATGCCGAGCCCATCGAGGTAGCGGAGCAACTCCTGCCAGTGCTCGCGCGCCTCGTCGCCGATGTAGTCGACGCTGCGCGGGGCGGATGCCATGAACGACTCGCCCGCGAGCTCCTTGGAGTCGAGCAGCCGCAGCGGGTTCGTATCGAGGCGGCGGCGGTCGTCGCGCCCCATGTGGGCTGCGTGCGGGCTGAAGTGCTCGCGGAGCGCCTCCACGTAGCGCGGCCTGTCGGCAGCGTCGCCGATGTTGTTGAGCACGAGCGTCATGCCGCCGAGGCCGAGACGCACCATGCTCTCCATCGCCAGCTGCAGCACCTCCAGGTCCACCGCGGCGTCCGAGTCGCCGATGGCCTCGATGCCGAACTGGTGGAACTGGCGGAAGCGCCCGGCCTGGGGGCGGTCGTACCGGAACATGGGGCAGAGATAGTAGAGCCGCACCGGCAGGGGCTGATTGTGCAGCCCGTGCTCCAGGTAGGCACGGCAGACCGCGGCCGTACCCTCCGGGCGAAGCGTGATCTCCTGCCCGCCGCGATCCTCGAAGCTGTACATCTCCTTCTGGACGATGTCCGTCTCTTCGCCGACGGTGCGGGCGAAGAGGGCCGTGTCCTCAAAGATGGGCGTGTCGATGCGCGCGTAGCCGAACGCGCGTGCGGCCTCGGCTACCGTGCCATGCACGAACGACCAGTACCGCTGCTGTTCGGGCAGGATGTCGGCTGTTCCTCTGGGGGCCTGGTGCATCGGACCTCTCTCGTACGAGGCGGGGGTGCGATTCATTATAGGCGGCGCGGCGGGTCGATGTGGGGACGCCCCGCGCTCCGCCAGCCCTCACCTCGATCCTCTCCCGAACGGGTCATCGTCGCCATTGTCATTCCGAGCGAAGCCGAGGAATCTCTCGGGAAAAGCGCACAGGCCAACGCACGCTGAGAGGATGTTGCGCGCTGAAGCGCGGGCCTGCGCAGGAACGACGAACCCGCACCCCCACTCCCCGTCCTGGATTCCAGCCTCCGCTGGAATGACGGGTAGTGACCGTGTATCGCATACAGGTCTCAATTCACGAAGGGAGCACGTATAATGCGGGTGTGCATAGCCTTCTCGACAAAGTGCGCGGCTACCTGCCCGGCGATCGAGCCGAGATGATTGAACGAGCGCTCGATTTCGCCACGGCCGCGCACGAGGGGCAGAAGCGACGCTCCGGAGAGGACTACGTCGAGCACCCCATCTCCGTCGCCGAGTACCTCGCCGAACTCAACCTCGACGCTCCCACCATCGCCGCCGCGCTCCTCCACGACGTCATCGAGGACTGCGACGTCTGCCTGGACGACCTGCGCAAGGAGTTCGGCGACGACGTGGCGAAGCTTGCCGACGGCGTCACCAAGCTCACGCGCATGGACACCATCACCGGCGACGCCCAGCCGCTCGTTGCCAGGACCGACAGCGAGGCGGAGAGCCTGCGCAAGATGCTGGTCGCCATGGCGACGGACATCCGCGTCGTCCTCATCAAGCTGGCGGACCGGCTGCACAACATGCGCACGCTCGGCGCATTGCCTCCGGCCCGGCGCGTGGCCATTGCGCAGGAGACGCTGGACATCTACGCGCCGCTCGCCCACCGCCTGGGCATGGGCGAGATCAAGTGGCAGCTGGAAGACCTCGCCTTCCGCTACATCCAGCCGAACCAGTACCGGAGCATCTCCACCCTCCTCTCCACGAAGCGCGCGGAGCGGGAGGAGTACGTCAGGCAGGTCACGGACGTGCTGCGCGACGAACTCGCAAAGGCAGGTTTCGACGCCGAGGTGACGGGGCGCCCGAAGCACATCTACAGCATCAACCGCAAGGCGCAGTCCTATGCCGCCCAGGGCAAGCAGATGAGCGACATCTACGACCTCTTCGCGGTGCGCGTCCTCGTCCCCACGGTGCAGGACTGCTACGGCGTGCTCGGCCTCGTGCACTCCCTCTGGCGGCCCGTCCCCGGCCAGTTCGACGACTACATCGCGAGCCCCAAGGAGAACAGGTACCAGTCGCTGCACACGACGGTACGCTCCATCGGCGGGCTCCCGGTGGAGGTGCAGGTGCGCACCTACGAGATGCACCGTATCTCCGAGTACGGCGTCGCATCCCATTGGAGCTACAAGGAAGGCGGCGCGCGGCACGGAGACTCCGATGGGTGGATGGCGTGGCGGCAACAGCTGCTGGAGTGGCAGCGCGACGTGAGCGGAACGGACGAGTTCCTGGAGAACGTCACCAGCGACCTCTTCGGTGACCAGGTCTTCGTCTACACCCCGAAGAACGAGATACGAGAACTGCCGGCGGGCTCGACGGCTATCGACTTCGCCTACCGGATCCACACGGAGATCGGCCACCGGTGCATCGGCGCGAAGGTGAACGGGCGGCTCGTCGCCCTCAACACGCCGCTCAAGAACGGCGACACCGTCGAGGTGCTGACCAGCAAGGTGGCGCGCGGGCCGAGCCTGGACTGGCTGAACCCGCACCTGGACTACGTGAAGACGGCGAGCGCGCGGCAGGCCATACGCTCGTGGTTCCGGCACCAGGAGCGCGGCACGAACATCGAACGCGGGCGCACCATCCTGAAGAAGGAGCTGAAGCGCCTCTCCGCACAGGTGGACGAGACCGAGGTGGCCCGCTGGTTCCAGTACGAGTCGACGGACGACCTGTACGCGGCCATCGGCTCCGGCCTCGTGACGATAGCGCAGATCGCCGGTCGGCTCTCCGCGGCGCAGGCGGCAGCGGAGCGCGCCCTCCCGAAGGAAGCGCCGGACGCTCCGGATGCGCCCGTCCTGGGCAGCGTCAGCGTCCTCGGCGTCGGCGACCTCCTCACCCGCATGGGGGAGTGCTGCAATCCCCTGCCTGGCGACGAGATCGAGGGCTTCATCACCCGCACGCGGGGCGTCACCGTCCACAAGGTGAACTGCCCGAACGTCCGCAACCTCACGGAGAAGGACCGCATCGTCCCGGTGACGTGGGGCCAGAGCCGCAACGTCTTCCCCGCCCGCATCGTCATCGAGTGCTTCGACCGCGTTGGGCTGCTGCACGACATCACGGGCGCGACCTCCGCCGAGCACGTGAACATCGCGGGTTCCACGACGGAGCCGGCGGAAGGCGGACTCGTCGTCATCCACCTGAACACGCAGGTGACGAGCATCGAGCAGCTCTCGCGGCTGTTCACGCGGATCGAGGGTGTGCGCGGCGTGCGCAGCGTGAGCCGCACGGCGCACAAGCCGCCCCGCAAGTCCCCACCGCGCAACGGCGCCGCCACCCGCAACGGCGCAGCCCCACACAATGGCAAGGCCCCGGCGCGCCGGGGCGGGCGCTCCTCGCGCGGTTAGCGACAGCCTGAATGAGTCTGCCCCGTCGTTCCTGCGGAGGCAGGAACCTCGCCCCCTGCCTGTCATGTTGAGCGAAGCCGGAGGCGGAGTCGAAACATCTCTCGGGGAACGTTCGCTTGTTCAGAGGTTCTCTAGGTGTAGCCCCTCTCCCCGTCATTCCGCGAAAGCGGGAATCCAGAGTGCCCGGGTAGCGCACACGGTGGGCTGGTGGGACAGGGTGCGTCATGCTGAACAGGGGTGCTTCCTTCAAACCATCCCCTGAAAACCAGGACCGCCTAGCGAGGCAGGGAGGACGGGTTCAGGCGGCGAACCAGTGGTTGAAATGGCTTGGCAGGTTCTCAGTCTTCTTAACGTACGTCTCGCAGTACTGCCAGAAGACAGTGTCCCAGAAGCCGAGCGGAATGCCCGCTCTGTCGATTTCTTGGTTCAAATCACCCAAGGTCCAGCCCTTCCACCTACGGAATGCTTGTACCCACACATCGTCCTTGATAATTTCCCCACCGAGCATCCGCACAATGTATTGCGAGTTGGCTGGCCCAATGAAAGGCAAGTGCAGTTGAAGCAGACGAGCGACATCTTCTTCACCCAACTCCTTCCCAGCCAATTTGCCATTAAAGACAACCTGCTGAAAAGCCTCATCGCTGCCAAGTTTGGCAAACCAATCGGCGATGTATCTGACGGCACTCCACTTCTGGATGCCTCGCTTCCCGCTGTTCATGCAGTCAGTGAACCGACCAAACCGCTCATCACTCCATCGGGCCAACTGTTCCCATTCTTTGGGGAACGAGCAATTTTTAGCTCGTTGCTTCACCTTGTCCGCAACCGTGCGCTTGATTCCTGCAACCAAGATGGCCCATGTTGCCCTGTCAAAGAACTCGTCACGAGTGAGTCGGGTGTCCTTCTGGGCATAGTAGGTCCGCACCGCCTCAGAAGCGTTGCCACCGATCGCTTCGAAGCAGGCCTGGTGGATAGTAGTGATGTCAGTCATGTTTGCTTTCTCCGTCATGCTGCCTCCCTTTGGTTGCACACTCGGTCGCTTTGGATCAGCACGTTCCCATGCTGCTCTCAAGGCTTGATCCCTCCGCTCATTAATGTCTGCCTTATCAGTCTGAGTTGGTCTCGTAGCTTGAACTGGCCCCTTCTTGATCTGAAGTGGGCCAAGATCAGCCTCCCGGAGTATCCCGGCGCATGACGCACAGTATCGGTAGTCTTCCGATCTCACTATCTTGGACTCGAATCTCTCTCCGCAGCCCATGCAGTAGTAGGTGACGATTGCCATGTTGCTCTCCCTTTCCCCGTGTACGTTTGCTGTTGCCAGCTAGGAGACCCTTCCTGGTTCGTACTCAATCGGAGGTTCGACGCCAATCAACTTGGCACCAACTTCCTCGTGTGACGCTCTCTTCGTTCCTCTATGCCGCTTTGCCCGCACCTCCATCGCACTGCTCCCGTTCCAGCCGTTGCCTCCTGACCTCGTGCAGCCAGTTGTGGTTCTCGTCGTCGGTCAGGTCGATCACCGGCGGCTCCTTCCGCAGCGGGCTGTCCACCCCGCCGCACAGATGGCAGTAGTAGTCAGTGGCTAGCGACCCGTTGTCCGCTGATGCCCGGCGGGCCTGCCTCGCTTTCAGGCTCTCGCAGCGCGGGCACGGAATAGACATGCGCCAAGGCATGGATGTCAGCATCTGTCTGGCCTCGGTCAGGGCAGCAATGACCGCATCCAGTTCACTTGGATGGATCACTACCCCTCTCTCGGTCGGGATGGAGTTCTCCCCCAACGGGGGCAGCCACCACTCGCGGATGTGTATCCCCCGGACGACATGGCTCCCGCGAGCACGATGGCTCACTCTGAGCTCGACGTCAGAGATGAGTCCCTTCCGAGGGATGCGCGTGATGATGGTCTCTCGTTGTGGCATGTACGCTCCTTACAACGCCCCTGTTCGAGGGCGTCGTTAACTACAGCACAGGTGTCTCGTGCGAATCGGGCTGGAAGCGGAAGGGGCTAGGGTTTGGGTGCGAAAAATTGAAGAATGAGCATGGGTGAGCGCAACATATTTTCTATGTCCTGTCCGTGCGCTGCTATTCCCAGTGACCAAGATTATACGGACTGGCAGGCTGAAATTGCAACCGCTGTACCCCCAGTCGTGCCATCGTCTCCCGCCACTCCGGACGGCTTCATACACCGCTGAGCCAATCCTCTAGGCGGTGGTGCGTCTCCCGCGTCGTGCGCAGTTCTCGCAGCAACTCCTCGCGCAGCCCCCATAGACTCCGTGACACGCGCCCCTTTCGCGGTCGCCGCGCGATTGCGTACGCTGGTTGCATGACCGTCGTGCGGACAGCACCCATAGACAGCGCCTATAGCTCAGCGCTGAGCCATAGATATGGTCTATGGGTCCGGCGCAAAGAAGTTGAAATCGATGAAATCTTGATGCCTTGTTGCCTTCGCAGCCCCGGGAAGCAGGCCACGGCCTTGGAAAGCAGTCTGAACAAGGAGGTCAAGGTACTCATTTCGACCATGCGGGTCACTCGTAGATCGTGAACAAGATTTCAAAATCGAGGCTGCATTGAAATCTTGTTCAGGGCAGGGGCCTCTGGCATCCAGCTCTTGCTGGAATGACGGGGGATGCCGGAATGCGAGGTCCCTGCCTGCGCAGGGACGACTGGCGCGGGAAGTTCCCTACTGGCGCTGCCCGGAGTCCGGCGCGTACCCGCTGAGGCGGTCCTCCAGGCGTCGGAGCGTCTCCTGCGTCGTGCGGAGTTCGCGGAGGAGTTCCTCGCGGGAGGGCGGCGTCTCCAGCGTGTTCAGCTGGTCCACCTTCGCCTTGTCCAGGTTGTTGATGACGACCGCGATGAAGAGATTGGCCACGACGAACGTGCCGCCGACCACGAAGCTGAGGAAGTAGAGCCACGCGAGCCCGTGGTGCTCCATCGCCGCGTACATGATGTCCGTCCAGTCCTCCAGCGTGATGATGCGGAAGAGCGACAGCAGCGAGATGCCGAGGGTGCGCCAGTGAGTGGGGTCGGCCTCGTGGAAGAAGTGGTAGCCGACGATGGCGTAGATGTACACGACGATGCTCATGAGCATCATGATGTTGGCGACGCTGGGGATGGAGCGCACGAGCGCCCCGACGATGAGCCGCAGCTCCTTGATGGCGGAGATGAGGCGCAGCACGCGCAGCAGCCGTCCGAGCCGGGCGACCATCGCGAACGAGCCGGTGGCGGGGACGAGCGCGAAGACGATGATGGCGAAATCGAAGACGTTCCAGCCATCGCGGAAGTACCGCTGCGAGGTCGGGGCGAGCGCCAGCATCTTGAGCGCCGCCTCCACGATGAACACCCCGAGGATGACCC
>DAOUHP010000094.1:0-10435 GCA_034428575.1 Dehalococcoidia bacterium | reverse complement strand
GTCGAGGCGGCCGGCAAGATCCACTCGGACATCCAGCGCGGCTTCATCCGCGCCGAGGTCGTCACCTACGAGGACCTCGCCCGCGTGCGCGGCATCGCTGAGGCGCGCAAGCAGGCGCTCCTCCGCACCGAGGGCAAGACGTACGTGATGCGCGACGGCGACGTCGTTAACTTCCTCTTCAACGTGTAGCGGGAAGTGCGATGAGCGACGTGGGCGTAACACAGCACACGCAGCCGCCCTGGTATGGCGGGCTTGCGCTGTATGTCCACATCCCCTTCTGCGAGTCCAAGTGTCCCTACTGCGACTTCAACACCTACGCGGGCATCGAAGCGCTCATGCCCTCCTACGTCGCAGCACTTGCGAGAGAGGTGGAGCAGTGGGGCGCGTGGCTCGGTCGGCCCACGCTTGCGAGCGTCTTCTTCGGCGGCGGGACGCCGTCCTACCTCCCGCCGAACGATCTTCAACGCCTCATGGACGTGATCCGCGCTGCTTTCGACCTCCCGGAAGACGCGGAGGCGACGGCGGAGGCGAACCCCGGCGATTGCACGCCTGAGCGGCTGGTCGCCATGCGCCGCGCCGGGTTCAACCGCATCTCCATCGGTGTGCAATCGTTCGACGACACCGAGCTTTCGATGCTGGGACGCCGCCACGATGCCGAACGGGCGGCCCAGGCGGTGCGCGCTGCACGCAAGGCGGGATTCGACAACCTGAGCGTCGACCTCATGTTCGGTCTGCCGGAGCAGTCCGTCGCCACCTGGGCGCGTTCCGTGGAAGGGGCCATCCGGCTGCAGACGGACCACCTCTCTGCCTACGCACTCACTCTGGAGTCCGGCACGCCGCTGGAGGCGGACGTGCGTTTCGGCAGGACGCCGGAGCCCGATCCTGACCTGGCTGCGGATATGTACCTGCGCGCGCAGGCGATGCTCGCAGGTGCGGGGTTGCAGCAGTACGAGATATCCAACTGGGCCGCGTCGGGCCGGGAGAGCACGCACAACCTCGCCTACTGGCGCGGCCTGCCGTACCTGGGCGTCGGCCCCGGCGCGCACAGCTACCTCCATGGCGTTGGCGCGCTGGACGAATTCGGTGTGCGGTTCGCCAACGTCAACCCACCCCGCGTCTACATTGAGCGGGTCAACGTATGGAGCGCCGAGGGCTCCCTCGGCCCTGACACCCTCGCTGCCGCCGCCGCAACCGGCCACTCCGAACCCGTCAGCCACCGCGACGCGATGGCCGAAACGATGATGATGGGCCTGCGCCTCAACGCAGGCGTCGCGGACGGCGTGTTCCGCGCACGATTCGGCGAGGGCATCTCCGACGCCTTTCCCGGCCCTACGGCGGAGTGCATCGAACTGGGCCTGCTGGAGTGGGCAGGAGACGCGCTGCGGCTGACAGAGGAGGGACGTCTTCTCGGCAACGAGGCGTTCTCCCGCTTCGTGGCAGGCTGAATAGAGCCTACCCAACCCAGCGCGGTGTCTCAGGAGATGCCGACGTAGTACCCGTCCCGCTCCGCACACCAATCCTTCATCGACTCGTCGTATTCGGAGGGTGCAGGCATGGGCTCCGGCACAGGCTTGTTGTAGAGCGCGGCGACGCTCTCGCGGACAACCTTCGCCCGCGTCTCCGTGGGTAGGTGGCCGAGGTCCCGCTCGATGATCGCTCCCGAGAAGAGCCACGTGTCGCCGGTGCCGGGATGGGGGTAGTCGTTCGCCCACAGGAAGCTGTCCGCCCCCCAGCGGGAGAGCAACTGTCCCCCGACAGGATCGTCGCTGAAGGTCGCGTAGCACTGACGGTAGAAGTACTCGCTGGGCTGGAGCGGAAGCTCCCCCTTGCGGCGAAGCCGTTTGTCCAGTTCCTCGAGCCAGAACGGGACCCACCCGACCTCGGTCTCGGCGACGATGACCTTCAAGCGGGGGTGCCGCTCGAGCACGCCGGAACAGATGATGTCGGTCAGAGTGTCGGCCGCGATCTTCTTGTGGCCGGTCGCTGTGAAGCTCAGGACGGCCAGCGCGTCTCCAGCGTTGCGCGTGCGGACAGACTCTGCCGCTTCGGTGTACGGGCCGAACCCGTTGTTGATGTGCATGCTGACCGGCGTATCGGTGTCCTCGGCGGCAGCCCAGAAACGCTCATAGTGGTCTGACGAGAACGGCAGGGACTCCGGCGGGACGAGCCACGTAGTGACGCCCACAAGCCCCGCATTCCGGCACCGCTCCATCTCGACGACGGCGTTCTCGATATTCCAGAGAGGCAAGAGCGCCTGTCCCCAGAGGCGCTCCGGGTCCTCCTGGCAGTATTCGATAAGCCAGTCGTTGTAGACACGTGCGGCGGCCTCCGATATCTCTGGTTCGTAGTCGAGCCGGAACACGCTCTTGGCTCGCGTGGGATAGAGAACGTCCGCTACCACGCCGTCGGCCGCCATGTCCTTGAGCCGGGCGGCCGGGTCCCAGCCGCCCTCGCGCCGGTACTGTCCCTTGCCATAACTCTGGCCGGGCCAGCGAAAAGCGCGGTCACGGTACCGGGCCGGCATCCGCTCCTGCCACAGGTCCAGCGGCTCGGCGACATGGGCGTCGGCAGATATCTTTACTTCCGCAGTGGGGTCGACCATGAACTCTCCTCCGTCGAGCTTAGCGGGTTCGCTCCAGGCCTCCCTCTGCGCCGACGCCTGTGAGCGATGGGACCACGCCGGCCAGTTGAGGCATGAACCTGAGCGCGTTCTCTCCCAGCAGCTTGACCTTGGCGCTCTCGGGCATCTCCTGATCCGCGATCAACGACACTCCTTCCGGCCAGGGACTGCCACCATGGGGATAGTCGGTCGAGAACAACCAGAGGTGTTCCCCGAGGGTTTGCACGGCGTAGGGGATGTGGTGTTCGTCGGCCTCGACGGAAACGAAAAGCTGTCCGCTCGCCACGATCTCGGAAGCGGTGCGTTTCATCCTTGGCGTGACGGCGGAGCCCGGCGTGAAGCCGTCGTCCAGCTTCTCGATGAGGTAGGGCATCCAGCCCCCGAAACTCTCGAATAGACCGATGCGGAGATCGGGGAACAGATCGAATACCCCGCCGCCCACCAGGGCAGTCAGGGCGTACTGTCCTCCGATGGCGTGGTAAAGGCCGTTGGGAGCGTGGACCCACGGGGTCAGCGGGGGCCGGTTAGCGCCGCCATGCACCCAGAGAGGCAGATTGAGCTCCTGGCACGCCGCGTAGAGGGGATAGAGCCCTGGGTTATCGAGCATACGGCCATCGGGGCAGGCCCGCGGGAGGTGCACGCCGGCGAAGTGGGGGTCCTCCTTCGCCCAGTATTCGAGTTGAGCGATGCTTTCCGGAAGGTCGCGCATCGTCAGGACCCCCATCCACCAGAGCCGACCGTCGCCGGCGGCGCAGTAGTTGCTCATGAAGCGGTGGTAGGCCCGATGCAGAGCGCTCTCGAACCCGACGTCACCCAACGTGCAGAACCCGTCGGCCTGGCTGGGAAAGATGAAGCTGACGTCGACGCCTGCAATCTCCATGTCGCGCAGGCGTATCGACGGGTCCCAGTTGCACGCGGGATCGATGTCGTACCCCCTGCCGGTGACGGTGGGGGGCGGTCGCTGCGGCCGGTCCTGGGGCAGCGCCGGGTCCGCGAGGTCGAATGCCTCGTTCAGGCCCAGTGGGCGGTCGGGGAGTCGCGGCCAGAAGAGCGGTGTGAATCCAACGTCGCCAGGCTTGGTCTGCCTGGAGCGGACGGCTGCGCTGAACCGGGCGTATTTCTCCCGGTATTCGGGGTCCATCGTGTCCTTGTACGTTCTGTCCAGCTCCCAGTACTCGCGGAGGTGGCAGTCAGCGTCCACGACCACGTGCCCGTCGTAACTCATCGCAGTGCTCCTTTGATCCTGCGTTCCTAACGCCAGTAGGCGAGCGTCACCCCGTGGCCGGTGCCGGCCATGGAGCGGTAGCAGGGAAGGTAGTCGATCAGCGTCATGTCCATGTTGTCCACGGCGCCTGCGAGGACGACCCAGTTGAGGATCTCCGGTGTGCCGGGGGCGCGGTTGAGGCGCTCCCGCGGGAGGTAGCTCAGCGTCTCGACGTCCTTGTGGAGGAGCGCTTCTATGACCTGGCGGTCCAGCTCCTCGTCGATGATCTGGTGGCTGAGTCCCCCGGACGCCATGATGGCGACGCGCATGTCGCTGTCCCACGACTCGATGGCGCGGCGGATGGACTGCCCCACCGTGTAGCACCGCGCGGACGTCGCCTGGTGCGGCAGGTAGCGGCTGAGCAGGAACGGCACCACGGGAGTGGTGCGGTCGGGGAGGAACATGTCGTAGGCGAACGTGAATGGGCCTTCGATGCCGGCAGTGGGGTCGGACTGGAAGCAACTCGCCACGTCGATGCCGTCGGCGATCAGGCAGTGCATCAGCCGGTCCGCGAGCTCCGGGCAGATGGAGTAGGGCTCCACCTGCGTGAAGGTCGGCTGAGGCTCGGGGGGCTTGCGGCGCCCACTCGTCTGATGTCCGGAGCGCTCAACCCTGGACTCCGTGTGGCTCATGTAGATGCCGAACACGGGCTCCATCCGGTCCTGCGGAGGCACCCCGTGGGGATTGCTGACGCACACGATTGCGTCCGGCGCGGTCTCCTGCAGCACGTTGGACATCGACTCGATGGCGCGCTGGATGGCCTCGTAGCGCTCCTGGAGTTTCGCCGGTTCGAGCTCCCGCTCGATCTCCGGCGAGGCTGCCGCGAGCACCGCGTCGAAGTCGTAACGCGGGTCTTCCATGTCCTTCTGTCCAAGCCTCAGCCAGTCCTCCGGTTGCGACTGGATCGTCGGGCCGTGAGACGCGCCGATCCCCAGAACGATCTCCGCCATTGCTGCACCTCCTCTGTTGTCTGCGGCGCGGGGTCAGGTGGACCGCGGCCGGTTCTGCCTCGCCCGTGACGGCGTCAGGGCCCGCCAGACACGTTCAGTCCTCCTTCAGCCACTCCTCGTCCCACTCGAAGTCGGGGTTCGTGTACGCCTCCTCCGGCATCAGGGAGGTGAGCCCGCGTTTGGCCAGTTCCTCCTCGAATTTCTGCCGGATCCAGGGGTCCTGTTCCGCGAATGGGATCAGGCGTTTCGGGTCGGCGGAGGGGTTCGCTCCCGGCCGCGGCGCGCGGATGCGGAGTTGCCTGTTCTCGACGGGGCCGGAGTTGAAGTGCATGTGGTACCAGTGGTAGGGGGGGACGAACACGGCGCCTTCCTTCCACGGCGCAACGAGGTAGTCCCCACCCTCAGGCCACATGAGGACGAACCCGTCGGCCTCCTGAATGCCGACGATGGTGACGCCTGCCGCGTGCCGGTGGGCAGCGCGGTACCTGCGCGAGGGAAGCACCATGAGGCTGGTGCTGAACGCCGAGCCGGGGAAGAAGATGCCACCCCGGTAGGAGAGGCGGCCCGCGCTTCCGCCTGCCTCCAGCTTGTCCCACACTGACAGGTCGGGAAAGAAGTTTCCGTACCAGCGCACCCTGCTGCGGCTGGAGGACCGCCCGTCTCCGGCCAACGTGCCTGCACCGGCGGTCGGCTCGTAACCCATCGACCGGGCCCCCGACGAGAAACTCGCCTGCCCCGACAGTTGCACGGGGCGAGCCGCCGCCGAGTAGAACTTCGCCTCGTTCCCATAGAGCTGGCCGAGGTCCACGTACGGATTATTGAAGAAATAGTCCTCGCTGGGGTTCGTGCCCATGGCCATCGGCAGCAGGTTCACGTGGAGCGTCAGCGCAGGCCGGTCGCCCCTCGCGTTGCTCAGTTCGTAGGTGTAGTTGACCGGGATGCGGAACAGGCTGTGCTTCTGCCACTCGAAGGTGATCTTCGGTTGTCCTTCGGCCCAGACGTTCGCTATGCCGTTGCCCTCGAAGACGTAGATGACCTCTTCCAGCGCCATGCGGAACGGGGGAAGGGTCTCACCGGGCGGTATCTCCAGTACGTGAACGTGCTCGATCCCGCGGTGGCCTTCCAGGCTGATCACGGCGGCCGGACATCCGCGCAGGGACCACCAACCTCGCTCCAGCGTCCGGGCGTCCTCGATGTAGTACCCGGTGTGGACCGGTACGTCTTGCTTCGCCAACCAGCCGTCGTAAGCGTGGTTGCGCCAGAAGTCCACCACCTCGGGAAGAGCGGATCCTGTCACCATGGGTTGTCCTCCTGGGCGTCCGCGCTCTTACCCGCATGAAGAGGCCTCTCGCTCTACAATTGCGGTGGCGCCGTTCCGGGCCGAGGCGGTGGGAGCGAGGGTCCGGCGCTCCCCTACGGATGCACCGAGCGGACGCGGGCAGGGAAGCGCAACCCGATGCTGCGCCGGACGGTACGACGGGGCCCTGCTCGTGTCAATCGGCGTTCGGGGCAGATGGCGTCACGCTCGCCTCCCGGCGCAGGAACGGTCTCGCGTTGAACTTCGGTCGGAGGAAGGCTACGATTCGGTCGCCCGGGGATTCTCTTTCCCGGCCAAAACGCGTCCGCGCCGGCTGCTGCGGGGCAGGCCAAGGCCTGGGGACAGGAGGGAGCATGGTTGAGACCGTTCGCATCGGCATCGTCGGCGCAGGAGGCTTCACGCGCCGGCGCCTGCTTCCCAACCTGCTCGCGATCGACGGAGTAGAGGTCGTAGCCGTCGCCAACCGCAGTATCGAGAGTTCCGAGCGGGTCGCGGCGGAGTTCGGCATCCCATCCGCCGTTGGCGATTGGCGGGAACTGGTGGCGCGGGAAGACGTCGACGCCGTACTGGTCGGGACGCAGCCCTATTTCCACCACGAGGCCGTCATGGGCGCGCTCGACGCCGGGAAGCACGTGCTGTGCCAGACCCGGATGGCCACGAGCCTTCTCGAAGCGCGGGAGATGCAGCACAAGGCCGAGGAGATGGGCGTCAAGGCCCGCCTGGTTCCGCCGATGTCCTACGAACGGGCGCGCCGGTACGTGAAGAACCTGCTGGATGACGGCTATGTGGGTCAACTGCGCCAGGTGTTCGCCCACTACCTCGTCCCCGACTACGCGGACGGATCGGCGCCGCTGCAACGTCGACAGGACCACCGGATGTTCGGGGCGGATAACCCGTTGCACCTCGGCCTCGACTGGGACGTGCTCCGGCCCTGGTTCGGCGACCCTGAGCGGGTCCTCGCGTGGGGCCGCACGTTCACGCCGCAGCGCGCCGACGGGCCGGGAGGAGACCCCATCGACGTCGAGATGCCGGATGCCCTGACGGTCATCGCCGAGATGCCAGGGGGCGCGACGGTCACCTGCATCCAGAGCGGCGTGACCCTCTTCGCCGAGGAGCGCATCGAGATCTACGGGGAAGAGGGGACGTTGGTCTACCCCCGGAGAGGTGAGTTGATGGGCGCCCGGAAGGGCGACGACGGGCTGGTTCCGATGCCGGTCCCTGCCGGGTTGGAAGAGACGTGGCATGCGGAGGAGGACTTCGTGCGCCTCGTTCGCGGAGAGGACGTGGGGGAGAGCGACACGTTCCAGGACGGCGTCAGGAATATCGAGTTCCTGGAAGCGTCGGCGCTTTCGCTTGCCCGGGGAGGATGGGTCGATCTGCCGCTGCCCTGAGCAAGGGGTGCGGCGCATACGAAGGAGAAGACGATGGCTATGCTCACGGTTGAAGACCTGCATGAGATGAAGCGCAACGGCCGGAAGATCGCCGCGGCGGTCGTCTACGAGTACCAGATGACGAAGATATGCGAGATGGCTGGCGTGGACGTGCTGTCGGTCGGCGACAGCCTGGGGAGGAACATGCTTGGCCACGACCACGTCGACGAGTGCACGGTCGACGATATGATCCCGTTCGCGCGGGCGGTCGTGCGCGGTCGGGAGCGAGCGATCGTGAGCGTGGACATGCCCACCGTCCCCTCGGCAGCCGGAGTGGAGGCGGTGGCCGCCGCTGCGAAGCGGTTCAAGGAAGAGGCGGGCGTGGACATGGTGAAGATAGACATCCGGACGCACGAAGAGGAGCTCTTCGACGAGGTACACGCCGTCCAGGAGGTCGGCCTGCACGCCTATCCGCAGATCGGTTTCCCGACCCAGGGAGCGGCCCGCGGGATCCAGGGCGGCCCCGAGGTACACGAGTACATCCAGAAGTGGGCGCACAAGATCGAGGAAGCTGGCGCCGCCATGATCGACCTCACGAACGTAACACCGGACATCTACGCGGACGTCTGCTCCGGCCTGCGCATCCCGGTCATCGGCGGGCAGGCCCCGCCGGAAGCGGACGGCAAGATCCAGGTGATGGTGACCGGCACCGGGTACTCGCACGCCACCATCGGACGGGAGGACGGGCGCCCCGACGCAGCCAAGTTCATGTTCGACGTGATGAACTCGATCATCGAGAGCATCCACGCGGGAAACTGGACGACACGCCAGTAGGCCGGCGCGCACCCGGCGGGGAACGCCGCGCTAGGGCGGCGGCGTATCGCCTGCCGGGGAACGGGTCGTGGCTGTCCTCGAGACGGCAAGGAACACGGCGGCGCACAGCAGCACGCCTCCGACGATGCTGAACGCCGCGGGGATCCCCAACGGCACGGCGATCGCGCCCACGAGGAGCGGACCGATCAGGTGACCGAAGTCCATCGTCGCCTGCCACGTCCCCAGAAAATAGCCCCGCTTGTCCACCGGCGCCAGGTCCATGGCATACGTCTGGAGCGTGTTCGTGCCGGTCACCTCGCCGATGCTGAACGCGCCCGCCACCACGACGGCCATAAGCAGGGCCTCCATGCCGGAGGTCAGGAACAGTCCTGCCGCCATCGCCACGAGCCCGGCCAGGGGCATCGGCCTGCGTCCCCACCAGTCCGCCAGTCCACCAGCCGGCATCGCCGCGAGCGTCGCGAGCACGCCGGACAGGCTGATCGCAGCCCCGATCTCCGAGACGCTCAGCCCCACGTCCTCGGCGTGCACGGGGAAGTACGTGCGGAACGCGCCCGGCCCCGCCGTGACCAGGCCCACCGCGAGCGTGACCACGCTCAGCATCAGGAAGTTGCGCGTCCTGAAGACAGACACGTCCAGCCGCGGTCGCCGCTGCGCGCGATGCTCCGTTGTCTCCGGAACGGGAGTCGGGGCCTGCCGCGTCTCCCGGATCAGGAGCCACACGACAGCCACGATGAAGACCTTGGTCACCGCGATGAAGATGAAGACCGCGCGGATGTCGAACGCCGCCGCGATGATCCCTCCGGCCACCGGCCCGGCGAGTATGCCCAGCCGCATGGACGTGTTCCGCAGGGCGACGCCGCGGCCCCGGTTGGTCACCCGCGTGAAGTCCGCCAGCAGCGCGGCCGACCCGGTCATCCACACGGCCACCCCGAAACCGGAGATGAGCTCGAGCCCCAGGAAGACGGTGAAGCTGTCCGTGAACGCCTGCAAGGCGGCGGCGCCGCCGTGCAGCACCGCGCCGGCCACGACCACCGGACGGCGGCCCAGCCGGTCGGCGAGGCTTCCCGCCAGCGGACCCCCGATCGTCCGTAGCGCGGCGCTGAACGCCGAGGCGAGGCCGACGAGGAAGAGAGAGTCGCTCAGGTCGAACGCCAGGAGCGGTCGCGCCATCCAGAGCGCTCCCGTGCCGAAACCCCAGAGGAAGAACGCGGAGAATACCGGCAGCGCTTCCCTGCTGAGCAGCCCCGGCGTCTGCTCCCCGCTGCTCTGCCCTTGCGGCGGTTGCCTCATCGGCTAGGCGCCGAGCAGACGGCGATACCTCCCGTTCTGCAGGAAGTCGATGTACTCGCGGAGGCCAGCCTCCATGTCGTACTCGGGTGCGAAGCCGAAGTCCCGGTTCGCGGGCGAGTCGGGGTCGATGGGCCCGCCGCGCACCTCGGGCTCCGGCGCCTCGATCGAGGAGCCGGGTATGAGCCGCATGATGATCTGCGTGATCTCATACATCGTCAGCTCCTCCTTGGACTGGAGGCGGTAGAGGTTGGTGGGCAGCGCGTCCGCGAGGGTCGCCATCATCTCGCCGCGGCCCGCGTCGGAGGCGTACATCACCGGCACCGTGCGGATGGGCGGCGTCGGGTTGAGCTCCCGCGGGGTCGAGACGGCAGCCGCGTCCCACGAGTCGAGCACCACCGGCTCACCGCGCAGCGACTTCTCGACGATGGGCTTGAGCGCGCGGCCGAAGCCGCCCGCGAAGTCGTACCCCGGCCCGAACAGCTGGCCCGGGTAGATGACGACGATGTCCATGTCGTACAGCCCGCGGTAGTCGTTGCAGAGCAACTCCGTGGCGACCTTATGACTCGTGTACGGGTCCGGCATGATCTTCACGTTGCCGGAGCCCGCCGCCTCCGCGAACTGGCGCGCGGTCGGCACGGTCTTGCCGGTGCTCACGTGCACCACGCGCTCCACCTTCAGCGCTCGGGCGGCCTCCAGCACGTTCAGCGTGCCGATGACCATCGTCTGCGCCGCCGCCAGCGGGCGGTCGTACGCCGGGCCGGTCAGGAAGCTGGCCGTGTGCAGGATGCG
>DAOUHP010000093.1:0-10272 GCA_034428575.1 Dehalococcoidia bacterium | reverse complement strand
CGTGCCGCCCACGCTCCTTGAGCGCGAGGGCAGGGCCCATGATGCCCGCGTTGTCGGACTCCGTCCCGCCGCTCGTGAAGACGACCTCGCCCGGCCTCGCCCCGAGCACCCGCGCGCACCGCTCCCGTGCCTCATCGAGCGCCTGCCGAGCCTGCTGCGCGAGCGCGTAGATGCTGGACGGGTTGCCGTACCGCTCCGTGAAGAACGGGCGCATCGCCTCCGCCACCTCCGGCAGCACCGGCGTGGTGGCCGCGTGGTCCATGTAGACCGTCTGTTCAGGCGTCATCCGTTCATGCTCCGCTCGTCCCACGCTCCGCTCATCGCGTCGGCATCCAGCATACGCCCTTGTCCGTCGTTCGCGCCTTCCTCGCCATTCCTGTGAAAGAGGCCCCCGTCATTCCCGCACCGGCGGGAATCCAGAGTGGCCGGGCAGGCCACACGGGGCGGAGTGGAAGGGTGGGGCGCGTCCTGCCGTGTACTGCGCTACGCGGCTGGCAAGTACGGGCGAGCGTGGTCTGTCGCCTCCCTATTTTCCTTCTCTTACACGGCCTGACAAGGCCCTGGGCTATTCCTGCGGAGGCTCGCGCTTTAGCGCGCAACCCCGTAGCCCGTGGTGGTGGGTGGTGGGCGCCCTGTTCGGTTCCCTCTCCCTCGAGGGGAGAGGGTTAGGGTGAGGGTAACCCGGCGGTGTGGGGTGTGGGGCTGTCCCCCGCCGTCGCGTAGGCGAAAAGCTTGTAGACGAGCTTCGCCGCTGTGTACGCGCACGCCTCCGGCCCCTCGTCCGGCGCGAGCTCGACCACGTCGAACCCCACGATGCGGCGGCGCTCGCTCACGGCCCGCAGGATGCGGAGCGCCTCCCACCACCCCATGCCGCCCGGCTCCGGCGTGCCGACTGCGGCCATGAACGACGGGTCGAATACGTCGAGGTCGAACGAGACGTAGACGTCCTCGCCGAGCGTGTCGACGATGGCGTCGACTTCCGCGATCGGCTCGGGGCCGCGCGGGAAGAGCGCAACGCCCCGCTCTTGCGCGAACGCGGCCTCCTCACCGGTCATGCTGCGCACGCCAACGAGCGTGAGGTTCGCCGCGTGGTCGAGGACGCGCCGCGCGGCGCAGGCGTGGCTGTGCGCCCAGCCCTGGTAGTCGTCCCGCAGGTCGGCCTGGGCGTCGAAGAAGAGGACGCTCAGACCGGGATGCCGCTCAGCGAGCGCAGCCACCGCCCCCGACGTGATGGAGTGCTCGCCGCCGAGCATCCCCACGAGCTTGCCCTGAGCGGCGTAGTGCGCGACCGCTTCCCGTACGCGGCCCGCCATCGCCTCCGGCCCCTCGTTGGGTTCCAGCGCGGGCGCGGTGTGGATGCCGACCCGGCATGGTTCATATCCGAGCTCTGTGTCGTAGTCCTCCATCTCGCCGGACGCACGGACGATCGCCTCGGGGCCGCGCCGCGTTCCCTTGCGGTAGCTCGTTGTCTCCTCGTACGGGACGGGCAGCACGACGCACCGCGAACGTTCGAGCGCATGCTCGTCCGGGTCGAGTATCAGGAACGTGTCGGGGAGGGCGGGCTGCTCGGCATCACTCATTCCGCTCACCCTGAGCCTGTCGAAGGGTCTCGCCCTCGGTCATGGCGGCTCTCCTGCTGTCCCCTCTCCCCCTGGGAGAGGGTCAGGGTGAGGGTGGCTTGTCATGCTGAGCGGAGCCGCAGGCGGAGTCGAAGTATCTCTCAGGAGACGTAGGTTGTGAACTACCCCGGGGTGAGCGCCGCGTCAGGGCTGCGGGTCACACGCGCTGGCGGACGGTCTCCCGTTCTTCTTCCACCACCTGCTTCGCGGTGGCAGGGTCGAGGTGCTCCAGCCCCCGGTCCAGCACCCAGTTGCGGATGTCGGACATGGAGAAGAACTCGCCGACCTGCGACATCGCGTCGTCGGCGTCGAACTCCTTGCACGAGAAGACGTCGATGTTGATGTAACCCCTGTCCGGGAAGGTGTGCACGCTGATGTGGCTCTCCGCGATGATGACGAACCCTGACACGCCCCAGTCCTCCGGCGTCGGGCCGCGGTAGGTGTAAACGGCGGGGGGAACGATCTTGGTCATGCTGATGCGGTCCGGGAACTCGTCCAGGAAGCGGCGGACGCGCTCCGGGTCCGACAGCTGCTCGACGTCGCAGCCGTGTCCGTCAATCACCAGGTGCATGACTCTCCCGTCGTTCCCGTTTCATCCGTCATTCCCGCATCTTCCGTCATTCCCGCGAAAGCGGGAATCCAGACCTTCTCCCTCTCCCTCTGGGAGAGGGCCGGAGTGAGGGTCCCCTTGCACAATAACAGCGCCCCATATCGGGACGCCGCGCATCAGCATAGCATGACGCCTGCGCCGCTCACAACCGCGCCGTGGCCGTCGTTCCTGCGGAGGCCCGCGCTTTAGCGCGCAACCTCGCATCCTGCGCAGCCTTATCCCCTCTCCCTCTGGGAGAGGGTTAGCGTGAGGGTGGTCTGCCACGCCAGGCGCCGCCGAGGCTGCTCCCGGGAACTAGGCGCTCGGCATCGTCGACGCGACGCCCTTCCGCGCGACGTCTTCCTCGTACATCTGCCGTATCGCAGGGTCCTCGCGGTCCAGCGGGATGGTCGACGTGAACGCCGCCGCGTGCGCGTGCCTGATCCCCAGCGGGTTCTTCATGCTCCCGTTCCGCAGCGCAAGTTGGAGCGCCGCGTCCGGGCTCGTGTTGAAGTGCTGGTGGTACCAGTTGGTCGGGGGGCTGAACGAGCTTCCCACCTTCCAGTCGATGCGCACGACCTTGTCGCCGTAACCGTTCTCGAAAGGCCGCTCGCCGAACTCGTTCGACCACATCAGGCTGAACCCTTCGCCCTGGACGATCTGCAGGATGGCGCCGCCTCCGTGGTAGTGCGCCAGCATGTAGCGGCCCGCCGGCCAGTGGGCGAGGTGGCAGATGAGGCTGTTGTTCGCGATCTCGAACATGGAGAGGTTCGTCCCCGCGCCCCGCCACTCCGCAGGGTCGATGCGGGCCATGCGGATGTCCGCGATGAAGTTCGTCTCCCAGTAGCGGCCCTCGCGGGTCTCCTTGCTGAAGTAGTCGTCCTGCCCGTCGAACCGGTCGCGGAATGCGTAGGGGTTGTCGTAGACGAAGTTCTCGTCATAGAAGAGGTCGAAGACCATCGGAGCGGTCGTCCAGGCGACGTATTCGCACGACTCGACCGCGCTGATGGAGTGGCGCGTGTTGAGGGGGATGGCGAAGACGCTGCCTTCTTTCCACTCGAAGTGCTGCTGCTTCCCGGTGGAGTCTTCCACCGACGTCGCGCCCCTGCCGCTGTAGACGTAGACCACCTTCTCGTACAGGTGCTGTTCCCACTTCGTACTCTGACCGGCGGGGAGGCGTACGGCGTACTGTCCGGTGATCCCCTCCATGCCCTTCATGACCACGAAGTACGCGTCAGCGCCTATCCGGTCCCAGTGGGCGAACTCCTGCTGGAACGGGTCTGCCACGCCGTACCCCTCGATGACGGGGACCCCCTGCTGGTGGACCCACCTCTCGTAAGGCGTCTTTCGGGTCTGCCAGTCGTCCTGCTCACTCGGTGACTGAGAGTTGGTCATGCCGCGGCCCTCCTCGCTGCTTCGTTACGCATCCGGGCTTCCGGCGCGAGTGTAGCAGACAGGACGCGTGACCCATCATGTCCCCACGTCGCCTTCGACTGTGCATATACTTCCACCGTGAGGCTGGGAATGGAGCGTCAGGAGAGAGGAGCCGGGAGATGGTTCGATCACAGGATGAACTCCAGGGGCGAGTGGTTGCAGTGACGGGAGCCGCAAGGGGGATGGGCCGGGCATACGTGGAGGGGTTCCTCTCATCGGGCGCGAAGGTTGTCGCCACGGACAGATCATGGGTGGGGGCCGAAGACCTCCGAGCCCGGATCGAGGATGCGGGAGCTCTCGTCCTCGAGATGGACGTTTCCGACAACGTGCAGGTAGGCGACGCGTACGAGGCCACGCTGAGTGAGTTCGGCACCGTCGACGTCCTCATCAACAACGCCGCGCTGGTCACCGCGTTCCTGACCCCCACCGGGAAGCGGACGACGCTCGAAACAACCGACGAGGACTGGGAAACGATGCTGGGCGTGAACCTCATGGGACCACTCAGGGTGACGCGCCGGTTTATTCAGCCGATGATCGAGAAGCGGCGCGGGAGCGTTATCAACGTCGTGAGCAGCGGCATCCTCAACTTTTCCCGCGGGGCCGCCTTTACGGCGCTGCGTCCATGGTCGCAGGAGATGCCGTACCAGGCGACCAAGGCGGCGGTCGCTGCCATGAGCTTCTATCTCGCCGAGGAGATGAGGCAGCACAACGTTGCGGTCAACATCCTCATCCCCGGCCACAGCAGAGGGGCATGGTTCGATGACACGATGCGGGCTCGCGTGGCGGCAGGGATCAGCCCTGGGATCCGCCCGGTCGTGCCGGAGCACATCGTGCCGATAGCCCGATACCTTGCCTGTCAGGACGGCAGCGGCATCACGGGCAGGATGTTCCCGGTGATGGAATGGAACGAGGAGCACGGGTTCGGCGGCTACGAGACGTGGGCGGACACGACGATGCCGGCCGACCTCGATGAGGCGTACGACTCCTAGCGGGCGGAAGCCTGGGGAACGGTGGACTCCGGGTCGTGGGCAGTCCCTAGAAGAAGATGGAAACTGCGCGCGGCAGCACCGGCTGGGTCACGAGTATCGTGCGCTCGCACAGCTTCCACTCGCCGTTGACCCTGCGGAGGCGGTCCCGGCGTGCGCCGGAGAACTGGCTCTCATGGCGCGCGTGCCGGATCTGGAATACGAGGAAGTTGGAAGCCACGCTCAGTTCGTCGTCCGCGGGAGCGCCGGTCACCAGCACGTTGGTCACGAGGCGCCGTGTCAACGAGGCGGGCACCTCCACGTGCCGCAGCCCTGTGTCCAGTTGCCGTACGCGAAGGGCAAGCATCTCCTTGCCCTCGTCCATGTAGCTCAGGCTTACTCCCGGGGCCGCTCCGTCGGCCTCGCCCTGCACCGACTCCGCGGTGGGCATCAGGTAGCGGATGTCGTCGGTCAACAGATCGAGCCACTCGTTGAAGCGGCCCTCGTCGAGCAACAGCGCCTCGTAGTACAGGAAACGCTCCACCTCGGGCTGGGCGTCGAGGGGACTGGCCATCTCACTCACCGGTCAGGAGATGCGCCCAATAGCGGTAGTACTGGCGTTGGCTTACCTCTGACATCCAGGGCCCGATGAGGCCCGGCATGTCGGTGAAACCCGCGGCCTCCCACTCGGATTGCCGGGGATGACTCGACTCGAAGCCCAGCCCCATCGTGTAGTCGAAAGGCTGGAGCTTGGTCATGTGCGAGGCGAGGTTGTCGGTCGAGCGCTCGAAGTTCTCGGAATCGTCGGGTGCGATCATGCCCGCCGCCGCCTGCCCGGCCATCAGCTTGCGGATGGCGGCCTCCTTGACCACCGTCGGCGCTTCCTTGTCGACTGCCGCCCACTGCCATACCTCGGTGAGCAACGGTCCCTTGGAATGCCACTGGATGATGCCTCGTGCCTCCAGGGCGCCGGCCGAGGCCGTGATCATGGAGAGATTGGGGAAGATGTTCGAGTTTGTGCCGGCCTGCACCGTGATGGGCTCGTCCGCCCAGTGCAGCTCCGCCCGGTGGTAACGCTCCTTCACCCAGTCCACGGCCTCCGGACCGAGCTCCTCGGCATTCCTGAGGTCGCGTTGGAGGGCCTCGTCGAAGGTGGGGTAGAACCGCAGGCCCGCGTACGCGTGGGGCACGCCTGAAGGGTAGCCAACCGCAACTTGGAAGTTCTCCCCGGTGGGGCGGTCCCGCCGCATCCGCTCATTCTCCGCGTAGACCTTCATGGCGGAGGCGTGACTGGTGGGTGTGTGGTAGTTGTCCGAAGCGAAATTGTCGGAGAGGAGTTTCCAGTTGGTCGGCATGATGTAGCGCTGCTTGCCGGCTACGACCTCGATGCCACCTATCTCTTCGTGGATAACCAGGTGGTCGAGGTAGTACCGCATGTCGCCGAGGTAATCGTCCAGCGACACCACAAGGGGGTCCCAGCAGGCGAAGATAAACCCCTTGTAGGATGCCACCCTGGGGACCTCGACCAGTCCGTTCACTTCCCGCTTCAGTTGGCTCAGGTACGCGTCTTCGTAGAAAGGCACGCCGAACAGGCGGCCCTCCGTGTCGTACTGCCAGCCGTGGTACGTGCATGTGAACGAACGCGCATTGCCCCTGTCGAAGAAGCAGACCTTGTTGCCCCGATGCCTGCACTTGTTGAGGAACACCCGGACTTGCCTGTTCGGGTCGCGTACGACGATCACTTCGTCGGCGCCCATATAGTTGGTCAGGTAGTCGCCTGTATTGGGCACCGTGGACTCGTGACCGACGTACAGCCAGCAGCGAGTGAACACCTGTTCCAGCTCGCGCTCGTAGACATCCACGTCTGAGAAGATGACCGGGCTGATCGTTCCTGACTCGGGTTGCGCGAACTGTCTGATGTCCATCATGGTCTGCTTCTCCATGAACTCCGGCTCTGCGAGAGGGACATGCTGAGGGCGGCCAGTGCGCTTCGCTGTCGGCAGGCTAGTCTTGGCCGGGTTGGGTGTCAACAACAGCGAGGGGCGGGGCCGGAACTGTCAGAGTTAGGGGGGGATGCCTTCGGGGGGGTTGTCATTCCGAGCGGAGCCGAGGAATCTCTCGGGGAAGGTTCGTCTAGGCGAGGCGCGCACCCGAGAGATGCTTCGACTGCGCCTCCGGCTCCGCTCAGCATGGGTAGGGGCGCGGCTCAGGCGGCAACGGCGCGGAGCCCCCTCTGCCGCTGGACACGGAACAGGAAGGCGCCCGCCGCGAAGCTCAGGAAGCTCACGAGCATCGTCAGCCACAGGAGATACTCGAGGTCGTTGTAGAGACCGAAGTACATGATGAACGGGACCACCGAGAGCGCGGCCCGCATCTTGAGGTTCAGACGTATCCCCAACCATCCTGCCAGTGCGGCCGACAGAACGGCAAGCGACAGCAATATCGCCCCCATCACGAGGAGGAAACGCAGTATCGAGACCGGGTCGATCTCCGGCGCGCCGAGCAGCACCTCGGGCGCGACGAGCACGATGAACGGTATGAAGAACGCCGCTGCCGCGATCTTCATCGACTCCATGGACGTTTCCCAGAAACCCGCCCCGGACAGACCCGTTGCCACGAGTGCGGCCGGGGCCGTGGGCGGCGAGATGTTGGCGAGGATGCCCATGTAGAACGCCGTGAAGAGCGTCACCGAGTCCGGCAGGTCGAACGCGAAGAACACGGGCTTGAACGTCACGATCATGACGAAGTAGACGACAAGCGGCGGCAGGCCTGCGCCGAGGATCACGCCGAACAGCATGACCAGCAGCCCGGCGTAGAGCAGCGTGCCGCCGCTGAAGTCGAAGACGATGTCGCCGAGGCGGAACCCGATGCCGGTGAAGTTCATCACGTCGACCAGCACGTTGACGACGACGATAGCGAGGACGATCCGGCTGGCCATCGTCGCGGCGTTGCGGATACCCCGCCACCAGACGTCGAGGCGCTTCTCCACCCGTAGCACGACGGCGAGCACCACGGTCAGGCAGAACGCGTAGAAGACGGCGGTCGACAGGGGGATGTTCTGAACGATGAACACGATCAACCCCCCGACCGGAACGACGAACAGCGCGGCGGAGCGCCAGACCTCGTTCGTCGGCACGCGCTCCGACGCCAGTTGCGTGCTCGTCACGCGGCGCAGGTTCTCGTGGCGGAACCCCGCCGCCAGCACATAGACGGCGACGCTCAGGTACCAGATGAGCGCGATGGGGAGGACCATCTTGAGGATGGTGAGGTACGGCACGCCCAGGGCGTCGGCCATGATGAAGGGCACCACGCCCATGATGGGCGGCGTGACGCCTGACGCCGTCGAGGCTGCGGCCTCGATGGCCCCAGCTTCCTTCCCGGAGTAACCGGCTTCCTTCATCATCGGGATCGTTATCGAGCCGGTGATGGCGACGTTGGACCCGCCC
The DNA here is from genome assembly GCA_034428575.1 of Dehalococcoidia bacterium. GTDB lineage: Bacteria > Chloroflexota > Dehalococcoidia > Lucifugimonadales > Australimonadaceae > Bin16. The sequence continues at coordinate 2,219 of DAOUHP010000093.1, read as the reverse complement.
GCCGACGTGAGGCTGCCCACCAGCGCGCTGCCGAAGACGGCGACGAGCGCGGGCCCCGACGCCAGCTTGCTGCCGATCACGCGCGACAGGTGCTGGATGACGCGACCGGCGCCCGACACCTCGACCAACATGCCCCAGAAGATGACGAACCAGACGAACCGGGCCACCGTGTCGATGACGCCGGTGAACTGGCTGGTCATGCTCAGGCGCGCCAGCGCGAACTCCGCCTTGATCGGCGGGCCTGTGAACGGCGCCGGCACGTGCTCCGCCAGGAATGCGTATGCCACCGCGATCAGGCCCAGGCTTGCGAAGATGAGTCCGAACGAGCGGTAGACCAGGTAGATGACGAGTGCGAGGAGCAGGCAGCCGACCACGAAGTCCATGTTGGTCGGGATGGCGCTGCGAACGCTGAGGCTCTTCGCGGGCTCCCAGAAGTAGGTGAATGCCAGGACCAGGATGCCCCCGCCAACTCCGCCGAGCACCCACTTGAGAGGTCCCGTGGTCTGCTGGGTGAGGCGGAGGACGACGATGAGGCCCGCAAGCGTGATGTGGATGAGGTTGAACCGGTCGCCGGACGGGATCCACCACCGCTGCATGATCTGGGAGGCCAGCATCAGCACCAGGAAGACCGCGATGCCGACATCCAGCGCCGTCCACGACCTTATCCTGAGGGCTTGGAGCATGGTCCTCTTCCCTGTCTTGGCTGACGGTCCAGGACCCCGGACGCTGGGAGACGCCCGTTATCGTTCAGGAGTCTCCCAGCGGTGCGGTCGGTATCACTCCAACCGGTCTTCCAGGTAGTCCGGGATGTAGAGCTCCTGTCCGTGCTCCTGCGCCCTGCGCTGCTCGATCTCCACCATCGCGTTGACGCCATAGGCCACGCCGAGCGACTCGTAGGCGGCCTGCGCTCCGGTGTGGAAGCCGCTCTTGGGCCGCACCACCAGCGGCAGCCCGTCGATGAGCGATGCCACGTCGCCCGTCACGTACTGGTGGAAGTCCTGCTTGTTCTCCAGGACCACGCGGACGAGCTCTTCGATGATCGCGGGGTCGACCTCTTCGCCGGCGAGGATGTGCGGGTTCTGCCCGCCGATGCAGTAGACGACAGGCTCACGCACCGGGTTGTAGCTCAGCCCCAGCGCTTCGGCGAGGTCGCCTTCGTAGAGCGGGAAGGGGTACATCGACTTGAAGACGTCCGGGTTCGAGCGGACGGCCGCGTCGATCCCTTCCTTCGTGGCGTCGACGATGTAGGTCTCCGCCTCGGTGAGGATCTGGATGTGCGGGGGAATGGGCCGGGTCGCGCCGGTGAGGTGGATGATGTCCACGTCGACGTTCCGGTTCTTCAACGTCTCGACGGTGCGGGCGCCCGCGCCGAGGAACGTTAACTCCGCCGTGTCGAGCACGCCGAGTCCGCGCATGATCTCTTCCCGGACCGGACCGATGGGCTCCGAGTCCATGTCCACCTTCTTGCCGGCCGTGTCCGCGAGGGACAGCAGGTCGGCGTCCCACGTGCCATGGCCGGAGCAGCCCAGCGGGCCGTTGGACATCACGGCCTTCAGGCCGGACGGGAGAGGCGAGTCCGCGAAGATCGGGTGCAGTCCCGCCTCGTTGACGTCCACGTTGTTCTCGAGGCCGTAGATGAGCGTGTACTTCCGTTCCTCCGCGGACATGTCCGCCCATGCGCGCATGGCGTTGTCGGGGTTCACGTCCAGGATGGTGATCCGCTCGATGAAGCTGTCGTTGGCTTCGAGGATCTTGTTCATCCCCTCGAGGATCTCACCCCACGTGCGAGCGGTGCCCTGGAAGTTCAGCGTCACGGGCTCGTGCGGCATCGCTTCCGGTGTGGGCGTCGGCGTGGCGGGAACAGCAGTCGGTGTGGGTGTGGGGTCCTCCCCACAGGCGGCGAGGAGAGCGATGAGGAGGGCTCCAAGACCGATCGTCGACAGAACTCTGGTACGCATGGACACCTCCCTGGGTGCAGTCGCGGTCCCGGCCTGCAAGTGCGGCGCAGCGTACTCCGCGCCCTCCGGAGCGTCAAGCAACGCTCCTGTCGTTCTTGTGAAAATAGCACTACGCAGCCTCCAAGACGACCTTGTGCCCAAGCGACTCCAGACGACGTACGGCACGGCGGGTGATCGCCTCGTGGTCGCGCGTGTCGAAGTAGTCGACCCCTAAGTCGTTGTAGGGTTGGCGCGTGTTGAGGATGTGATAGGCGATGACCG
>DAOUHP010000092.1:0-25250 GCA_034428575.1 Dehalococcoidia bacterium | reverse complement strand
CGGACCAGCTGGTGTACAAGCCGAGCGACCCGTCTTACATGCTGGTGACGGCGGGACAGGAGAGCCCCGGCGCGTGGCGCCAGAACCGCACGGCGGAGACGCGCATCTCCCGCACCCGCGACGCGGGTGAGACGTGGGAAGTGCTGAACGCCCCCGGCCTCACCGACAAGTTCGTGCCCAGCGTCGAGGCGATGACGCTGGAGGAGGCGGGCAGCGTCGTGCAGGTGTTCGCGGCGACGTCGCACGGCGAGGTGCTGTGGTCGGAGGACGGCGGCGAGTCGTGGCAGAAGGCGGTCAGCGGTCTGCCCGCTGTCTCGAAGGGCGGCCACTACCACGCTTTTGTGTCAGACCCGCGCTAGGCGTGGGTGTAGGCAACGAGCAAGCGAGAGAGGCCTCGGCGCACCGCCGGGGCCTCTTCCAATTGGGGGTATAGATGACCATTGACCACAAGCTTCTGCTGCTCCGTACCAAGTACGACCCCGGCACGTTCACTCCGGACGAGTTGTACAAGCAAATGCGTGGGACATGGAAGCTGGATCCAAGCAGGGCTGAAAGGGCGGACTACGTGTGCTGTGTCTACAAGGGCGTTATAGAAGAGGTCTGGGAAGCGAACGGGTGGTATAAGGCACTTACCACTCCACCGTATCGTGAAAGGGTCAAGGTTGAGGGCAGGTGGGAGTTCATGGGAAGGCCCGCCCCTGACGATATACGTCGAAAATACTTGAAGCAGCCAGTTCCGGGGTACTTCTCTCCAGGCAATGCCAATCCGATCAGGTATACCTATTGACCCGTGTGGCCTTGCAGTTGGCGTTGGTTGTGAGGACGAGGCGTCAGCCTATGTCGATCTCCTCGTCGTCGTCGTCTTCCTCACCGTCGTCCCATTCGCCACACCAGTCCGTCGAGCGCACCCACGGCCATATCGCGATACCGGCCTCGTTGACGTGTGGAGGGTTGGAGCGGCAGAGCCCCGCGTACTCACTGAATGCAGGGTCCATGCGCTCGTCGAGGTAGATGCAGGTGGCACAGGTGCGTTCTTCGTCCATGTGGTGTGTTGCTCCTTGGTTGTCTTCTCGTGACTCGTTCAGTATATGCCCCGCCGCTCCGCCAACCTCAGCCCGATTCCGCTCCCACCGACGGGAAAGGGGAGTCGTGTGGTCCGTCAGACGTTGAGGTGGGCGCCGCCGGTGACGGGGAGGATGGCGCCGGTGACGTGTTTCGCGGCGTCCGAGGCGAGGTAGGCGATGGCCTCCGCGACGTCCTCCGGCTCGCCGATCCTGCCGAGCGGGACGCGCTTCGCGAACCCCGCGCGCATCTCGGGCGTGATCTCGCCGACCATCGGCGTGGCCGTCGGGCCCGGCGCAACGCAGTTGACGCGGATGCCGTCGCCCGCGTGGTCGAGCGCCATCGCCTCGGTGAGGTTGTGGACGCCCGCCTTGGCCGCTCCGTATGCGGCGCGGGAGGACGGGCCGCGAAAGCCTGAGATGGCTGACACGTTGACGATCGCGCCCCCTCTGCCCTGCTCCTTCATGCGGAGCGCGGCCGCGCGGGCGACGAGGTACGTGCCGGTAAGGTTGGTGTCGACCACCTCGGCCCAGCGTTCGGGCGACGTCTCGGTCACCGGGCCGGTCCCGCGGATGCCCGCCGCATTCACGGCGATGTCCACGCCGCCGTAGCGGCGCGCCGCCTCGTCGAATGCGCGCTCGACTTCATCCGCGGAGCGCACGTCCGTGCTGACGAACACCGCCGCACCGCCCTGCCCGCGTATCGCCGCGACGGTCGCCTCGCCCGCCCCCGCGTTGCGCGAGAGGCCGACGACGTTCGCGCCCTCGGCTGCGAGAAGGAGCGCGGCGGCCTGCCCGATGCCTGAGCCGAAGCCGGTGACGACCGCGGTCCTGCCCTCGAAGCGTCCCATCAGATGGCCGGCAGCGGGTCGATCTGCCCGTTCGCGATCTCGGCGATGCGGGCCTCGTCCGGCTCCTGGCCGTACATCTCGGAGCGCATGCGGAGGCGCTCCGTGCAGATCTCCATCAGCATGCGGCGCAGCGTGAGCAGTTCCTCCTCGGTATCGAGGGCGCTCTCGGCTGCCTCGACGCCGTGTTCGCCGTGGCCGACTTCGTCGTCGTAGATGACACGGGAGGCGCGCTGGATGCGGAGCAGGAGCGGGTCGTCGGTCTCGAGGGCGGCGCCCGCGTGGAAGATGCCTGCGCCGCCACCCTCGGCGAAGCTGTAGGCGATGTGCGCGATGCGTTGGTCCTCGGCGATGAGGCGGCTGCGCATCGCCTCGATGCGATCGTCGCCGGGGAGGCGCAGCCCCTCCAGCGTGCCCATGCGCACGGGCTCGCCCGTAATGTCCTCGAGGATGTCGGCGAAGAGGCGGAAGTGCGTGAACTCCTGTCGCAGCGACTCCAACTGGTACTCGAACACCTCCCTGCCCTCCTTCGACTCAGCGGCAGGAAGGGTGTCGCGCACGTTGTCGATGATCCACTGGACGCGGCTGTGCGCACGCTTCAGCAGGCCTGGGCCGCGCAGTTCGCGGTAGCACTGGTGCCGCAGCCAGTGGACGTGGTCGGCGGGCTCGTGCGGCGCGGTGAGGAAATTGCGGGCGATCTCGGCCTCGCCGGCCCAGAAGCACTGCCCCAGCGCGCGGATCTCGGCCTTCATGTCGGCGGCGGTCGTCGTGGTCATGGGGTCCTCCTGGCGGGTCAGGCGTAGACGTTGAGAGGCTCGATCTGCCCCTCGGTGATCTCTGCGATACGCGCTTCGTCGACGGTGAGGCCGAACATCTCGTAGCGCATGCGGAGGCGTTGCTGGCAGATGGCGATGACGATACCGCGCGCCTCGGCCCACTCCTCCTCGGTGTCGAGGCTGCTGGCGAACTCGGACGCGCCGTGCTCGCCGTGCTCGGCCTCGTCGCCGAAGACGATGGCGCACGCCGCGGCGATGGCGTCCGTGAGCGGGTCGCCGCCAATCTTGCGGCCTTCGTAGAAGAACGACGCGCCGCCGCCTTCCGTGAAGCCGATGGCGGCCTCGCCGATGCGGCCCCGGTCCTCGCGAGCGGACTGCCGCACCCGCTGGAGTTTCGCGTCCTCCGGCAGCTGCCAGCCTCGGAGCTTCTCCAGGCGGACCGGTTCGCCGGTAGCGTCCTCGAGGATGTCGGCGAAGAGGCGGTAATGGTTGAACTCCTCGCCGAGCACACGGATGTCGCGCTCGAAGTCGTCGCGCTGCTCCTTCGTCTGGGCGTGGGGAAGCGACTCGGAGAGCTTCTCGATGAAGCCGCGGATGATGCCATCCGTGTGGCCGGAGAGGCCGGAGCCGAACATCTCCTTGTAGACCTGGAGGCGGAGCCAGTGGGCCTGCTCCTCCGTGGTGCGTGGCACGCCCCAGAAGTGGCGGCATATCTCCGCCTCACCCGCCCAGAAGCGCTGGGCGAGCTCGTTCATCTCGCCTGCGAGTTCACGTCTGCGTTGTTCGTCCATGGCGTCCGTACTCCTCCGCGCAAGGCTATCGTGCGCGGCGCGCGCCGGGCAAGCGGGGGGATGTGGCGGAGGAGAGGCTTCGGGGGGAACTGGGGTCCATTTCGGTCCACTTCTTCTGAATCACTCCTGAAACCGGGCTGGTTGGTGAGCTGTTCCGGGGTTCGAATCAGCCTATTCGCAGTTCTTCCGGGGCCGTTTGTGGTTCATTGCGGCCCATTTCAGTCAACCTTCTCTTCGCTGGTGGGTGGCCCGCGTCGGAGGAGTGCGGAGGCCATGCAGACAGGGTACGCGCCGCCGGTACGATGACGTAAGGGGCAGGTGGCAGTGGCTGACTGACATGGATGAGCCGGACAGGGTGCTATACTCGCCTCGAAGCCGCACGTGCAAGGAGACGCCGATGGCGACCGATACGGCGAACGCGAACAGGGAGCGCGCCAAGCGGATACTCGCTGCCATGCCGCCCTGGCCCAACGCAACGATTCCTGCCCCGTACACGGCTGCGGTCCCGTTGCGGGTCGAGCCGGAAACCGGCCGTGTGCGGGTCGGCGATACGCGCGTCCCCATAGACACCGTGCTCTACCATCACAATCGGGGCGTCTCTCCGCGCACCATCGTGCGGGACTTCCCGACCCTCACCTTGCCGGCCGTGTACGCCGTGATCGCCTACTACCTTCAGCACCGGGAAGAAGTGGACGCCTATCTTCAGGCGTGGAAAGCGCACGAGGAGGCGGTTCTGGAGGTCATCGCGGCGGAGAATGACGCCTGGGACTCGGAACACGGCAGCATGAGGGAGCGGATAGGCGCCCGCGCCAAGGCGATGGGGTTGCGGTAGGTGCTCCGGTACCTCGCCGACGAAGGCTTCCGCCACGCCACACCCGCCAGTTGCGCGAACGTGGCGTGGACGTAATCACCGCCCAGGATGCAGGCTTGGTCTACGGGCACGCCGTCGCCGACGGAGCGTCGCCGGAAGACGCGCGCGCATTCGCCCGGCGGTACGCGGTGTAGGTGGGGGCACAGGGGTATCGCGTTCCCCGAGAGATTCCTCGACTTCGCTGCGCTCCGCTCAGAATGACAGGCCGCTGCCCCGCCGCGCCGCCGGGCTGCGGGGTTCCCGCTTCCGCGGGAACGACGGGCAAGTGCGGGAACGACGGGAAGGCGCAGGAAGCGGCGGTAGCAGGGCCGCGAGGTTCCTGCCTGCGCAGGAACGACGTGATTCACTGACGTATCCTGTCGGGCATGACGACGGAGGAGCTGATCATCGCGGTCGTGCGCGTCGCCGGGGCGCTGCTGGTGCTGCGCTGGGCGTTCGCGGGGTCCCTGCTCGCCATCCTCATCGACTTCTCCGACCTGTTCATGATGAACCTGCTGGACATGGGCGGGGTCCGCAACTACCAGGCGCTCGACAAGTGGCTGGACCTGGCCTATATGGGGACGTTCCTCTGGGTGGCGTGGCGGTGGCAGGGGCCCGCACGGACGATCACGGTCGCGCTGTTCGCATACCGGATGGTGGGCGTGCTTGCGTTCGAGGCGCTGGGGAGCCGGGAGGTGCTGCTGGCGTTCCCCAACGTGTTCGAGTTCTGGTTCGTCTTCGTGGCCGGCGTGCACCGCTTCGCGCCGGGCTACGAGTTCACGATGCGGCGGTCGCTGTTGTGGCTCGTGCCGGTGACGCTGCTCAAGGAGTTCCAGGAGTACGCGCTGCACGGGGCGCAGTGGCTCGACAACTACCGGGCGGTCGACGTGGTGGTGGACATATGGAACTGGGTGCGGCGGCAGTAATCAGGAAGGGCGCCCGCGAGGGACGCCCTTCCTGTACAACTCGGTGAGCACGAGGCCTGCTACTGGTTGAGAGTGGCCTGCGCCTCGGTCCAGGGTTTCTCGCCTGCCCACGTGCTGAGCACCTGCTCGATGGTCGATACGAGTTCGGGCGGCTCGCCCTGCTGCAGCGGCATGTAGCGCGTCATCCACGTGACGTCGGAGAGGGCCTGCCAGCGTTCGAGCGGCAGGTCGATGCGCTTGTTGACCTCGGGGTCGCGGACGACGCCCATCGGCTCGCCGCCGTCCTCCACGATGTGGGCCTGCTCCTTCAGCACCTTGCGGTAGAGGATGATGCCGCGGTCGGACTCGCCGAGGTGCTCCCGGTGGCGCTCCGCGTTCGGGCCCTGCGTGATCCACGCGACGAAGTCCTGGTGGTTGACGAGGTCGGGGATGAGCGTGCCGTCCGGCTCGTAGAGGTTGACGTACCAGTACGGCACCTTCTCCTGCTTCGGCGGCTCCGAACCCTCGGCTGCGCGGTAGAAGAACCACGTGATGTGCATCGTGTGGGTGTCGTCGACCGGCACGCGGTACTGGAGCGTGCAGTTCACGACGCTGCCGACGAACAGGACGTTCGGAAAGAGCACCGGGTGGCCGATGGCCCAGTCGTGGTCCTGCTCGGTCGTTCCCTCGACGACGCGGCGCTTGATGAGGCCGTAGTCGAAGACATCGAAACCGATCTTCTGGTGCCGGCGCGGCACGGTGGGGAACGAGTCGGCCTCGGCGAGGCCGAGTTTGACCGCCTTGTCCTGCTGCTGGCGGACGCCCCAGTAGCCGTGCAGCCACTCCAGGTGAACCGGGTCCATGGAGTTCTCCATGCACTGCAGCCAGTTGCAGGGAAGCTCGACAATGCCGATGTCGCTCCAACCGCCTTCCCACTCGAACGTCTCCCAGTGCGGGAGCAACGGCGCGGGCTGCGGGCCCATGTAGGCGAAGATGAGCCCCCCGTAGGACTCGACCGGGTAACCCGCTATCTTGACCTTCTCCTTGAAGCGCCCGTCCGGGTGGACGGTCTCCTCGAAGGGCTGCTCGATGCACTGTCCGGTCTCGTCCATCATCCAGCCGTGGTACATGCAGCGCAGGCCATGCTCCTCCGGTATGCCGTAGGAGAGGTCGACCCTTCGATGGGGGCAGAAGCGCTCGATCAGGCCGAGGGTGCCGGACCTGTCCTTGTAGAGCACGAGGTCCTCGCCGAGGACGCGGACCGCCTTCGTGGGGCGGTCGTCCAGTTCGGCGGCAGCGGCGATGGGGTGCCAGTAGCGACGGAACAGCTCGCCCATCGGCGTGCCGGGCATAACGCTCGTCAGGTCTTGGTTCTCCTGTGTGGTCAGCATGCGGCGGGACCTCCTCGGTTAGCAGGCGTTCGGTCAACGGTGCGGCGATTGTAGCGTACGCGTGCGTGCTTTGTGCATCTGCACAGGCCCGCCGCGCCGCGTTGGGACCTGTGCTCGTTCCACTAGGGCAAGCAGGGCAACTGCCGCGCTGCCTCCGCTGTGCCGCTTATAGCGTACGTCCCCCGGTAGCCGGCGGCATACGCTCTCAACTCGGACCCTGTTCTCAGACGCGACAGGAACAACCGCTCCCGGTCTCGCGGAACGAAAACGGCGGTTTCCGATGTTGAACCAACCCAATCCATCGTGAATCTTGTGCCGTCCACCTCATACCATCCCGTCGGATGGCCGGGGATGTGGCTGTTCGTCCACGTGATATAGGCTCGAAAGTCCGAACCCCTGCACTGGAGAATGAGCCAGCTGTCCGAGGCCGGGTCCCGCACAAACACATACGGATTGCCGTTATTGAAGGTGCCATGCCTCCATGCGCTGGAGGACTGGATCACGGGAGCGCGTGCAGGGGCATGCTTCAGTGCGCCCGATTCCAGATCGCCAAGGATGGTAACGATGCTGCCGCTCGATACGGCATAGCCGGTGCCTTCCACCGATATCCCACCCGACTCGCGTATCACACTGGTGGTTATGCCAACGGCCTCACCGGTAGACATGGAGATGAGCGGCCCGCCGCTGTTCCCTGGATTGAGAGGAGCGTCCGTCTGCACGACGTGGGCCCCGCGGTCGGAATCGAAGAACGTACGTGACACGATCCCGGCTGTGACCACCGCAGTGTTACTGCCCAGGGGGAAGCCGACCGCTATGACCTGCTGTCCCTCGGGAGGCTGCACGTGGCTCATGGATACGTGATCGAACGACGGTGAGCAACACACCTGCAGCAAGGCCACGTCTTTCTCGGCGTCGTAACCCAGCACCGTTGCATCGTAGGTCTCGGAACCGACGATAACGGTCACGTCGGAGTCGATGACGTGGTAGTTGGTCAGCACCAGCCCCCGCTCACCGTCTGCCTCGATGAAGAAGCCCGACCCCTGGCTCTGCCCCGTCTGGACCTTCACGACTGCGCGCTTCGTAATGGCAACGTGGTCCGGCGTGGGCGTCGGGACCGGCGTCACGGTGGGAGTCGGCGTGGGCGTGGACGTGGGCGTGGGTGAGGGGGTCGGTGTGGGCGTGGGGGTCGGCGTGGGCGAAGGTGTCGGGGTTGGCACAGGCGTGGCCGTGGGCGTCGGTGTCGGTGTAGCCGTAGGAAGCGCGTCCGTTCTCGAAGACCCGGAGTCGGACCAGGGGCCGGGGCCGGCGCCGCTCAACGCCCGCACCTGCACGATGTAGGTCCTCGCCGGTTCCAGCGAGACGATCCTGACGCTGGGCTGTGTGTGGCCGGTGTCCAGCACTTCCACCCACGGCCTGGATTCGGCGCGGTAGCGGTAGTCGTAGCCAATGACGGGCAGCTCGCTGAGCGGTTCCTCCCACGACGCCTCGATCGCATCCGTGCCCAACGACGTAACTGCCGGCGCCGCGGGCGGGTCCGGCGGAGCGGGCGTAGGCGTTGCTGTTGGTGTCGGTGTCGGCGCAGGCGTCGGTGTTGGCGAGGCGCAGGCAGCAAGGAGCAGGACCCCCGACACGGCAGCCAGCAACGCGATCAGGACTCCACTGGCTTTCCTTCTCTCCATCGGTTGCTTACCTGCCCGGTCCGGGCTTCCGGTGCGTCTCTCGTCCTTCTGCGGAGTAGTGCCCAATGCCGTCTTCGTCGATTCGACCGTCGCCCTCCGTTGTGGCGCAAGCATGTCGACGGACCGCGTCAACCCTCGGAGACGTCGTGCCCGGGGAGTCCCCGGTTCTCATAGTCTTCCCGCCTTCCCGAGAGGACAAACACCCAGGTCATTATAGGCGAATGACGCCTGACCGGGCCGCCACAGTCACACCGTATTCGGCGCGCCGGACGGACCGGGCTGCGCGAGAAAGGGGGTAGCTCAGGCGAGCAGGCTGAGCAGCTGCGCCGGGGTCCCGGCTATGAAGTCAGGGGCGGCGCGGGAGAGCTGCTCGGTGGGATCGTCGAGGCCCCACGTCGCGAGGCAACTCCAGCAGCCACCGTCCTTCGCGACCTCAACGTCCGACCAGCTGTCGCCCACTACGAGGGTTCGGGTCGGGGTTGCGCCCATGCGGGCCATCAGGCGTTCCAGCCCCTCCGGGTGGGGCTTGTGGTGGGTAACGTCCTCGAAGCCGACGATATGCGGAAAGTGGCCGTCTATGCCAAGTTGCTCCGCCTCGACCGCGGCGCCGACGCGCCGGCCCTCGACAAGGATGTCGTGTGATTTCGAGGTGAGTATGCCCATGCGCATGCCGTGCTGCTGCAGGGCATCGAGCATCTCACGCACACCGTCGAAGAGGTAGACGAAGCCAGGTCCCTTGCTCCAGTACTGACGCAGGTAGATGTCCATCAGGTCCAGGCCCCACCCCCGGGCCTCGCTCATCTTTTCGAAGGCTGGTCTGAACGGGGAGCCCCGCATCGTCTCGACGAACTCCGTCGCGTCGTAGAGCAACCCTACCTCTGCGAACGTCAGGCGCGCGGCCTCGACGCGGGCGGGGAAGGTGTCTACAAGCGTGTCGTCGTAGTCGAAGACGACGGCGTCGATGGATCCTTCGAGGGCGGAGGAGGCGGAATCTCGCATGCGGCTCGTTCTGGTTCCCGGGGGGAGCGTGGTCGGGTAAGCAGGCTATGGGGGGCGCGGCGACTGCGTCAATGGGGCGGGCGTGGGGATGCCCCTTCCTCTGCCCTGCTCCGCCGGGAACGCCGTTGCTCTATAATCCACCGGCCATGCACTGGTCCGACGTCGTCATCGAGAGTCTGCGCGAGCACGAGGTCTGGCACGCGACGTACGTGCCGGACGCCATCAACTGGCAGGTGCTCTCCAAGCTGGAGGCCGATCCCGCGTTCACTGTCGTCCCCGCGTCGCGGGAGGAGGAGGCGGTCGGCATCGCTGCGGGGGTCTACGCCGGGGGCGGCCGCGCCGCGATGTTCATGCAGAGCAGCGGCTTCGGCAACACGATCAACGGGCTCGCGCAGCTGCTCACCGCGTACCGCATCCCCGTTCCCCTCTTCATCGGGATGCGCGGTGGCCTGGGCGAGTTCAACGAGGTGCAGGTGCCGTCCGCGCGCCCGATCCCCGCGATACTGGACACACTGCACATCCAGCACTACGCGCCGCAGCGCGAGGACGAGGTGCAGAAGTACGTGGACGGCGCGATCGAGCTCGCCTACGCGAGCCGCATGCCCGTCGCCGTGCTCTGGTACGCGCAACTCGTAGGAGCGAAGCGTGCAACGTCGTGAGGGCATCGCCGCGCTCGTGCGCAGGCTCGATAACGAACCCGTCATCGCCAATCTCGGTCCTGCGACGTTCGACCTGTACGCGTCGGGCGACCGCGACGCGAACCTCTACACGTGGGGCGCGATGGGGCTGTCGTCGTCCATCGGGCTGGGCGTGGCGCTCGCCGCGCCGGACCGCAAGGTATTCGTCACCGACGGCGACGGTTCGCTGCTGATGAACCTCGGCTCGTTGGCGACGATAGCGCGGCAGGCGCCGCCGAACCTGGTGCATATCGTGTGGGACAACCGCATGTGGTACGAGACGGGCGGCCAGCCGACGCACACGTCCACAGGGACGGACCTCGCAGGGGTCGCGCTCGCCGCTGGCATACGGAACGTTGCACGGGCGGGCACGGTCGAGGCGTTCGAGGAAGCGCTCGACCGCGCGATACGGGAGCCGGGGCCGTGGTTCATCCACGTCGACATCGAGGAGACGGGAGAGCCGAGGCAGCGTCCCAACGTCGTCGTGGAAGAGAACCTCGTGAAGTTCCGCCGCACCTTCACCGGATAGGCGGTCCACCCTCCACGCTGACGCTCGACCGGTGCTCCGGAATGCCCGCCACGCCCGGGCGGAACGCGAAGAGCGCCCCGCCTTCCGGACCGATCTCCTCTCCCGGCGTGGACTGCCTGCTCGACGAGGTGACGTACGCGGTGGAGAGGTCGCCGTCCCCGAAGCCGATGCTGGTTATCTTGCGCGCGGGGAACTCCACCCGCGTCATCTCCGCGCCTGAGGGATCGTAACGCGCGACGGCCCAGCCGCCCGCCAGCGCAACCCACAGACAGCCGTCCGCGTCGAGCGTGATGCCGTCGGGCGAGCCGCCCTCCTCCCCGGAGAGGTCGATGAAGACGCGCCGGTTGGATACTGTCCCTGAGTCGAGGTCGTAGTCGAACAGGGCGACGCGCCTGCCCCGGGTCTCGGCGACGTAGAGGAGCCGGTCGTCGGACGAGAAGGCCATGCCGTTGGGCATCTCCAGCCCGCTCGCGAGCAGGGTGGCTGATCCGTCCTGCCCGACCGAGTAAAGGGAGCCGGTCCCGCCTTCAGGAGGTATGACGCCCGCCACGACGCGCCCGGACCGGTCGGCAACGACGTCGTTGAAGCGGGCCTCCCTCTCTCCCGGCAGTCCGTCGATGACGAGCCGGACGGGTCCGCCGGCCTGCGCCGCCCCTACCCGCGTGTGGTCCATGAACAGCAGCAGCGAACCGTCCGCCTGGAGTGTGAACGCGTAGAACGGATGGCCCTCAGCCACTGTCTCCACCGTGCCGGCCGCCGGGTCCAGGCGGTGTACCCGCTGCGACCGGTTGTCGGTCCAGTAGAGACGGCGGTCGTCGGGGTTCCATAGCGGGTTCTCCCCAACGATGTCCGGGTTCCTTGCAACGATCGCTACTTGCTGGACCGCCATTGCGTCACTCCGGGGAGGAGGCAGTACGAGAAGGAGCCGCCCATTGGGGCGGCTCCTGTGCTATCGGAAAAAAAGATCGGTTACGCAGCGGCCATGGCCGCCTCGCCAACCGTCTCCATGATGAGCCGGGTGACGGTGTACGGGTCCATGTTGGCGTTGGGGCGGCGGTCCTCGATGTAGCCTTTGCCCTCGACTTCGACCTGCCAGGGGATGCGGACGGAAGCGCCGCGGTCGGAGACGCCGTACTTGAACTCCTTGTAGGACGCAGTCTCGTGGAGGCCGGTCAGGCGCTCCTCGATGCGGTAGCCGTAGTTGGCGATGTGGAGATCGTGGCGCGTCGCGAGCGCCTCTGCGGCGTCGATGTTGGGCTGGTAGCTGGAGCGCATGGCGTTGGTTGAGAAGTTGGTGTGCGCCCCTGCCCCGTTCCAGTCACCGCGCGCGGGCTTGGGGTCGAGCGTCGCGTTGATGCCGAAGTCTTCGCCGGTGCGGTAGAGCAGCCAGCGGGCAACCCAGAGCTGGTCTGACACGCCGAGCGCGCCGAGCGGGCCGACCTGGAACTCCCACTGACCGGGCATGACCTCGCCGTTGATGCCGGAGATGCCCAGGCCCGCCTGCAGGCAGTTCTCCAGGTGCGCCTCTACGACGGGGCGTCCGAACACCTCGTCCGCGCCGACGCCGCAGTAGTAGCCGCCCTGAGGCGGAGGGTACCCGCCCTCCGGGAAGCCGAGCGGGCGCGTGCCCTTGAAGAACGTGTACTCCTGCTCGATGCCGAACCAGAAATCGAGGCTGGCGTACTGCTCGGCAGCAACGGCGCAGGCCGCGCGCGTGTTCGTGGGGTGGGCAGACATGTCCGGCAGCAGTACTTCGGCCAGGACGAGGATGTTGTCGCCGCCGCGTATGGGGTCGGGGCAGCAGAAGACGGGCCGCAGCACGCAGTCGGACGCGTCGCCGGGAGCCTGGTTCGTGGACGAGCCGTCGAACCCCCAGATTGGAAGGTCGGCAAGGTTGCCCGTCTTCTCGATGACCTTCGCCTTGGAGCGGAGCTTCGCCGTGGGCTGAGTGCCGTCTACCCAGATATATTCCGCACGTATCATTGCAGTAACCCTCCTCTTGTCTTGTTTCGCTTGTCGTGGTCCCGACTGTGGGGCGCGTTCTGCCGCGCCCGCTATTCTTCCGCGATCTCGATGGTGTGGATGGCGTCGCCGGGCGCGCTTGACGCCTGCGGGTCGCGCACGCTGATGGACATCAGCACGTCCAACCCCTCGGTCACCTGCCCGAACACGGCGTGTCGATTGTCCAGGTGCGGCGTCGGGCCGTGGGTGATGAAGAACTGGCTGCCATTGGTGTTCGCCCCGGCGTTGGCCATGGAGAGGATGCCGGGCTTGTCGTGCCTGAGGCTGGGGTGGAACTCGTCGGCGAAGCGGTAACCGGGGCCGCCCCTGCCCGTTCCGGTGGGGTCGCCGCCCTGCGCCATGAAGTCCGGGATGACGCGGTGGAAGGTCGTGTTGTCGTAGAAGCCCTCGCGGGCGAGGAAGACGAAGTTGTTGACGGTGTTGGGGACCTTGTCGGCGAAGAGCTCGATGACGATGTCCCCCTTCTCGGTTTTGAACGTTGCGGTGTAGCTCTTTTCGGGGTCTATCGTCAGGGCCGGCGGGGCATCGTACTGTTGCGGCATCTGTGCTCCATTTCCACTGCATCCGAGCAGAAGGCCGGTCAGCGCTGTCAGCGCAAGAAGTGTTGCGGTCAGGTGTCTTCTCATCGTCCGGCAGCAGCTTCCCAGGATCCCAAACGTGCTGCTTTGTCAGAGAGGATATGCGCTTGCAGGTGTCGGGGCAAGCGAGCAGAGGGGGTGCGGCGCAAGGCGTAACGAAATCGTAACGAATAGGCCCATTCGCCAGTCGGTGCATGAGGTCGATACAGTCCCGGAAGACCCCTCGACTCTGCTGCGTTCCGTTCGGGATGACAGACGGACACTGCAGGCAGGTTCAATCGAGGCGGTAGAACGCGGTGGCCGTTCCGCCGAGGACAGCAGCGAGTTGAGTGTCGGTCATGGGGCCCGCTGCATCGATCGTTGCCTGCACCACCTGCTCGTACGATGCGACGGAGAGGTGGTTCGGCCAATCGCTGCCGAACATCATGCGCCGGTAGCCGAAGAGGCGCACCATCGGCTCGACGAAGAGCTTGAGGTGGGCCGTGCTCCACGGATCGGTATCCAGCGTCACGAGGCCGCTGAGTTTGACCGAGACGTTCGCGCAGGGAGCGAGGTTGAGCATGTGGACGCCCCACGGCTCCCGCTCGCTGCGGGCGATGAACGGCGAACCGATGTGCGCGACGGCGATCCGCAGGTCCGGAATGGCCTCGGCAAGCTCGCGGACCGAAGGGACCTGCCGGGGCTCGACGATCACGTCGAGGCTCAGGCCACGCTTCGCGGCCTCTCGAAGACCCGCCAGCACCGCACCCTGTGTCAACCAGTGGTTGTCCGCCTCGCGGTGTGCCGGAATGCAGAGTCCACGAGTCTTCTCGTTGCGCTCTAACTGCTTGAGCGTCTTGCCCAGGTCGCGTGAGGTTACGTCCACCCAGACGGCAGCGGCCGCCACGAGGTCGTCGCCTGCGATGGTGGCGAGCGCCGCCTTCGTGGCGTCGTCCGACGGCTCAGGCTGTATGAGCACCGTGCGCTGCACGCCATTGGCAGGCAGGAGCTCCGCGAAGCCATCTGCGGCATCGGGCGTCGCAGGAAGGCGGTGGGCGTCTACGATGGGCGGAAGTTTCATGGCTGCGTTCGGGTTGGAGGCGCTTGGGGAAGTGCAGGAACCAGGGTTCATCCTATCATGGACAGGACACTTACGGACGAGCTTCCCGGGGAACGCACGCGCGATCGTTCGTCGCCGCTCCGTATCCACTGGCGCGTCACTTCCTGGGCGCTTATGCGATCTACCGAGTGACGTGCCTGCATCGCAACGCATGCGATTCCGGGACTGCTCACGCTTCCGTTCAACGCACACGTACGTTCGACAAGCGCAACGGCGATGGCGCATATCAGGACGCGAGTTGGCATTCCTCCGTAGGCTGTACCACGCTCCTGGTTTCTTCCTACGCTGGGCACTTGGGTACCACGTACGGTGAGATGTTGAGGTTAACAATTGGGACTGGACGAATCGTATTCTGGCCGCTATCCTGCGCGTGCCAAGGGCAGCTAACCCATCCGGCTGCCGTATACAGGAGGTAAGTGGGATGCCCACTTTTGACATCGTTTCGATAGGCGAAGCCCGCGCAAACAGTGCGACCGGCAAGCGGGCCGCACTGCTGCAGGAATACATCGGATACATCCAACGTGTCGCTCCCGGTGAGGCGGGCAAACTCGAAGCCGGAGAGGGCGAGACGACCCAGGCCATCCGGCGCAGGCTCAATGCGGCCGCGCAAGCGCTGGGCAAGAACCTGGATGTCCGACGCTCCGCCACAACCGTCTTTTTCTGGACGTCCGACGGTCGCCGGCGCGGCAGGCCCCGCAAGAACCCTGTCGCTTAGCAACCTTCCCTTCTCACCGCCACACCCCGGAAGGCGCGACCAACTGCTGCGCGGGTAGCAGCCTCGTTAACGTGTGCCGTTGGCGCCCGGTTCCCTGGTTGCCGACGTGTGCTCGACGCGTCTCGCTTCGAGTGTATGTCCGCCATGCCTGCATGGCGCTTCGCGCACGCGGTCGCCGGTTCCACGTTAATCCCCACGGGCTGAACTGCTGCTACGATAGAGACACAGGCAGCCATCCGGTGTGAGCAGCATGAAGGACTACCAGGAGAAGCAGTGCGCGTAGCCATAGCAGCCGATCACGCAGGGCTCACTTTGAAGACCGAAGTTGCCGCGATGCTCAGCAGCTGGGGCCACGAGGTACTCGATCTCGGCGCTCACGAGTTCGACCCCGACGACGACTACCCCGACTTCGCCGCGAGCGCGGCGCGCGCTGTCGTCGACGGCGTCACGGAGCGCGGCGTCATCGTCTGCGGCAGCGGCGTAGGCGCGAGCATCGCCGCGAACAAGGTCCCCGGCGTCCGCGCCGCCATGTGCCACGATACGTACTCGGCGCACCAGGGTGTGGAGCACGACGACATGAACGTGCTCTGCATCGGTGGGCGCGTCATCGGGCCGGAGACGGCTCGCGAGGTGGTCGCAGCGTTCCTCGGGGCGTCGTTCACCGGCGAGGAGCGCCACGTCCGCAGGCTTGGGAAGGTGATAGCGTTGGAGCGGCAGGCTGCAGCGAACGCGTGAACTCGCGCGTGAGTTCACGCGTGAACCAGAGGAGGCAACGCCATGGAGAACACGATCCGCCAGAACCTTGCACTTGGACAGTCCACGTGGGTGGACTACATCCGCCGCGACATGTTGGTGAACGGCGAGCTGGCAAGGCTCGTGGAGAACGGCGTCACCGGCCTTACCTCCAACCCCACGATCTTCGAGAAGGCGATCGCCGGCAGTTCTGACTACGATGGCTCGCTCGCCGCGCTGTCGCGCGAAGGGAAAACCCCGACGCAGGTCTTCGAGGCACTCGCCATCGAGGACATCCGCGCTGCTGCCCAGGCGCTCCGGCCTGCCTACGAGGCAGCGGACGGACGAGACGGCTTCGTCTCGCTCGAAGTCGCCCCTACCCTCGCCTACGACACGGAAGGCACGGTGCGCGACGCTCGCCGTCTGTGGCAGGCGGTGGCCGAACCCAACGTCATGATCAAGGTGCCGGGGACGCCGGAGGGACTGCCCGCCATCACGCAGCTCATCGGCGAGGGGGTCAACGTCAACGTCACGCTCATCTTCGCGCTCGACGCCTACCAGCGCGTGATGGACGCCTACATAGCCGGCCTGCAGGCGCTGGCGCAGCGGGGCGGGCCGCTTGGGCGCGTCGCCTCGGTCGCCTCGTTCTTCGTGAGCCGTGTGGACACGGCGGTCGACGGCGCCCTCGACAAGAGCGGCGCAGACCCGTCGCTGCAGGGCAAGGCGGCTGTAGCGAACGCTCGCGCGGCTTACGGGCTCTTCAAGGAACGGTTCGCGCGGGACGACTTCGCCGCTCTCCGGGCGCAGGGCGCGCAGGTGCAGCGTCCGCTCTGGGCGAGCACAAGCACCAAGAACCCGGCCTACCCTGACACGCTCTACGTCGACAACCTGATTGGGCCGGACTCGGTGAACACGATGCCGCCCGATACGCTGCAGGCGACGCTGGACCACGGTGTCTCCGCGTTGACGCTCGAAAGGACCGAACAGGAGGCGAACGCCACCCTCTCCGCGCTGGCGGAAGCCGGCGTGGACATGGGCGCCGTCACGGACAAACTGCTGATCGACGGCGTGGACGCTTTCGCCGGTTCGTACCGGCAACTGCTGGAGAGCATCGAGGCGAAGTGCGGCCTGTTGGCCCAGGCGCGCAGCTGACACGGCGCGCACCGCACATAACCCCTCCGTCATTCCCGCGAAAGCGGGAGTCCAGCGTGGCCGGAATGCAGGCGGGACAGACGACTGGAGTCACGCCGGCCAACGAAGGTATGCGATAGTCTCGTAGAGGAGGAAGGCTATGGACATCGGCATGGTGGGGCTGGGACGCATGGGCGGCAACATGTCCGAACGCCTCCGCCGCGGCGGTCACCGCGTCGTCTCCTACGACCGCGACCCGGACGTTCGCCAGACGGCGGTTGCCGCCGGTTGCGAGGTGGTGGACTCGCTGGAGCAGTTCGTGGAGGCGCTTGCGGCCCCGCGGGTGGTCTGGGTGATGGTGCCGTCCGGCAACCCGACGGAAGCGACCGTTGCCGCGCTGGGCGACGTGCTCGAGCGCGGCGACCTCGTGGTGGACGGCGGCAACTCGAACTATAACGACTCGATGCGGCGCGGCGAGTCCCTGCGAAGCCGGGGCATCGAGATGGTGGACGCCGGCGTCAGCGGCGGCATATGGGGGCTGGCGGAGGGCTACTGCCTCATGGTGGGCGGCAGCAAGGAGGCCGTCGCGCTGGTGGAACCGGTGTTCCGTACGCTCGCGCCAACGCCGGAGACCGGCTATGCCCACGTCGGGCCGCTCGGTGCGGGCCATTTCGTGAAGATGGTGCACAACGGCATCGAGTACGGACTCATGCAGGCGTACGCCGAAGGCTTCGAGCTGATGCGCGCCAAGCAGAGCCTCGTCCTCGACGTCGCGCAGATAGCCGAGATCTGGCGGCATGGGAGCGTCGTACGGTCATGGTTGCTCGACCTCACCGCGGCGGCTCTGGACGAGGACGCCGCTCTTTCTGACATCGTTCCCTGGGTGGACGACTCCGGCGAAGGGCGCTGGACAGTGGAGGAGTCCATCGAACTCGCCGTGCCTCTGCCCGTGATCTCCATGGCGTTGCAGGCGCGCTTCCGCTCCCGCGACGAGGGGCAGTTCGGCTTCAAGCTGCTCGCTGCGATGCGCAACCAGTTCGGCGGCCACGCCATAAGGCGTCAGTCCTAGCGCGTCATGGCGGACGTTCGCGTCTTCCCTTCTTCCGCCGCGCTGACGCAGGGCGCGGCGGAGCTCGTACTGGCGTCTGCCGAGGAGGCGGTCCGGGAACGCGGGCGCTTCGTTTTGGGCCTTTCCGGCGGGAGCACGCCGCGGGCGCTTTATCGCGCGCTCGCCGCGCCGCCCTATGCAACCGCGATGCCGTGGCGAGCGACAGTCGTGTTCTGGGGCGACGAGGGCTGGGTCCCGCACGGCCACCCGGAGAGCAACCAGCGGATGGCGAACGAAGCCCTTCTCTCCCGCGGTCCCGCCTCGGAGGCGAGCGTCATCCCCGTGCCGACAGGGGACACGACCCCGGAAGAGTCGGCTGCGGCCGTCGACGAGTCGCTGCGCCGCGCGTTCGGGGGCGCCCCGGTCCGCCCGGACCTGCTGCTGCTCGGCATCGGCCCGGACGGGCATACCGCATCGCTGTTCCCGGGCACGGATGCGCTGGAAGAGCCCGAACGGCTCTTCACGGCCAACCGGGTGCCGCAGATGGACACGTGGCGCATCACGGCCACGCTGCCGCTCATCAACGCCTCGCGGCGCGTCGTTTTCCTCGTGCAGGGATCGGACAAGGCGACGGCGGTACGGCTCGCGATGCGTCCGCCGGAGGACGCCGCTCCCCTGCTCGCCGCACTCGTGGCGCCGGTCCACGGCACGCTGACCTGGCTGCTGGACGACGAGGCGGCGTCGGGGTTGGTCCAGGACTCAGACTAGGAAGCGCCACCCTCAGATTACAGTCACGCTATGCCTCGTCCCCTCATTGGGATGGAGACTTCTCTCAACTCTCCGGGTTGCGATTCAGCGACGGAGGTCTGAATGTCTTCGATCCTCGACTGAGCGTAGGGCCAAGCGGTGGACAGCAACACGATGACGGCCAGTCGTCTGCGCGTGAGGTTCTGTTGATACCGGATGTTCTGGTCGGTAGTGATCAGGACTTCGTAGTCCTCACCTTCGGCCCGGTCCATCAGGTCGCCGTTGGTAAAGCCGTTCCACCCTTTCTCAGCCGCCGTATCCACAGAGTGTCCCAAGAGGTGACGTCTGAGAGGCGCGGGCGTCCCGTGATCAAAGAGTATCTTCAATGCTTCACTAGCACGGATGCCTTCAGGGAATCGACTACATACTGCAGGACGGCTCGCACCTTCCATTCATCGACAGGCTCGAACCATTCCATGAATTCTTCGACAGTGGCGCCGCTCTCCAAGTTCTCGAAAAGGGCGTACACCGGCAAACGGGTGTCCTTGAACACCCAGTTGCCGCTTACCTTTCCCGGGACGCTTTCGACTGCCGGGCACTTGCTCCAGTCCGTCATGCGCTCACCTCGACTTCCGACTTCAATCCTCCCCGAGTTGGCCGACTCGCCTCAGGAATCATCATAACTATTGTCCTGCACGAAGTTGCCCCTCGTCTATCGGACTCGCATTGCCTTCAGACAGAAGCGTTGCACCTAACCCACGTCAAGTTTGCGCTCCACACGGCTGCGGTAGCGCCTGTCCGTAGGCATCGGCAGGTCCTTGGGCATCGTCCCATTCGCGGAGATCAGGAGAGCGAGCAACTGCTCCGCGACGCCAAGCCGCCGGGAGATGACGTCCAGTTCCCACACGTCCTCGTAGAAGTTCCGGTGCAGGTTCTCCACCGCTGCGAAATACGTCTCGATGTTCCCGTTGCCGACCTGCTGGGCGATGTACGACGTAATCACGCCCGCGTCCTGGTGAACGAGGTAAGGCCACCCCCGTTCGTCTGCCAGCGCCTTGACCGCGTGGGCAACGGCGCCCCATATCTTCTCCGAGGCTTGCAGGCGGTCGCCGTTAGCCAGCATCGCCTTGGCGTGGCCGAGCAGGCGTTCGCTGTGTACTTCGTGGCTCTCTATCGGCTGTGTTGTCATGTTCATTGCTCCGAACGTGTCATGGCTATCGTACTACTGCAAGCCATTACACGCCACCCTGGAGTGACACACAGCGTCAGGGCATCCAAGGGGTGAGGAAGGCATCCCTCTGGACGACTATTCCGAGTCCGATCCCTGCGTGCGGCGCCGCGCACGGCGTTCCGCGGCGCGCGACCTCGCAGCCGCCTGCTCCACAGGCCTGCTGTCCGCCCGCCGGGCATCTTCCCTGCCCGACGCAAGGTACGGAGGTCTGCGCCAGAGGAACAGCGCGAGGAGCGCAACGACGATCATCGCCGCGGAAACGAGGTGTGCCACGGGCACGTCGCCCACCTTCCAGTTGTCGATGCGCAGGAGCTCGAGCGCGGAGCGCTCCAGCGCGTACCAGATGAAGTAGAGGAAGAGCAGGTCTCCCTGCCGCAGGCGGTCCTGAAAGCGGCGGCCTGCCCAGAGCAGGAAGATGACGCCGAGGAGGCTCAGCAGCGATTCGTAGAGGAAGAGCGGGTGGAAATAGGCCGCCGCGCCGGAGTCCCAGGGGAAGTGGTGCTCCGGCCCCACGGGGATGCCCCAGAGGAGGCTCGTCTCCGGCCCGTAGAGCTCCTTGTTGAAGAAGTTGCCCCACCTTCCCACGGCCTGCCCTAACAGAAAAGCAGGTGCTCCGATGTCGAACCAGCGCAGCGCGCGGATACGCTGTCCCCGGCCCGTGCGCGCCCTGCGGTTCACCCACCAGACGTAGAGCACGAGCGCGAATGCCGCGCCCGCTATCGCGCCGAAGATGCCGATGCCCCCGGAGCGGAGCACGAAGATCTGGCCCGGGTTCTCGGAGTAGAAACTCCACAGGTCTATGACGTGGTAGAGCCGCGCACCGATGAGGCCGAACACGACGCCGAGCACCGCGATGTTCAGAACGTGGTCCGGGTTCTCGCCGAGACGTCTCGCCTCACGCTGCGCCAGGACGATGCCTGCGAGCAGCCCCGCGAGGATCGCCAGCGAGTAGAAGCGGATCTCCAGGCCGAAAAGGATGAGGCCGCGAAACGTGATGTCGAAATCCACACTGGCTCCTGGGGGTCCGGCTCGCGCCGCGAAGCACGGCCCGGATTGAGACTCGCGTCATTATAGTCTGACGAGTGGGATGAACTGAACGGCGGTTATGGCGGTAAGATGACCATGGTTATTGACTATGGTACGCTGATGGTACGCGTAGAGGAGAAGACCATGGCTACGAACGACATAAGCGAGGTCGGCAGCGTCCGCACGATCAAGGCCTCGGAGTTCAAGGCGAAGTGCCTCCAACTCATGGACGAAGTCGCCGAGAGCGGCCAGGAGATAGTCGTGACCAAGCACGGCAAGCCCGTATCCAGAATGATCCCTTACCGTGAGAAGCGAGGACTGGTCTTCGGCGAGTACCGGCACCTCATGAAGACCTACGTGGACATAGTCGAACCGATGCCTGCGGAATGGTTCGAGAAAGACGACGGCGACGAGGAGCACCTCTTTTGATACTGCTCGACACGCACGCGCTCTGGTGGCAGGGAGAAGGCAACCCGAGGCTGGGCCCCCGCGCCCGCCGGGTGATCGAGCGCGCATTCGAAGAGAACGAAGCAGCCGTCTCCGCTATTTCCTTCTGGGAAGTCGCCATGCGCGTTCAAAAGAACCAGTTGGACTTTCTATCCGACGTTGCCGCCTGGCGGCACGACATGCTCAGCCGAGGGCTACGTGAGATTCCCGTGGACGGCGATATCGCCACCCGCGCGGGTCTGCTGGCAGACATGCACGGCGACCCGGCAGACCGGCTCATCGTCGCCACGGCGCTCGAGGGCCACCAACTCCTGACCGCAGACCGGCGGCTCCTCGAATGGCCCGGACCCTTGAACCGACTGGATGCCTCCCTGTAACCGGCTTTGACACCCCTGCCCTGCGCTCCTATAGTCTGCACCCACATCCGCCCCTGGCCGCCGAGGTCGATTTACGCCGATGGGCGTCCTCTCTTCGCAACAGATACGCGCCATGCTCTCGGACAGCCCGCCGCTCGTCGCCGGGTTCCTGGAACTCGACGAGCAGTTGCAGGCCAACGGGTTCGACATGACGCTGGAGTCCATCGCCTCCTTCACCAGCGCGGGCAGGATCGGCGTCAGCAACAGCGACCGCGTTCTCGCAGAGACGCACGAGTTGGCGTTCGACGCGGATGGATGGGTGCACCTGGAGCCGGGCGTCTACGCGGTGCGGCTGAACGAGACCGTCGCCCTGCCCCGTAACGTCATGGCGCTCGCCAAGCCGCGCTCCACGCTGCTGCGGAACGGCGCGGCGGCGCACAACGCCGTGTGGGACGCAGGCTACACCGGCAGGTCGCAGATACAGGTCGCGGTCTACAACCCGCATGGGCTCACGCTCGCCCGCAACGCCCGCATCGTACAGATGGTCTTCTTCACGCTCGACGACGCCACTGAGACCCCGTACGCCGGCATCTACCAGGGCGAGGCCACGACGTCCGCGGCGGCACGCCCATGAGCACGTCACAGGCCCCGGACGTCGTCGTCGTGGGCGGCGGAGTGATGGGCTGCGCCACCGCCTGGTTCCTCGCCGCGGAGCACGGCATACGCTCCGTCATCGTGGAACGCGACGCTGTCGCGAGCGGCGCTTCCGGCGGCGCTGCGGGCGAGTTGGGCGCGGTCGGCAGGCACCGCTACTCCATCGAGTACACGCGCTTCCTGCTGGAAGGCATCCGCATGCACACGGAGATCGCGGAGACGCTCGTGGCGGAGTCCGGCGTTGACTACCTCTTCTCGGACATCCCCATCCTGCGCCCCGCGCTGCAGGAGAACGAGGCCCGCGATCTGCAGGAGCAGATGGGCTGGCAGCGGGAGATCGGCATCGACGTCGAGTGGCTCGACGAGACGGCGGTGCGCTCGCTCGGAACGTGGCTGACGCCGGACGCGCTGGGCGCGGCGTACACCATCGAGAAGCAACTGGAGGCGTACCCGTTCGCCATCGCGCTCGCGCAGGCGTGCGAGCGGCGCGGCGTCGAGATACGGACCGCCGAGGCGAGCGGCGTGCTGCGGGAGGGCGGCCGCGCCTGCGGGGTCACGCTCGCATCCGGCGAGCGGATAACGGCCGGTGCGGTGCTCGTGGCGAATGGGCCGTGGTCGCAGCATACGGCCGAGTGGCTGGGCATGGAGGTGCCGGTTGTCCCCTTGCGGGGCCAGATCGTCCATCTCTCGCCGCCCGAAGGCGTACCCATGCCGGCGCACTCCATCTTCCACGAGACCGGCTACGTGCTGCCGAAGGCGGGCGGCGACCTGCTCGTGGGAACGACCGAGGAGCGCGCCGGGTTCGACCCCTACCCGACGATGGAGGCGCAGAACAGCATCCTGGAGGCCGTGATCGGCTTCGCGCCGAACGTGCTGGACGCGCCGATACGCGACCTCACGGCGTGCCTGCGTCCGTACTCCCTGGACGAAATGCCCATCATCGGCCCGGTGCCGGGGACGGACTCGCTCTACCTCAACACCGGCCACGGCTACAAGGGCATCACGCTCGCCATCATTTCAGGCAAGGCGATGGCGCAGCAGATAGCGAACGGCGCGAGCGACATCGACATCTCGCCGTTCTCCCCGGCTCGCTTCGCGGAGGCATCGTAACCCCATGGCCGGCGCCGACCTCACCGAGTTCACGGCCTCCGAGCTGGCCGGTCTTATCCGTGAGCGCCAGGTGTCGCCCGTCGAGGTGACGTCGCACTTCCTGGAGCGCATCGCCCGGTACGACGGCGAACTGCGCGCCTTCATCACCACGACGCCGGAGCAGGCGATGGTCGAGGCGCACCGCGCGGAGGCCGCGGTCATCGCGGGGGACGAGTTGGGGCCGCTGCACGGCGTCCCGTTCGGCATCAAGGACCTCAACGCGACGAAGGGCATCCGCACCACCTACGGCTCATTGCTCTTCGGCGACAACGTGCCGCAGAACGACGACATCGTCACCGAGCGCATCCGCGCGAGCGGCGCGATCATCGTCGGCAAGACGAACACACCCGACTTCGGCTGGAAGGGCACGACAGAGAGCACCATCGCGGGTGCATGCGTGAACCCGTGGGATACGACGCGCACGGCCGGAGGCTCGAGCGGCGGCTCAGGCGCGGCGCTGGCGGCACGGCTCGTGCCGCTCTGCAACGGGGGCGATGCGGGCGGCTCCATCCGCATCCCCGCGAGCTTCTGCGGCGTGTACGGCATCAAGCCCGGCGCGGGACGCGTGCCCAGCGACTACACCACCGGCGCCGGCTGGGGCGGACTCTCGCAGAACGGCCCCATGTCAACGAACGTGCACGACGCCGCACTCTTGCTGAGCATCCTTGCCGGGCCGGACGCCCGCGACCCACGCTCGCTGAGGCAGCCCGAGCAGGATTACCTCGCGGCGACTGAAACGCCGTCCGTGGAGGGGCTGCGCATCGCGTGGGGCGGCGCGATGGACGACCAGCCTGTCGATCCGCAGGTGCTGGCGCTCGCCCAAGCGGGCGCGCAGGCCTTCGCGGAACTGGGCGCCGGCGTCGAGGAGGACATGCCTGCCGTCACGACGGACGACGCCATCTGGGCGTTCGTGACATTCATGCTCACGGACCTCTGGGCTAACCTGGGACCGGCCATCGAGGCGGGCAAGGGCGATTTCCTCCCGTCCATGCTCCTCCGATGGCTCACCGACGCGAAGGCGTGGCCCGCGTCGCGCTACGCGGAAGCCCTGCACATGCGCGCGTGGCACATGCACTGGTTCGACGAACTCTTCGAGCGGTACGACGTCCTCGCGCTCCCGACGATGGCTGTGCCCGCGTTCCCGGTCGAGCGCAACCCGAAGACCGTAGCGGGACGGGACGTGCATCCATCGTGGGGGTTCACGCCGTTCTGCCTGCACGCCAACCTCACCGGACGGCCTGCGGCAAGCATCCCCTGCGGCTTCACCGCCGAGGGCCTGCCCATGGGACTGATGCTGGTCGGGCGCTTGGGCGAAGAGGCGACGCTGCTGCGGGCGTCGGCCGCGTTCGAGACCGCGCACCCATGGGCGGAGCGCCGCCCGCCCGAGTTCGCGTAGCGAACACCTCTCTCTCACGTGCGACTCCCTTCCCCCTTGAGGGGCTAACAGTGGTATGTAACGGGCGGAAATAGGCGTGGTTAAGGCTCGTCTAAGCAGTCGGTTTCAACCGCACCCGTCATTCCCGCACCGGCGGGAATCCAGAGTGCGCGGGCAGCGCACCAGGGGGCTGTGGAGGCGGGTGGAGTGTTTTTATTCCACCATACATACCCCTATCAGCCCTTTGTACAGACCGGAGAGATAGTGGACGGGTGTTCGGAGAGATAGTGGACACATCGAGTTTACCTGCTCACCAGTGGTTCAGGTCCGCGCAGATCTACCTCCGTAATGGGGTGCGCCATGAACCAGACTCCCCATACGCCATCCGTAACCGTTGGCCGGAGCGCTACGGGATATCCCTGCAGCGCACGGCC
>DAOUHP010000091.1:0-18218 GCA_034428575.1 Dehalococcoidia bacterium | reverse complement strand
GCCCCATCAACCCCAGCGCCATCATCCACGCGTAGGCAGCCTGCAAGAACAGCGAACTCCAACGCGCCCCGCCCTCCGCCGTGCCGCCTTCCTCGGGGAACGTCAACACGAGGCCAGCCAGCAACACGACGAGCGCGAGCGGCAGCGTCGCCTGCCACCAGCGCCCGATGCGCGCTCCGCCCTCGTTGCGGCCGAAGTAGACGGCGCCGAACCCGAAGAAGATGGCGTAGTACGCCAGCACATGCGGCGCGGGGAGGACCCCCGTGAACGTGTCCGCCCCGAACTCGGCGAAGTGGCCTTCGACGCCCATGAAGTACTGCGCCGCCATCGTGACCGGCACCGCCCAGAGGTAGAGCGCCGGGGTTACTACCAGCCGCTCCGGCAGCCAGGACAAGCTGAGGCCGAGCCGTCCCGCAACCCATACGAGCAGGGCGAAGGCCACCACCAGCCAGACGAGATACCAGAGGAACCAGAGGTGGCTGAAGACGTCGTAGGTAAACAGCCCGCCCCATTCATACGAGTACAGCGCCTCCCAGTACCACGGCACGAGCAGGCCATCGTCCACGTTCGCGTGCGGGTCGTCGCGGTACGGCGCCACGCCGCCTGCCGCGTCCGTCCGCCCGTCCACTGGTTCGGTCTCCTCGTCCGTCCCCGCCGCAGCGCCTTCTGCCGGTTTCGGCCGCTCCATCGCCTCGGTCAGGAGTTGGGCGACTTCCGCGCGCCCCGCGTCCAGCGCCGCCTGGTCATACGTCAACCCGAGCAGGCCCACGTAGTACGCCGTCGTCGCAGCGTCCGCGCGGCTGCTGTGGATCGGAAGAGCTCCGTTCGGGTGCCTGGCATGGGGGTCCGCGCCGCGTTCCAGCATCAGTCGCACGACCCCCGCCCGGCCCATGAACGCCGCCGAGTGCAGCGCCGTGCTCCCGTCGCCGTTGAGCGTGTGCACCCCCGCCCCGTTGTCGAGCAGCCACTCCGCCACGTCCACGTGCCCGTGCAACGCCGCCCAGCCCAGCGGCGTCGTGCCCAGGGCCGGGTCGGGAACGTCCAGCGGCGCGCCCTCTGCCGCGTGGCGCTCCAGCGCGGCGACGTCGCCCCGCGACGCTGCCTTCCACACATTGTCCTCCGGCACGGCCTCCGCTTCGGCGACGGGGCTGTCGTCGTCAGCCTTGGCTGCGCTCTCCCCGTAGCCCCACGCGGCCCACATCAGCGGGACCACGACGATCATCGCGAGCACGAGCGGTAGCAGGACACGTCGCGCCCGGTGAGTCACCAGCGCCTGCAGCCCGCGCTGCCGCCAGAGCATCGCCGTGAAGAAGCCGCTCATCAGGAAGAAGACCGGCATCCGGAAGCCGTGGATCGCCGTCACCAAGATGGCGTATGGCGTTCCGTCGCCCTCGACCGACGCGTCGCTGACCACCCACGCGCCGGGGATGAACGCGAGCGCTCCGTGCAGCACGATGCCGAGCAGCATCGCGAACGCCCGCAGCGCGTCCAGATCGTGCCGCCGCTCGATGCTCCCTGCTGTCTGTTCAGCGTTGGTCATGCTCCACCTCGGCTGGCCTGCGGATTCTAGCGGAATGGGACCTCGTCTGTGATGCGAGAAACCGTCCGTTACCGGCGAATCCGGTGAACCGCCCTGCAGGACTGCCACAATATCATCAAAAGTCATAGAAGTCGGCCTGAATATCACGGCCGTGTAATCAGAATAATGGTAGCCTCAACAATAACTCACGATCGGAGACGCTACCTCTTTGCGAACGCCCGCCCTCCTCTCTCCGTCGTTCCTGCGAAGGCAGGAACCTCGCAGCCCCCGCTCCTTGCTCGCGCTCCTCGCCCTGCCGCTCCTTGCGCTCGCGCTCGCGGCGTGCAGCTCCGCCCCGCCGACGGTCGGCGTCGTGGACGCCGGCGCCCGACCGCGTACGCTGGCCTGCGTCGGAGAGACGATGGGCGGCAGTCTCGTGTCCCTTGCGCTGTGGAGGGGTTGGGATTGACGGAGTGTGACCACTGGTGTATTGTGTGCTCATAGCGGGCTGCAGGGGGTGACGTCGTTACGTCGTGCCCCTGCGAGCCTGCTGTTTTTATGAGAAGGGGAATTCAGGGTACCTGTAAGGACGAGGGACGATTGTTATGCCTCCATCCCAAACATCACCTTTGGTCCAATGCCGTGCGATGTAAGGGCTCAACCTCCGTAGCCACTGATTATCATGGTTCAGCCGGTTTCGCTCGAAGGCGGTGCCGACAACGTACAGAGCAAAGTCCACCAGTTGCGCTATCTCACGGTCTACCGGCATCTCGCCCTTGTTGAGCCAGATGGGTTTTTCAAGAACGAGGTCTATGTTCGCCGGTTCGTGAGTACGCGCTCTGACTTCTTCCCTGATCAGCGCCATTTCACCGCTGCGATAAAGTCCTTCGTGCTGGCTGTGCTCGTCCGCAAGGAACACTGCGCCTTCGTCCTTTCCGTATACTTTGTCAACCAAGAGCGCTGCGCGGATCTGCAGATAGGCATAGGCCAACCCGATACACGACTGCGTTTCGGGCGAGAATTTTCCCATCATTGACTGTTTATTCACGGCAACAAAATAGAAGACTGGACGAAATCTATGGATCAGGTTGAACAGCGAGTCCAGCAATCTGCTCACCTGACCATCGGATAGTTCACTATAGTCTGCCGGTTCAGCAAGGACACTTCCTTTACTCTGCAGCCGTACTGATTGCGCCAGATAGCGCCCTTTGATCTCGGTGTCTCTCCATTCTCGGACCTGCCACCCGGGGAAGAATCTGGTTTTCAGAGAACGTAGTGCATCGCAGAGACTCAGCCGCTGTGTGTCATGGATTGCCATAGCCCCGAGCGCAAAATATGGGGTGTTTTGCCAGTGAAGCAGGGCTTAGGCTGGAGTTGCCGAGTTCATCGACGTAGAAGAGAAGCATCGTACCTCCAAGGCAACGTTGTGGCCAGGCAGGGCCTCCATGTTTCGGGAGACCCGCCTGACCACGGGCTAGCGACTCAACACAACTCTATTGTGGGCACGCCCCTGCGTCTGTCAATCCGTTGTGACACCCGCCCCTTCCGCAGCCGCCCCCCGACCGCGTACGCTGGTCGGTGGCGGCATGGCGGCGGCGGTAGGCCTGTCCCGGCGCGCAGTGAGCGGCAGGAGTGGAATGTTGCAGAATGTTGCAGGATGTTGCAGATACAGGCAGCACTTTCCGTCGACGCGCCTCTGACGGTCCCGTCCCCAGGAGTGAAACGGCATGCTCATTCCGAAACATCCACCCACAAGCGCGAACGGGGGGCGCACACCGGCGGTCGTCTGGCGCACGTCCCGCGACACTAGCCACACCACCACTTGCCACTCCCACCGCCCCTCCATACACTTCCCCCGACCTGTCCCATGTAAGCAGGGCCTCACCCCAGCATCAAGTGCGGGGCAGGCTCCAGCCCTCTCCCCCAGGAGAGGGAATCAGACCCGGAGAGGCGCGATATGACGATGCAACGCCACGAGACCATCACCAAACCGTCTACTTCACGCGACGACCCCAACCTCGCCGATTACGCGGCCACGCGGGCGTCGTTCGACTGGGCCGAGGTGGAGAAGGAGATCGATTTCCTCCCCGGCGGCGGGCTCAACCTCGCCTACGAGGCCATCGACCGCCACGTCGCCCACGGCAACGCCGGCAAGCCCGCCATGCTCTGGGAGGGCAAGAACGGCGAGAAGGAGGCCTACACCTACGACGACATGCGCCGGGAGACCAACAAGTTCGCCAACGTCCTCGGTGCGCTCGGCGTCGAGAAGGGCACCCGCGTCTTCACCTTCATGGAGCGCATACCGGAGATCTACTTCACCGTCTTCGGAACGCTCAAGGCAGGCTGCGTCATCGGCCCCCTCTTCTCCGCGTTCGGCCCCGACCCGGTGCGCGACCGCATGGAGGACAGCGGCGCGAAGGTGCTCGTCACCCAGCCGGAGCTCCGCAAGAAGATCGCGGCGATTCTCCCCCAGTTGCCGGACCTGCAGCACATCATCGTCGTCAACAAGAACGGACGCTCCGCTGAGCCGCTCGCCGAGGGCGATCTGGACTACTACGCCCTGATGAACGAGGCGTCGGACGACTTCGGCCCCATCGCCACGACGCGCGACGACTACTCCATCATGCACTACACATCCGGCACGACAGGTAAGCCCAAGGGCGCAGTCCACCGCCACAACGCCGTCATCCAGCACTACCTCACCGGCAAGTGGTGCCTGGACCTCCACCCGGACGACATCTACTGGTGCACCGCCGACCCCGGATGGGTCACCGGAACGTCCTACGGCATGTCGGCCCCGTGGACGAACGGCGTCACCCAAGTCATCTACGAGGGCGGGTTCAGCGCCCGCAAGTGGTACCAGATACTCGAGGACTACAAGGTCACCGTCTGGTACACCGCTCCCACGGCCATCCGCATGCTCATGAAGTCCGGCGTCGAGCTTCCGAAGACGTTCGACCTCTCCAACCTGCGCTTCGCCGCGTCCGTCGGCGAGCCGCTCAACCCGGAGGCCGTCGAGTGGGGCGTCGAGGCCATCGGCATGCCCTTCCACGACAACTGGTGGCAGACCGAGACCGGCGGGATCATGATCGCCAACTACGCCTGCATGGACATCCGCCCCGGCTCCATGGGCCGGCCGCTCCCCGGCATCGAGCCCGGCATCATCGACGCGGAGGGCAACGAGAAGCCGGACGGGCAGGAGGGCAACCTCGCCGTCCGCACGCCCTGGCCCTCCATGTTCCAGACCTACTGGCAGCAGGAGGAGCGCTACGACTCGCGCTTCGTCAACGGCTGGTACATCACCGGCGACGAGGCCGTCCGCGATTCCGACGGCTACTACTGGTTCATCGGACGCTCGGACGACGTGATCAACACCGCCGGGCACCTCGTCGGCCCGTTCGAGGTCGAGTCCGCGCTCATCGAGCACCCCGCCGTCGCCGAGGCCGGCGTCATCGGCAAGCCGGACCCGATCGCGATGGAGGTCGTCAAGGCGTTCGTCTCGCTCAAGGACGGCTACGAGCCGAGCGACGAGTTGCGCCGCGAGCTGATGGGCTTCGCGCGCCAGAAGCTCGCCGCTGCCGTCGCTCCGCGCGAGATCGAGATCATCCCCGGCCTGCCCAAGACGCGCAGCGGCAAGATCATGCGCCGTCTCCTCAAGGCCCGCGAACTCGGTCTCGACGAAGGCGACACCTCGACGCTCGAGGAGGACTAGAGCCTGGTTCCCTCACCCTGCAAGGAGAGAGGGCGCGCGTGCTGCGCACGCGAGGGTGAGGGTACTCCGGGGTGGAATGGGCGGTGCCGTCGTTCCTGCGGAGGCACACGCTTTAGCGCGCAACCTCGCAGCCCTTGGCGATGAGGGGTGAGGCGCCTGCTCCCTCTCCCGATGGCGGGAGAGGGTTGGGGTGAGGGTTGGAGGGGCGGAGTGGTGCGCTACGCCTAAAGAGCCTACGCGTCCGTTTCGCTCTGCTGGTCGTCCCTCGACGACGCCAGCCGCCACCCCAACAGGACCATGTAGACGAGTCCGGCCACCGACATCGCTACGAACACGGGCGCAAACGCCAACTCCAGCCTGTCCGAATGCCACGCGGTGACGAAGACCACCAGCGAAGCCACGGCCAGCACCGCAACGATGCCATTCAGCAGAGGGGGCAGACGCAACGGCTCGGGCCGGAAGGCGAGGCCCAGCGCGAGCACCGCTGTTCCCGTGAGGCCGGCGACGTTGGACGTGAAGAGCAACCCCCACACCACCCGCTGCAACCCCACCGCCGACTGGAGCCACTCCTCCGACTCCATCCCGCTGCTCTCCAGCGCCGCCACTCCATTGCCGGTGATCATGTAGTCGAAGCCCCGCATCACCATCTGCAGGATCAGGGCGACTGCCATCGACACAAGGCCGAGACGCGGTACAGGGGCTGCGTACCGCCACAGTGTCACGATGCCGTGGAGCATGAGCAGGGCGCCGAAGATGATGACGATGGGCACGGTGTAGGACAGCGCCTCGTTGCGCGCCATCGCCAGGGTGAGGTCGCTGAGGCTGGTGGAGGGAACGGTGTCTACCGCGCCGCGGCCCGGCGAGAGCGCAGCACCCACCGCCACCGCCGCGGTCCCAACCAGCAGGGACCAGCCACCGAGCTGCTTCTCTGTCCAACGCATGACGTGTCCCACGCCGGTTACCCTATCCGAACCTCGGCGCTGCCGACAACGGACAACGTCCTCACCCGTTCCCTCGCTATCGCCGGGGACCCCGGCGGACTACCTCAGTCAGCAACCCGGTTGCCCGGGGTTGCCGCAGCACTCCTGCCCCGGCCTGACTCTCATCTTCCGCCCGTAGTTGGCGGCTGCGACGACAAGCTTCCGGTGCCACGGCAGTTCGCTCTCCCGGAAGTTGGCGATGGTCATGGCCCAGGCTTCGGGCGAGAAGGCGTGCCGCCACCCCCGTCGCCGACGGTGTTCGTGCCCGCCGTCGTGGTCGTGGTGGTGACCGTGGTCGTGGTCGTGCTCGCCGCTCATCGCAAGCCCTCCTCGCCTGACAAGCCACTCTAGGCATGCGAGGTGCAAGCGTCAATGCCGCATGTGAACCCTCACCGCTAACCCGTGCGCTCGCCATGCCTGAGGACGCCTGCGATAGAATCGTCCCATGACCGACCTGCCGACGCCCCTCAACCTCCTCCTCTTCATGGACCCGGAGAACGCCCCGATCGCCGAGTTGGAGGCCGTCGCCCCCGGACGTCTCAACGCCACCGCCGTGCCCGCGCAGGCGTTCGTGGACGACGCAGGGATGCTCCCCGCGACCACCGGCCTCTGGCAGCCGAACCCGTGGAGCACCGACCTCACGCCCGAGCAGCGGGAACAGCTGCTCCGGGACACCCACATCCTCGTGCTCACGCTCCCCTACCCGAGGCGGCTCCTCCCCCGCATGCCCAACCTGCTCTGGGCGCAGTACCTCTTGGCCGGCATATCCGACCTCCAGCACTCCGACCTGTGGGGCGGGCGCATCCGGCTCACCTCCTCGCGCGGCTACGTCGACACGACCCCCATCGCGGAGATGGTCATCGCCGCCGCGCTGCACCTCGCGAAGGACCTCCGCGTCGCCGTCGCTCAGGCCATCGAGGGCAGGATGGACGCCTCCGGCTACAACCTCCGCCTGCTCGCGGGCAGGACGATGGGCGTCGTCGGCATCGGCGGCATCGGCCTGGAGGTCGCGCGGCTCGCGAACGCGATGGGCATGCGCGTCGTCGCGTCCCGCCTCTCCATCACGGAACGCCAACCCGGCGAGAACGGCGTCGAGACGCTCTACCCGGCCGCTGACCTCCACGAGATGCTCGCCGAGTGCGACTACGTCGCGCTGACCACCGCCCTCACCGACGACACGCGCAACATGATCGACGGCGACGCCGTCGCCGCGATGAAGGACGGCGCCGTGCTCCTGAACGTCGGGCGCGGCGAGCTCATCGACGAGCGCGCCCTCAAGGACGGCCTGCGTTCCGGCAAGGTCGGCGGGGCCTACCTCGACGTCTACGTGGACGAGTGGTTCCGCCCGCCTGACCCGGAACTGCTCGCGCACCCCCGCGTCCTCATGACCCCGCACAACTCCGGCCACGTCGACGTTGCGACCTCGTTTGCCATGGACGTGCTCAAACGGAACATCGCCAGCTTCCTCGCCGGCGAGCCCCTCATCAACGAGGTCGACTGGCAACGCGGCTACTGACGCCCTGCCTGACCCCCTCTCCCTCTGGGAGAGGGCTGGGGTGAGGGCACTGCGGGGGATGAGGGACTGCGGGGATACTGTCATGCTGAGCGGAGCCGAAGCATCTCTCGGGAGCAGGGCTTCAGCGGCCTCTCTGCCTCGCAGGTGCCCTGCCCGACCCCTTCCCCCTTGATGGGGGAAGGCTGGGATGGGGGTGAACCGGAGGGGTGAGGGTGGCCGCCCTGCCCGCCGCGCTTAGCCCTCCTCTCCCTCTGGGAGAGGGCTGCGGTGAGGGTTGCTATACTCACACCCCAACCGAAGGCAAGGAGAAGCACAGTGCAGGTAGCAGTCAAGGACGGTGAGGTAGAGGTCATCGAACGAGGCAGCGGCGACCTCGTCGTCTGCGTCTCCTCGCTGGGGCGCGGCATCGAAGACTTCGATGCGCTCGCGGAGGACCTCGAAGCAGCCGGGTACCACGTTGCCGGGGTGAACCATCGCGGCGTGGGCGACAGCTCTCCCGCCGTCGACGGGCTGACCCTCCGCGACTTCGCCGACGACGTCGCGCGGGCCATCGAGCACATCGGCGGCGCGCCCGCCCACCTCATCGGCCACGCCTACGGCAACCGCATCGTGCGCTGCCTCGCCTCCGACCGCCCCGACCTCACCCGCAGCGTCACGCTCATCGCCCCCGGTGGCCAGTCGCCGCCCGCGCCCGACATCCCGCCCACACTCATGCGCATCTTCGAGCTCGACCGCCCCACCGAGGACCGCCTCGCCGACGTCCAGCGCGTCTTCTTTGCGCCCGGCCACGACGCCTCGATCTGGCTCGACGGCTGGTCCCCGGCCACCAGGAAGATGCAGTGGGACGCGCGCGACTCCATACCGTACGCCGAATGGGGACACGCCGGTTCAGCGCCGGTGCTCGCCATCCAGGGCCTCGACGACCCGATGGCCACTCCGGAGAACGGGTATGTCCTGCGCGACCAGTTGGGCGCCGAACGGGTCCACGTCGTCGACCTCGCCGACGCCAGCCATGCGCTGCTGCCCGAGCAGCCGGAGGCCATCACGCGCGAAGTGCTGGCCTTCCTGAATCAGCACTAGCCCATGCCGCTCACGCTCAGCGTCACCGATCAGTCGCCGATGCGGCGCGGCGAGCCTCCCGCGAACGCGCTCCGCGACACCGTGCTCGTGGCGCA
Organism: Dehalococcoidia bacterium; assembly: GCA_034428575.1. GTDB lineage: Bacteria > Chloroflexota > Dehalococcoidia > Lucifugimonadales > Australimonadaceae > Bin16. The sequence goes on along the minus strand of DAOUHP010000091.1, from coordinate 9,316 downwards.
GACCGCCGAACGCCTCGGCTACGAACGCTACTGGGTCGCCGAGCACCACAACACCGGCACGTACGCGGGTACCAGCCCGGAGATACTCGTCGGCCAACTCCTCGCAAACACCTCCCGCATCCGCGTCGGCAGCGGCGGCGTCATGCTCTCCCACTACTCGGCGCTCAAGGTCGCGGAGCAGTTCTCCGTCCTGGACTCGCTCTACCCCGGGCGCGTCGACCTCGGCATCGGGCGCGCGCCCGGCAGCGACCACACCACGATGTTCGCGCTCGCATACCCCAAGCGCCCCGCCGACATCGAGACCTTCCCCCAGCAGGTCGTGGACCTCATCGGTTACCTGCACAACGGCCTGCAGCCCGATCACCCGTTCGCAGCGGTGAAGGCGCGTCCCGGCCCGCCTGCCGGGTCCGCGCCGGAGGTCTGGCTCCTCGGCTCCAGCGACTACTCCGCGAACCTCGCCGCCTACATCGGCCTGCCATTCGCGTTCGCCGACTTCTTCGGCCACACCGGCAAGCACGGGCCCGCCGTCGCCGAGATCTACCGGCGCAACTTCCGCCCCTCCCCTCTCTGCCCGGAGCCCCGCGTCAACGTCACCGCGCAGGTCGTCTGCGCTCCGACCGAGGAGGAGGCCCGCTTCCTGGCGTCGAGCCGCAACCTCAACCGCGCGCGGCGCGCCATCCAGGCGCAGACCGGCGAGCAGATGCAGGGCCTCGTCCCGCCGGAGGAGGCGTCGCAGGTCGACCTCGGCCCCGCCGCGGCGGACTACGTCGCGCAGTTCACCGATGGCTACATCGACGGCGACCCCGCGCAGGTGAAGGACGCGCTGCTCGCGATGGCCGAACGCTACGAGACGACGGACGTGGGCGTCGTCACCATCACCTACCGCGTCGAGGACCGCATCCGCTCCTACGAGCTCGTCGCCCGCGAGTTCGGCCTCCAGGAGACCCTCGCGTAGCGGGGTGGACAAGCGATGGGCGGGACTGTTTGATCCCCTCTCCTGAGGGAGAGGGTAACGCGCTTCAGCGCGCGGTGAGGGCCCTCGGCGGGGTGGAGTGGACGGGTAGCGCACACCGACCCGCGCTGTCGTACCATCCCCGCGAAAACCAACCGCCGCATCGACGGCAGGAGACGGAACCATGGGCAGACGGCAGACCATCCACATCCCCGGCGTGCAGCACAACGCCCCCATCCCCTACGGCGCACGCGTCGGCAACATCGTTTACAGCTCCGCGATACAGGGCATCAACGCGGACACGGGCGAACTCCCGGAGGACGTCTACGAGCAGGCGAGGCAGTGCTTCCGCAACATGCACACCTTCCTCGAGATCGCTGGCGCGACGCCTGACGACATCGTCCGCCTCACCTGCTTCCTCGCCGACCTTGGCGACCGGCAGGCGCTCAACGAGCCCTGGCTCGCGCTCTTCCCGGATGAGAACGATCGCCCCTCGCGGCATACGTCGAAGTACGAGCCCCCTCCGGGGGGGATGAAGATCCAGATAGAGGTCGTCGCCGTCGTCGAGTGATCCCCCTCTCCCCTGGGAGAGGGTGAACCGGTGGCGTTTTGGGGCCTGGCTTGGTGTAGGAGCGCTCCTCGTGGGTGCCCTGCCCGTCCCTTCCCCCTTGATGGGGGAAGATCAGGATGGGGGTGAAGCGGACCGGCGGGGGCTGTCTTCTCCCTCTCCCTCTGGGAGAGGGTTGGGGTGAGGGTGCTTGAACGAACAGACTGACGCGAGGAGGAGCGGACCATGGTGATGCAGGGCACGGACATGAAGATCGCGGAGACGCCCGACGACCTGAAGGAGTTCCAGGTGGAGGACGCCTACGCCGATTGGCTGGCGCGGGAGGGCGTGAAGGTCATCACCGAGTTCGCGTTCGAGGACCTCGGCGAGGTCGAGCTCGGCCCGTGGGAGCGCAAGGGCGGCAGCGGCGCCGTCATCAACATCCCCAACGACCACCTCACGAACGACTCTCACCTCGTCGAGATACGCCCCGGCGGCAAGTCGGAGCCGGAGCACCACATGTACGAGGAGTTCGTCTACGTCATCTCCGGCAGGGGCGCAACGACGATCTGGTTCGACGAGTCCAACAGGCAAACGTTCGAGTGGAAGGCCGGCAGCCTCTTCGCGCTCCCGCTCAACGCCTGGCACCAGCACTTCAACGGGAGCGGCGAGGAGCCCGCGCGTTACCTCGGCGTCACCACCGCCCCGCCGATGATGCGGCTCTACAACGACCTCGACTTCATCTTCAACAGTCCCCACGCCTTCACTGGGCGGTTCGACGCTCAGTCGGGCTACTTCAGCGGCGAGGGCAAGCTCTTCCAGAGCCGCGTGTGGGAGTCCAACTTCATCCCCAACGCACCGGACATGGCGCTCTACGGCTGGAAGCAGCGCGGCGCGGGCGGCATCAATGTCATGCTGGAGATGGCGAAGAACAACAGCCGCGCCCACATCTCCGAGTTCCCCGTCGGCACCTACAAGAAGGCGCATCGCCACGGCCCCGGCGCGCACCTGCTCATCCTCAGCGGCGAGGGATTCTCCATGCTCTGGCAGGAAGGCACCGGGTACCGCAAGGCGCCGTGGAAGGTCGGCGGCATGGTCGTCGTCCCCGGCGACGACATGTTCCACCAGCACTTCAACACCGGCGCGACGCGGGCCCGCTACCTCGCCATCTACAACGGCACGATGGGCCTGCACAAGCCGCGCTCCAACCGCGGGTGGCTCGCCGACAAGAGCGTGAAGCAGGGCGGCTGGCAGATCGAGTACGAGGACGAGGACCCCGCCATCCACGAGATCTTCGAGGCAGACCTCGCGAAGGCCGGCGCGACCTGCCGCATGAAGGCCTTCATTCCCTACTGCACCGGCGAGGTCGGCCCCATCAGTGAGCGCGAGACCTAGGCCCACCTTCGTCATTCCCGCGAAAGCGGGAATCCAGGGGCGCGACAGCGGAGCGCACACAGCGGCGCAGAGAGCCGCTCACCAGGCTCCCGCCCTCAACTACACTCTGCCCATGACTTACGGCCAACCCCGGCGAGAACCCCGCCTCCCCTGCGTTTACATCCTCGCCAGCCAGCGCAATGGCACGCTCTACACCGGCGTTTACCTCCAACCTTCCCCAACGCATCTGGCAGCACAGGCATGGCCTCGGCGAGGGCTTCGCGAACAGGTATGAGGTCCATCGCCTGGTGTGGTACGAACCTCACGAGAACATGATGAGCGCCATCGCACGGGAGAAGGCGATCAAGAAGTGGAACAGGGCATGGAAGGTCGAGTTGATCGAGGCGTCGAACCCCGAGTGGCGGGACCCGTACGACGAGATAGGCTGACACCCCGCGCTGCCCCGTCCCCCGTGTGCCTGTACGGCACTCTGGGTTCCCGTTTTCACGGGAATGACGGGAGGGGCGCCTGCCTTCACTTGTCTTCTTCTGGTGTTTCAAGCATGACCATGCGCTGTTGAAGTAAGTCAAAATCACTATCTGTGAGATCGATTGCCTTAATTGAGTCTTCACTAATCAGCAATGCAATCATCCTTGAATACATCAAAGCTATGTCGCGTCGGAGTGCAGCAGTATTGACAATTGATTGATAGAATAGCTGTTCCTTCTCTTCTCTAGTCTCTAGAAGCATGTTGGTCACATTTTCATACTCCGCTATTCGTTCGTTTGCGTGCCTTGTAGCGTATTCCCAAAGGGTACTCAGTCTATTCTGCCTGTCTCTCTGCTTCCACTTGTCCCATGCGACCGCGAGCACAAACCCCAATACAGTGAAGAACCCTGCCATTAATGCACTCATCCATCCCACCGATTCCATCGCTTCCTCCGCAGCAGATTATGATTCCTTAACTATACCACGGAGGCCAGCTTTTCGCTCGAGTGACGGAGCCTGGGTTCAGCACAACCGACGAATCCCAAATTTAGGGACGTCGTCCCTATTCCCCTTCGCACTGCTTCGGCTCAATCAGCCGAAAGAATCCACAATGCTGCTATCGCTAGGGCCACCGCCAGCCACCCAAGCATGCGCCAGGTGAACTCGGCTTGCGCACTGTTTTCATCGCCAAAATTCTGAGTCAGGTAATACGTACCCCTCTTACTGCGGGCTACGCCTATCCCGATATGGTACCAATCGGAACCTAGTAAGTTAGCCCGGTGCCCCGGGCTATTCATCCAAGAGATAACCGCCGCCTTGCCCAAGCTCCAGTCGCTGTTCCATTGGAACTTGCTCTTCCACGTACCACCCTTACCTCGCAGTGAGGGGGCCTTCCAGATGTTCTCGCTGACGCCGGAACCGTAGCCTTGTCTCTGCGCTCGGTCTATGTGTGAAGAACCATGAGCGCCATAGTGGCCATAGACACCAGTGCGAGCCATCCAACGGCTATGGCCTCTAGCGGCTCTTATTAACCCACGGTGGCCCTTCAGTCCTCGCAGTTTCCGTCGACGCCGCTCGCGGTTGGTGTAGTACAGGATGCTTCGTTCTACAATCGCAGTACCCATGTCAGCCTGATTTCAGCCACATTGAACGTACGCAATCTCCCCCTCCACTCAACCCGCTCCTCGTACATATCCTCCCGCCTGAGGCTCACACCCTCCGCCAATCGTGCCGTGGGATGGGGCGGCCACCACTCGTCAAGGTTGGATGGACGAGCCCGCCGCGAAGCAACGTACTCGCGCATGGCGTCTTCGAGCACAGCGTTGAAGGGGCGTCCCTCCCTCCTGGCGATTTCGCGCAGCGCAGTCAGCAGTTCGGAGTCAACGCGGCTGGAGAGCCTCTGGCGTTGAACGGTCATCGCTGTCTCCTGTGCCTCACTCCACGGACTCGTGCCACGGCCGGTAGAACACTCCTCGCATCGCATCGGACCAGTCGAGCAGCTCCGGGAGGTCGGTCGTATCGACCTGATCGTCCGGCAGCCTCTCCAACGCCTCTATCTCGGCCTGCTGCTCCGTGCTCAACTTAGCGTGCTCCTGCATACCGCCATCCTACCAGATGCCATATCACCACTGTGACACCAGCCCATTGCCCGACCGACTCCACCCTCCCTACCCTGTCTCCGACGGCTCATCGCGCCTCCGGCCATCCCCGTGGGCGCAGCGCCGAACAACCAGGAGGCATGTTCCACAATGTTGCAGAATGTGACAGCCAGACAGAACGATTCCCTCTCCCAGCGCCAGCAAGTCGCCCTGCCCTACATCGTGGCGGAATCCACGATTTCAGAGGGCGCGCGCGCCGCCGGAATAGCCCGTATGATCCTCACACGATGGATGCGCGACCCCGCTTTCCGCGAGGAATTGGAGCGCGTCCGGCGTAACATCGCGGAATTCGCCTTCAACGAACTGGAAGGCCTCACCATCAAATGCGTCGTCCGGCTGCAACAACTGCTGGACGACCCGCACCCCAACGTCAGGCACCGCGCCATCAAGACCGGCCTCTCAACGTCCCTCAACGTCCGCAACCAGGCGGAACTCCGCCGCCAGCTGGAGATGGTCGAGAACGCCCAGGCAATGATGAGGCAACAGCGATGAGGAACGCCGTCCGTTCGATGTACCGTCACTACGCCTGCCTCGCGGCGCAGGCCGCGCTCGACCCTATCGCCGAGGACTTCGTCGATCGCTGGACGGACGCCGTTGAGCGTGGCGAGCATCCCCCCGATGTCGCTGACCTCTTCGAGGCCGCCGGCGCCGCGAACGTCCCCGTCCTCAGCCCCATCCCGGTCCACGCCTACCTCCGTCAGTGCGCGAAGACCGGACGCGTGCGCGACCCCCGCCGCATCGTCATGGCTATCGCCCATGCCTACGCGGAAGGTGACCTGATGAACGTTGACAAGACCTACCGCTGCCTCGCTCGCCGCCCCCTCTTTCAGCGGCCCGCGCGCAGCAGCTTCGCAGGAGACTAGGGTGAGGGTGAATCGCAGTCCGTCGTTCCTGCGGAGGCAGGAACCTCGCAGCCCCTGGGAGGAGCGGCAGGGCATCCGCTCCCTCTCCCGATGGCGGGAGAGGGCTGGGGTGAGGGTTGGCAGGGCGAGGGGTACGCGACGGGTTACGCAAGGTCCCTACAAAGGGAGAGGGCTAGGGTGAGGGTATTCCGGGGGTGCGGTGTGGTGGCCGAGAGAGGAAGGAGCGGGGCTGATTACGGATCGGTGAGGAGGCGGGGGGCCTTGTCATGCTGAGCGGAGCGCAGCGGAGTCCGTGCCTTAGCACGCAACCTCGCAGCCCTTGGGGAGGAGCGGCAGGGCATCCGCTTCCTCTCCCGATGGCGGGAGAGGGTTGGGGTGAGGGTTGGCGGGGCTTGGGGCGCTTGGCAGGTGAGGGTTGCTCTCTAACTCCCCGTGACGGCCGCGCGGCAGCATTGCTCGTCCTGTTCGGGGGTGCCGCCAGCGACGCCGATCGCGCCGACGACGTAGGGCCTGCCGATCGGGATGCCGCCTGGGCCGGCGACGAGTCGCGTGCGGTCGAGCGATTCGGGGGCGCGCTCGAAGGAGCGCTCGTTGAGCTGGGAGGTGGAGAGGGCGAACCCCACGGCGGTGTACGCCCGGTTGGCTGCGATCTGCGCCTTGCCGGGCTCGTTGGAGGTGGCGGGGGACGTGGCGACGGGCTCACCGCGTTGGTCCACGACGACGACGCTGACGTCGATGCCGAACTCGCCCGCGCGGACGAGGGCCGACCGGATGAGCTGCTCGGCCCACTCAACGGAGACGGCAGGCGTGTCCCCTTTCGCCTCGAGGAAGAAGACCCGGTTGCGCTCGATCGAGGCCTTCCATTCCTCGGGCACCTCGTGTTCGAGATAGATGGCGTCCACGGGGCAGACGAGCACGCACTGCTCGCAGGCGATGCAGAGGGCCGGGTCGATGAAGAACTGGTCGTCTTCCTCGGTGGTCGCGATGCAGTCGACAGGGCAGACCTCGACGCACGTGCCGTCCTTGACGCCGATGCACGGGTCGGTGATGACGTAGCTGGAGAAGGCGGATTCCGTGGTCATGCGCGAGTCCTCCGGTTACGAGCCGGGACGGCCAAGGGGCAGCGGCAGGGCCGTCAGCACGGCGTCGCCGACGTACTCGCTGCGGCCGGGTTCGAGGCCGGCCGCCCTGGCCGCGGCCGTCGAGTCCACGGGCCGGACGGTCGCACGGTAGCCCAGTTCCCGGATGTAGGCCGCGATGCTGAAGTTGACCGACGCCGACTCGTGCAGGACGTGCTGGCCGGCCATGCCCTTCGCTTTGTCCGGGTGGTGCTCGGCGTGTACGGCGCAGACGACGGTGAGGGGGTGGTCCGCGGCCAGTTCGGCGGGGTCCGGCGAAGCCTCAGCGTCGTCGCTCGTGAGCAAGAACGCGGTCTCCGTCCGTGCCACGCCGATGGCGCTTCCGCCCAGGAACCCGACCAGCTGGTCGAGGTCCTGCAGCAGGCGGTGCGGCTCGGGCAACTCGCTGCGGACGGGGAAGATGCGTCCCTCCGGCGCCTGGCGAATGGCCTCCGTGATGGAGTTCGCCGGGTCGGCAAGCGGCCTGTTGACGAAGGCGTCCCAGTAGGGGTCGCGCGAGCGGCCCGGCAGCCAGCTGAGCAATCCCATGCCCTACGCCTTGCCCTTCAGCTTCTCTTTCAGGATGTCGAAACGGCGCGTGTTCTCCTTGAGCGGATAGTAGTAGCCGCGCTCCGGCTCCTCCGGCATGACCGTCCCGTCCGGCAGTTTCAGGCGGCCCGAGTCGTGGCTCATCCACTGCACGCGCTTGCGGCCCAACTTGCCCCAGAAGCGGTCGTCTATCCACTTCAACGGACGGGTCACGAGCCCCCGCAGGGGGATGGGCGTCCACTTGATGGACCGCACGGCCACCGTGCGCCACCAGACGTCCGGCTTGGTGTAGGGGCAGACCGCGACGCACGTCATGCAGATGTCCCAGTACTCCATGACGTGGGGCCGCAGCCGGTAGCAGGTCTCCCAGTTGATCTTGTACTTCTCGACCCCGTTGACGACCGCCTTGCCCTCGGTGGAGATGCTGTTGGTGGGACAGGTGTTGGCGCACTTTCGGCAGACCTTGCAGAAGTCCTCGACGCCGATGTCGATGGGCTCGTCGGGCACCAGGGGCAGGTCGGTCAGGATGGGGTCGCCGAGGTGCACACGCGCGCCGAAGCGCTCAGTGATGAGCATCCCGTGCCTGCCGATCTCGCCGAGCCCCGCCGCGAGCGCCACGGGCATGGGGGTCGCCACGCGCGTCGCCACGCCGTAGCCCAACTCCCGGATGTAGCCCGCGAGGTTCGCGTAGGTCGAGCGGAGCGACTCCGCTCCGAAGTGGTACGCGGCGTCGCCGATACGGTGCCGGTGCGCGCGGCCCATCTCATAGTCCCACGCGTAGACGCAGGCGATGGCGTACGGGAAGCGCTGCGCGGTCTCCCCGGCGCTCACCATCCTACCGCCGGGGCCGCCAACGCCCGAGCCGTCGTCGGGGTAACGTCCCTCGCTGTACAGGAACGACGGGTGGACGCGCATGATGCCGACGTCCGACGCGCCCAGGTACCTGGCGACGCGCTTGATGTGGTCGGTCATGACCTTCGGGTCGATGACCTCGGTGCGCGCCGGGTTGATCTTCCCGCGAGGGGCGCCGGCGATGTGCGTTTCGACCGCGTTGCGGCGGTCCGCCGACGCGTTGGCGGTCGCGATGCGCCCGAGCGGGTCGCGGGACGTCCGGTTGAAGTACCAGTTGTTCAGCGGCTTGCCGAGCTCACCGCGCTTGTTCTTCTCGTGGGGGGTCTGCGACGCGTCCACGGACTGCCAGTCGCCCACGACGCGGACGCTGCGGCCCAGGTACGGGATCGGCTCCCACGTCGCTCCCTCGTTCCGCGCTTCGTCTTTGATGACCATCGACGACCTCCCAGGCACGTCCGGGTTACGGGGCATACTATACGCCAGGCATTCGCGAAGCGCGCCGCGGCCCTCACCCCCAGCCCCTCTCCCAGAGGGAGAGGGGGGGCAGGCAGGGCGCTCGCACTGTTTGTCGTTCCGAGCGGAGCGCAGCGGAGTCGAGGAATCTCTCACGGAACACCGCTTCTGGCCGACGCCCCCGAGAGTTGTTTCGGCTCCGCCTCCGGCTGCACTCAACATGACAAAGCCTCGCCGATTCACCCTCATCTCCAGCCCCTCTCCCAGAGGGATGTACAGACCGGAGAGATAGTGGACGGGTGTTCGGAGAGATAGTGGACACATCGAGTTTACCTGCTCACCAGTGGTTCAGGTCCGCGCAGATCTACCTCCGTAATGGGGTGCGCCATGAACCAGACTCCCCATACGCCATCCGTAACCGTTGGCCGGAGCGCTACGGGATATCCCTGCAGCGCACGGCC
>DAOUHP010000090.1:0-8044 GCA_034428575.1 Dehalococcoidia bacterium | reverse complement strand
AGTTTGGATAGCCTCTTCCAGTCCACGATGGCCTCGATACGCTCCAACTTCTCGTTCCGGCCAACCTTCTCAGGCAGCATCACATCGACGAACGATTGCTCACTCAGCGGATTGTGCATGGGAAAGCCCTCCTGTACGTCTTGGCCTGCACAAATTGTGAACGCACAGTAGAGTTATGCAAAGGTCTCTACAAGGGGAGAGGGCTGGGGTGACGGTACTCCAGGGGCGGGTGGACGGGATTATGCAAGGTTCCCGGTTGGACTACTTCGGAGGAGGAAGGGCATGAACACGAAGGTGCGACTGAGCATCGAGCGGCAGTCCGGCTTCGCCGGCGGGTTCTCGTTCGGCGACGCAGGCCCGTACGAGCGGTTGACCGGGTCGGCGTTCTTCGAGTTGGACCCCGGCGACCCTGCCAATGCGAACGTTGTCGACCTGCAACTCGCGCCCCGCAACGCAAACGGGGCCATCGACTTCAAGGCGGACCTGGACATCCTGAAGCCCGTCGACCTGGCGCGCGGCAACGGCTGCCTGCTGTACGACGTCAACAACCGTGGGAACAAGACTGCGCTGCGGGCGTTCAACGACGCCCCGCCGGACAACGACCCGCTCACGCTGGCCGCGGCGGGCAACGGTTTCCTGATGCGGCAGGGTTACACCGTCGTCTGGTCAGCCTGGCAGGGCGACCTCGTGGCAGGCGATGGGCTTCTTACGGTCGATCTGCCGGAGGCGCTTGAAGACGGGCAGCCCATCCGCGGCATGGTGCGCCAGGAGTTCATCGCGGAGCAGGAAGGCGTACTCTCGATGCCCCTGAGCGGCGCGCCGAGCATCCGCTCCTACCCCGCACTCGACCTCGATACGTCCCACGCGACGATGACGCTTCGCGAACGCGAGCGCGACCCGCGCGTGCCCCTCCCACAGGAAGCCTGGGCGTTCGCCGAAGCGGAGATGGTCGACGGCGCGTTGCAGGTGCGCCCCTCTCCCACGTCCTGCTACGTGGTTGGCGGTTTCAGACCCGGCTGGATATATGAGTTGGTCTACGAGACGGCGGGCTCCCGCGTGATGGGGCTCGGCATCGTGGGCATCCGCGACCTCGTGTCCATGCTCCTCCACGACGATACCGACGACGCAGGCGCGCCGAACCCCGCGGCCGGACATGAGCGGGCCTACGTGTACGGACAGTCGCTCAGTTCACGCGTCATCCGCCAGTTCATCTACGACGGGTACAACGTGGACCCGGACGGGCGCAGGGTGTTCGACGCCGCCTACCCGCACGTCTCCGGCGGCGGGCGCCTCTTCGCGAACGCGCGCTTCGCCCAGGTGGGGCGCTACCCGCGCCAGCACGAGGAGCACCAGTGGCCGTCGGAGCGCTACCCGTTCGCCTACTCCGCCGTGCCGGACGCCTTCTCCGACGCGCTGGACAGCGTCCTGAAACGACCGGAGTCGGACCCGTTGGTCGTACACACGCACACGAACACCGAGTACTGGAACCGGCACGCCTCGCTGGGACACACGGACCCGCGCACCGGCGACGACATCGACTTTCCCGAGACGGTGCGCGTCTACTTCCTCGCGAGCGCGCAGCACATGGGCGCGAACCTCGCGCCCGAGGACGTGTCCCAGCAGCGGCCCAACGTGATGAACAACGGGCCGGTGATGCGGGCCGCCCTCAACCTGATGCACCGCTGGGCGACCCAAGGCGCCTCGCCGCCACCCAGCATCGTGCCCCGCCGGGCCGATGGCACGCTGGTCACGCCCGGGGAAGCACTCGAAGCGTTCCCGAAGGTGCCGGGGTTCTCCCTGCCCGCGGGCCCCAGTCGGTTGCCCCTCTACGACTACGGGCCGGGGTTCGACCGCGGATTGGTGACCGAGCTGCCGCCGCAACCGGTCGCCGGCAAGGAGTACACCGTACAGATGCCGCAGGTGGACGAGGACGGCAACGACCTCGGCGGCCTGCGGTCACCGGAGATCGCGGTCCCCGTCGGAACGCACACGGGATGGAACCTCCGCAGGAAGGGCTTCGCCGAGGGCGAATTCGCCTCCCTGACGGGTAGCTTCGTGCCCTTCGCCCGGACCCGCGCGGAACGCGAGGCGAACGGCGACCCGCGCCCCTCCATCGAGGAGCGGTACGAGTCGCACGACGCGTATGTGGACCGCATGGCCGGCGCGGCGCGGGAGTTGGTGGCGGCTGGATTCCTGCTGGAAGAGGACGCGGCGCGCTACGTGGACGCCGCGAAAGCCCGGAACCCGCTGGACGCAACCATCCCCCTCGCGCCGCTCGCACTCAGCAAGGAAGTGCCGGTCGCTGCGCCAGCCGTCCGCTGATCCCCTCTCCGCGAGGAGACCTGCGCATAACAGGGCGGAGATGCGATGGGTGAAACTGTATTATTCCCTCTCCTGAGGGAGAGGGTTAGAGCCTGCCCCGCACTTGATGCGGGGGTGAGGGCCCTGTGGGGGTGGGGCATGGAGAATGGTGGGAGTTGCTCCTCCTCCGATGGTGGGTGTGGAAACGGCGCGGGTGGAGGCCTTGTCATTTCGAGCGAAGCCGAGAAATCTCTCGGGGCTGACCCCGCTTATGCCATCCGCCCCTTACGCAGTCGCCTCCCTTCCCGCTACCCTGTCCCTGCTATGCAATGCCTCTCGTCAGGAAACTCCCTACGTGCCTGTGCCGCCACGACGGAAGAAGAGAGGGTCAGACGCGTGGCACCATTTGGCACCATGTTGCACCATGTTGCACCATTCCGGCCCCAGTTCGACCCCCATACCGGCCCCGATCCGCCCCACTGTGGCCCCATTGGAACACCGGGAACACGAGTAAATGGTGCGGTTTGGTGCCAAATGGGGCCAGTTATCGGCGGTTACGTGCATAACGTCCTGACACCGGGTCCCTGAACCGCGCACGCTCGACGACTGAGGGGAAAAAGCGCACAATCCGGCCAACGGTGAGAAGACCCACGCCCAAGGAGAACGTCGCCATGGTTACGACAGCAGAAGGAACCACCACAAAGCGCATCAACATAGGTGTTATCGGCATCGGCGTCGGAGGGCTCGAGATACTCCGCTCGGTCGTGCAGCAGCCGGACATCGTTCACCTGGCCGCCGGGTGCGACGTCGTCCCAGTCACGCGGGAGCGCTTCAAGGAGCGGTTCCCCGACGTGAAGGTGTACGAGAGCGCGGAAGACATCTGCAGTGACCCCGACGTGGACGCCGTCTACATCGCGTCGCCTAACCGCTTCCACGCGGAGCACACGATCACGGCAGCCCGCCACGGGAAGCACGTGATGGTCGAGAAGCCCATGGCCATCTCGCTCAAGGAGACCGAACAGATGGTCGAGGAGTGCGACAAGGCGGGCGTGCACCTGGTCTGCGCCCACACTGCCAGCTTCGGCCTGCCCTACCGCACGATGCGGAAGATCATCGAGTCCGGGGATCTCGGCGCCGTACGGGCCATACACCTCTTCGCCTACACGGACTGGATGCTGCGGCCGCGAACGCCGGACGAGCTCGACTTCGCTCAGGGCGGCGGCGTACCGTACCGCCAGGGGCCCCACCAGATCGACACCGTCCGTCTGCTCGGCGGCGGCATGGTCAAGCGGGTGTGGGGAAAGGTCGGCCAGTGGATGCCGGAGCGGCCCATGCCCGGCTACTACACTGCCCACTTCGAGTTCGAGGACGGCGCGGTTGCCACGGCAACGCACAACGGCTACGGCTACTTCACCCTGAGCGACATCAACGGGCCCGCCTCGGGACGCAGCTCCGTCGAGAACCTCGTTCGCGTCCGCAGGGAGATGCAGACCGGTACGCGCAATGAGGAGCAGGACAAGCAGGACCTGCGCATCGGCGGAAAGATCGAGGCCCAGCAGTTCGCGGATGCGCTCAACTCCGACGGCGGGCGCGGCAACTTCGGACGCCAGGTCCAGCGTGAGCCGGGGGACCGCACGGGACTCAACGACACCGGCGACCCGGGCACGATCTTCGTGTCCTGCGACCGCGGCGACCTGCGCATCGGAGCGCATGGCGTCCTCGTCTACGACGACAACGGCGTGCGCGAGGTCACCGGCGAGTCGAACATCCACAGCCGGGGAGAGGTCCACGAGCTGTACGACGCGATGGTCAACGGGAAGCCCGTCTACCACTCCGGACGCTGGGGCATGGCGACGGCTGAAGCCATCTTCGGGATGGTTGAGTCCTCCCAGACCGGCAAGGTCGTCGAACTCAGCCACCAGGTGCCCGTACACCCGGAATACGACGCGGACCTACGGGTCGTTCCTATCTAGCAGACTGACGGGGCGGCTCGGTTTTGCAGTTCTCTTTGCATCCCCGCGCGCCCCGGTTACGGGTCGACGGCTCGGGCGCTACTCACATCGCTGTAGAGCGCTTCCGCCACGGAACGCCCACGGCGACGAGGAACGTCACGGCGGAGCTCGGCCCTGCGCCGACGGCCTCAACGACCTCGTCGTCGTAGAACGTCAACCCCGACGCGCCAAGTCCCTGGGCATACGCCGCCAGGTACACGCGTCCTGCCCTGATACTGGCGTCGAGGTGGGCCGTCCTGTATCCACGGGCGCCCCACCTGCTGAGGACGGTCGGCATATCGGCGATGAAGTACAGGTCCGCCGCGGCGTCTCCTCCCAGGGGTTGGTCGAGGTCCAGATGTTCGGCCAGTGCCCGCGTCTCGGACGCGCTGACCGTCTCCAGTGCGCGCTGGGACGGCTCGTAACGGTAGATGCCCTCTGCCAGGCCGTCGACCGCGTTCGCGAAGACGTACAGTTCGTTGAAAACGTCGCTCGCGTCAGCGCCGTCCGGCCCGGTGGGACGTCCGGCGGCATCGAGCATCGCAGCGAGCGCCGGGAGGCTGATGGGGTCGCGCGCGAACCTCCGGGATGAACCGCGCTGCAGGATGACGTCCTCCAGCGATGCCGTGAGCGCCTCCCCTTCCCCCAACGGGACGGAGCCTCCGCCAGCCGGTGCGGGCCCTCCCTCCGACTCCACCATCGGACCTCCAGGAGACGGGCCGTCGAGTACGGTGGCCGTGTGCGCCTCGCGGATCAGCGGGTAGTCGATGGGGTTACTGGACAACGGAACGACGGGTATGTCGATACGCGCCGGAGCGGCCACCGACGGCGCATCGGGCCCCATGCCCAGGGGCAGCAGCGCGACCGATACCTCTGTCTCCCCGTCGACGTCGATGAGGTCGTTGATGGCCGCGTCCGCATATCTCGTGACGAGGTTGGCGCTCAGGCCGTTGGCGCGTGCCGCCGCGAGGCTGTGCGCGAGGATGGTCCCGCAGTCCCAGAAGGCGTGCCGGTACGTCCTGCTCTGGTACTTCCAGGCGTTGCGCCAGAATGTGGACGTGTAGACCACGACCGCGGCGGGAGCGTTCTCCAGCCCCGCGGCTTGCATGGCCAGTGCCCGGAAGTCTCCCTCCCGGACCAGGCGGAGCGTGTTGTCGTGCGCGCCGTAGTGGTACACGCCTGCGGACAGCCCGGACAGCGGGCCGCTGACGATGTAGAGCTCGATATGGTAGAGCGCGCCCGTGCATGCCGCAGCGCGGAAGTACATGTAGCCCCTGCCCGCCCGCAGACGCTTCGTGATTCCGGCGGAGAGCTGCAGGACGCTCGCCAGCCTCGGAAGCGTCAGCTCGGCACTGTCAGCGGGCGGTGGGTCTGCACCTGGCAGCGCATCGCCGACGGATACGCCGGTCCTGGCCAGTTCCAGCGGCAGCGGGACCTCCGGCAGAGCGTCGTCGTACAGCTTCCACGGGCGGGGCATGTTCGTGAAATCGAGCATGTGCCTGCTGCTCCGAACGCTCACAACGGAGTGCTTCGTTGCCTCGTGATATGCGAGGACCGCCTCGACGCCGGAGACGCGCTGGGTCACCTCGTCATCCGCTAGCGAACGACCGCAGCCTCGTAGCTGAGGCTGCCGGCCTGGTCGGTCGTGAAGAGGTCGTGCAGCATCATCCAGCGGTGCGTCCGCTCGAAGACCTCCACGGTGTACGGTTCGAACACGATGCGCTCGCCGATGCCGCAGCGCCGGACGTCCAGCATGGCGTGGTACTTCTCCGGGATCTCGTCCAGTAGGTAGTGCTTGTACCGCTCGGGCTCGACGTCGATGTCGCGCTGGGCCCGCTGCAGGGCGCGGAAGTACTTCGCAGCGTCCTCGTCCGTCGCCGTGTCCTGGATCAGGAACCCGATCATGAAGGAGGTGTCGACCACCTTTCTGAATCCCTGCTGTTCCAGCACATAGGAGTGTGTGCCGAAGACGTTCCCTGCCTGAACACGGCGGTCCAGCAGCAACTGCATCCTGTCCAGAGGGCTGCCCATGAACTGCAGCTCCACCTTCTCAGGGCCCAGCAGCGCTTCGAGCGCCTGTAGCGCGGAGAAATGGCTGCCCGAGTGGTAGCCAACTGCGACGGGCACACCCGCGAGTTGCTGCGGTTCGGTGATGGGAGACTCCGGCGGCACCCATATGCCGGACGGCGTCACCGAGTAGGCGTTTCCCCACATACGACCTCGTTGGGCACTGGCAGCCATCCCCACCGCCCAGTGGCACGCCGAGCTCACGTCGCAGGCGCGGCCCGCTTCCATCGATTCGAACGCGCCGCGCTTCACCTCATCGGGCGCCCCCTCCGTCGAGTTGACGGACGGGTTGCGGGATTTGTCGTCCGAATGTCTGAACAGGTAGTCCAGTCCCTCGTCCGTGAAGTAGCCGTTCTCCTCGGCCACCCATTCCTGCAACCGGGTGTGGGGCTGGATGATGAACGTTCCCACGAAGCCTCCTTGCCTCCCACTATTCCTCAACCGGCGAAGACTACGGCTCATGCTACGGCCATGCAGGTAACTCCGCAACGAGCGCCAGCGTACTCATCGTCCTCCGTCTAGACAGCCCCATCCGAGCAGATGAGAGCAACCTCTGAGATCGCTCATCCTCTGCTAACATGAACCCATGGAAGAATTCCTTGTTGCCACCGGCCTGACCAAGAGTTTCGATGGGGTGCAGGTCGTGGAGTCCGTCTCGTTCACCGTCCACTCGCAGGAGATATTCGGCCTGCTTGGACCAAACGGCGCGGGGAAGACCACCACCATCCGCATGCTCTCCACGGTTCTCGACCCCGACGACGGCGACGTGAGCGTCGGCGGGCACTCCGTGGCCCGCGAGAGTGATGCGGTCCGCCGGCTCATCGGCGTCTGCCCGCAGGAACTCGCCCTTTATCCGGAGCTCTCCGCAACCGACAATCTCGTGTTCTTCGGACGCATGGCCGGACTCTCCGGCGGGGAGTCCAAAGAGCGTGCGGCGGACATTCTCGAGCGCGTCGGCCTCACGGACCGCGCGAACGACCCTGTCCGCAAGTACTCCGGCGGCATGAAACGCCGGGTCAACATCGCCATCGCCCTGATGAGCAGGCCGCAACTGCTCTTCCTCGACGAACCCACCGTCGGTATCGATCCGCAGTCCCGCAACCACATCTTCGACACCGTCCTTGCCCTCCGGAAGGAAGGTATGAGCGTCCTCTACACCACCCACTACATGGAGGAGGCGGACCGCCTCTGCGACCGTATCGGCGTCATGGACGAGGGGCGCATCATCGCGCTCGGCACACCCACCGAGCTCAAGGTGCAGATCGGTGACCCTAACACGACGACGCTCGAAGAGGTCTTCCTGAGCTTTACCGGCAGGAGCCTCCGCGACTAGCATGACGCGCCCCTTTCTGCTTGCGCTCCTTGAGGTCAAGCGCTTCCTCGCCGACCGCGGCGCTCTCGCGTTCAGCATCGCGCTCCCCATCGTCCTGTTCGCTCTCATGGTTGGTGTGTTCGGCGGTGAGACGTCCTTCAACGCGACCGCCCATGTGGCCGACCTCGACGGCGGAGACGCTGCCCGCAAGCTCATCGAACGCATCGAGGACGTGGAAGGCCTCGACGTCAGGCTGTACACAGAGGCCGAACTGGACGACTCGCTCGGCCGCTCCGCGGTCCTCACCGGATTCGTCATCCCGATGGGGTTCACGGCTGCGCTCGAGAGCGGCACTCCTGCAGCCATTCGCGTA
>DAOUHP010000089.1:0-9582 GCA_034428575.1 Dehalococcoidia bacterium | reverse complement strand
CCCTTCGACAGGTGGTCGAGCGTCGCCACCTCCTGCGCCAGCCGCATCGGGTTGTGGAACGGCAGCTGCCAGATCATCGCGCCGACGTGGATGCGCTCCGTCGCCGCCGCGACCGCCGTGAGGAAGACTGTCGGCGCCGTGATCGCGCCGATGTAGGAGGCCTGGTGCTCGATGATCCAGTAGTAGCGGTAGCCGAGCTCGTCCATCAGGCGCGCCTGGCGGATGTGCTCGTCGTAGGCCGCGGCCGCCGAGCCGAGACGCTTGATGTCGTTGATCTTCACGGCGCCCCACGCGCCGAACTCCAGAGGGGGCATCCTGCTGTCTCCTTGCTGTGCGACTACGCGAACGTGCGCGGTCTACCTGAACGCGGGGATGACTTCCTGCCCGAACAGCGTCAGCGACGACTCCACCATGTCGTGCGGCATGCGCCCGATGTGGAACTTCCCCGCGAAGTGGTCGTACCCGATCTTCTCGCGCCCCTCCGCTATCTGGCGAGCAACCGACTCCGGGCTGCCTACGAGCGCCAGCCCGTTGTCGAGCCAGAACTCATAGGAGCGAGAGCATTCGCGGAAGATGCGCCCGCGCTCACGTATGTCCTCGCTGTCCTCGTGCCCCATCCCGCGCGGGTTGGAGCCGAACCCCAGGCGGCTGGACGAGACGATCTCTCGTCCCAGCGTGTTCGCCTCCAGCAGGTACGTCCGTGCCTGCTCGTGCGCCAACTCGTCCGTCTCCGCCACGTGCACCACGCGCATCAGGAACTGGCGCGGCATCGGCCCCTCGTGGCCGTACCCCTTCCACGCCTCGCGCCAGTCGGCGAACTTCTGCGCCATCGACTCGTCGGTATCTATGTTCTGCGCCATGTGATAGCCGCGGCGCGCCGCGAACTCGATCGCGCGCGGGCTGTGGACGGCCGCCCATATCGGCGGATGGGGCCTCTGCAGCGGCATCGGTTCGATGATCGCCTCGTCTATCTGCCAGTGCTTCCCCTCGTAGGTCACCCTGCCGTCGCCGCGCCACGCCAGCTCGATGATGTCCAGTGCCTCCTCGCCCATCTCCTGCCGCGAGTAGAAGTCCAACCCCCAGCGCATGAATTCGTGCTCGTGCACGCCGATGCCGGTACCGAACTCGACCCGGCCGCCGGAGAGGTGGTCAAGCATCGCCACGTCCTGCGCCAGCCGGATGGGATGGTGGAACGGCAGCTGCCAGATCATCGTCCCGAGCCGCAGCGACTCCGTGTGGCGTGCCACCGCCAGAAGGAACATCTGCGGCGACGTCACCGCTCCCACGTAGGAGCCCTGGTGTTCGAGCGTCCAGTAGTACTCGAACCCCACGCGCTCCATCAGCTGCGCTTGCCGGATGTGCTTCTCGTACACCTCCGCGGCAGACGCGGCCTGCATCACCTCGTACGTCTGCATCTGGTCCCACACACCGAATTCGAGACGGTCCATGGACGGACACCTCCTCTGCCGAAAACGTCCCTATGCTACGCTTAATGCATGGCAGACGCCTCCCTCAGCACCACCGTCCTCCACGACGACCACGTCTCCCTCGGCGCCCGTATGGTGCCGTTCGCCGGGTACGATATGCCCGTGCAGTACGCGGGCGTCCTCGCCGAAGCCCGCGCCGTCCGCACTGCCGCCGGTATCTTCGACGTCTCCCACATGGGGCGCTTCGCCGTAGACGGGCCGGACGCCCGCGCCCTCCTGGACTGGGTGCACACCGGCGACGTGAGCGAGACGATGCCGATGGGCCGCGCCCGCTACGGCCTGCTCTGCAACGAGTCCGGCGGCATCATCGACGACGCCATCGTCTACCGCCTCGGCGACGAGCGCTTCATGATCGTCGCGAACGCCGCGAACGCCGCCAGGGTGTTCGCGTGGCTGGAGCGGTGGCGCGCCGAACGTTTCCGGAACGCGACGCTCACCGACCGCACCGCCGGAATCGCGATGATCGCGCTCCAGGGGCCTGCCGCCACGTCCATCGCCGCGCAGGTTGCCGGGTTCGATCCCGATGCCGTGCGCCCGTTCAACGTCATCGAGACCGAGGTCATGGGCGCGCCCGCGCTCATCGCCCGCACCGGCTACACCGGCGAGGACGGCGTCGAGATCATGCCGGCGTCGGAAGTAACGTCCGCGCTGTGGCGCGCCCTCATGGACGCGGGCGCCGCCCCCTGCGGCCTCGGCGCGCGGGACGCGCTCCGGCTGGAGGCCGCGTTGCTCCTGCACGGCTCCGACATGGACGAGACGGTCAACCCCATCGAGGCCGGGCTGCAACGTTTCGTCCGCCTGGAGCGGGACTTCTGCGGCGCTGACGCCGTCCGGGCCGACGCCGAGAACGGCACGACGCGCGTGCTCGCGGGCTTCCGCACGGCGGAGCGCGGACCCGCGCCGCGGGCCCATCACCGCATCCTTATAGAAGGCTCTGACGTGGGCGAGGTTACGAGTGGCAGCTACTCGCCTTACCTTGACACCAATATAGGCCTCGGCTATCTTCCGAGGGAGGCCAGCGAGCCCGGCACCTCCATCTCCGTGGACGTTCGCGGACGGCAGATTCCGGCGCAGATCGTGGCCCTCCCCTTCTACAAGAGGTCGCGATAGTTATGCCTGTTCCGGAAGACCGCCGCTATTCCAAGGAGCACGAGTGGGCGCTGACTGAACCGGACGGCCTCGTCCTCGTCGGCATCACCGATTTCGCGCAGCACGAGTTGGGCGATGTCGTCTACATCGAACTCCCCAAGCCCGGCGACCGTGTGACCCAGAACGCCCAGATGGGCGAGGTTGAATCGGTCAAGGCCGTCTCGGAGCTCTTCTCTCCCATCTCCGGCGAAGTCGCCGCCGTCAACGAAGACGTGAAGAACGCCCCCGAATTGCTGAACGAGAGCCCGCACGAGAAGGGCTGGCTGATCCGCGTCAAACCCGACGACCCCTCTGAGCTCGATTCCCTGCTGGACGCCGCCGCCTACGACGCGCTCACCGAATGAAGCACTGATAACCGCCCGTATGTCTGACTCGCCGCTCACCTCGCCCTTCATTCCCAACACCGACGACGACCGCGCCGCGATGCTCGCGACGGTCGGCGCGGCTGCCGTCGAGGACCTCTTCGGCGACATCCCGGAGCGGTTCCGTCATCCCGTTCTCACGCTCCCAGCGCCGGTGCCAGAGATGGAGCTCCGCACAGAGATGACGGCGCTGGCCCAGCGCAACTTCCACGCGGGCGAGCACCCCAGCTTCCTCGGCGCGGGCGTCTACCACCATTTCTGCCCCGCCGTCGTTGCGCCCCTGGTGACACGCGGCGAGTTCCTCACCTCCTACACGCCCTACCAGCCGGAGGTGTCGCAGGGAACGCTCCAGGGCACGTTCGAGTTCCAGACACTCACCGCCCAGCTGTTCGGTATGGAGGTCTCCAACGCCGGCATGTACGACGGTGCGAGCAGCCTCGCAGAAGCCGCGCTCATGGCCTGCCGCGTCACGAAACGCGCCCGCGTCGCCGTGCTCGACACAGTCAACCCACGCTACATAGACACGATCCGCTTCTACGCGCAGCCGCAGGGGCTCGAGGTCTACGAAACGTCGCCGGCCTCGCCGGAGCTCTCTCCGGACACCGCATGCCTCATCTCCCAGTACCCCAACTTCTTCGGCTGCTTCGAGGATTCGCAGGCGCTCGCCGACCTCGCCCACGACCAGGGCGCGCTTGCCGTCATGTCGTGCGACCCCACGGCGCTCGCCATGTACAAGCCGCCCGGCGCTTTCGGCGCGGACATCGCGACCGGCGAGGGGCAGGCGCTCGGCATCCCGCCCAGTTTCGGTGGGCCGTACGTCGGCATCTTCACCTGCCGCCAGGAGTACGTCCGCCAGCTGCCCGGACGCATCGCGGGCAAGACGGTGGACACGGAGGGCCGCACCGGCTACGTGCTCACCCTCCAGCCCCGCGAGCAGCACATCCGCCGCGAGCACGCGACCTCCAACATCTGCACCAGCACCGCGCTCATCGGGCTCTGGGCCACCATCTACCTCTCGCTCATGGGCAAACAGGGACTCCGCCATGTCGCCGAGCTCTGCTACCAGAAGGCGCACTACGCCGCGTCCCGCATCGCCGAGCTTCCCGGCTACAACCTTCCTCTGAACGCTCCCTTCTTCCAGGAGTTCGTCGTGGCCGGCCCGAAACCCGCCGCCGAGGTCAGCGCGGCGCTGGAGCAACGCGGCATCATCGGCGGGCTGGACGTGAGCGACCGCTTCCCGAACGGCATGCTGGTCTGCGTCACCGAAGTCAACACCCGCGCCCAGATCGACTCCCTCGTGGACGCGCTCGCGGAGATTGGCTGATGACCTCCATGCCTGACACTCCGCTCCGCGAGGAAGCGCACAACCGCCGAAGGCTGCTCATGGAGCGCAGCCGCCCCGGACGCACCGGCGTGACCCTCCCCGTGTCCGACGTGCCGCCGCAGCTCATGCCGGAGCAGGCGATGCTCCGCGACGACCTGCAACTGCCGGAGGTCACCGAAGGCGAGGTCGTTCGGTACTTCACGCACCTCAGCCAGCTGAATTTCTCCATCGACACCAACTTCTACCCCCTCGGCAGCTGCACGATGAAGTACAACCCGAAGCTGAACGAGGCGGTCGCAGCCACGCCCGGCTTCGCGCTCGCCCATCCCGCTCAGCCGGAACGCCAGGTGCAGGGCACGCTGGAAGCCATCTTCCGTCTGCAGACCTACCTCCAGGAAGTCAGCGGCCTCCCGAGCGCCAGTCTCGCCCCGCTTGCGGGCGCGCAGGGCGAGCTCGCGGGCGTCCTCACCCTCCGCGCAGCGCTCGACGCGCGTGGCGAAGGCAACCGCCGCAAGATGCTCATCCCGGACACCGCTCACGGCACGAACCCCGCGTCCGCCGCCATGGCCGGGTTCCAGGTCATCTCCGTCCCCTCCACCGACGGCGGCGACATCGACCTCGACGCCGTCCGCGCCGAGGCCGACGAGGACCTCGCGGGCGTTATGTTCACCCAGCCGACCACCCTCGGACTCTTCGACCGCAACGCGATCGAGATGTGCCGCATCGTCCACGAGGCGGGCGGCTTGGTCTACGGCGACGGCGCAAACATGAACGCGCTCCTCGGACGCGCCAAGCTCGGCCACTTCGGCTTCGACGTCGTCCACATGAACCTGCACAAGACGTTCAGCACGCCTCACGGCGGCGGTGGACCCGGTGCAGGACCCATCTGCGTCACCGCCGACCTCGCTCCCTTCCTGCCGGGCCCCATCGTCGTACAGCGGGAGGACGGCTCCTACGGCAGCGAGATGCCCGCGCACAGCATCGGGCGCAGCGGCGGAGCGCAGGGCAATTTCGGCGTCCTCATCCGCGCGCTCACCTACATCTCCCTCCTCGGCGGCGAGGGGATGCTGAACATCAGCGGGAACGCCGTGCTCAACGCGAACTACCTCCTGGGGAAGCTCCGCCCGCTCTTCGAGCTCCCCTACGACCGCTCCGTGATGCACGAGGTCGTCTTCGCCGCGCGGAAGCGTCCCGGAGCGACCGCGCTCAACGTCTCCAAGCGCCTCTTGGACCACGGCTTCCACGCCCCCACCATGTACTTCCCGCTCGTCGTGCCGGAAGCGCTCATGATCGAACCCACCGAGACCGAGTCGAAGGAGACGCTCGACGCCTTTATCGAAACGCTCGAGCGCATCGACGCCGAGGCCGCCGCGGACGAGGACTTTCTGCGCAGCGCACCCTACGAGACCCCCATCTCTCGCCTCGACGAAGCCCGCGCCGCTCGCCGCCCCGAACTCCGCTGGCGCCCTGCCGACGAATAAGCATCTCGCCATTCCAGCGAAGGCTGGAATCCAGGCGACCGCCAGGTTGCACGCGGCGGGATGTGGTGGGGCATTGTCATTCCGAGCGGAGCCGAGGATCTCTCGGGGACGTTGGCGTACCCAAGGCGCTCGCCGGATCCCTCCTCTCCCGACGAATCAGCCATGCCCACGCCTGCCGGATGGCCGCGAAGGCCACGACCCGCCCAACTTTCCTGTAATCTGCCCGCAGTGAACGCTAGGTAGATGCAGGAGGGCGGATGATGGCAGCGAAGATCAGTATCTCGGTGATTCCATCGTTCCTGACGTCCCCGGTGCTGGAGGGACAGGTACGCGTCCAGGGCGTGGACGTCGATCTGCATCCCGCTTCCAGCGTCAACGAGAACACCCTCGCCATGTTGGACCTCGAGTTCGACGTCGGAGAGATGTCGATGGCAACGTTCATCAGGGCGCGGTACGAAGGATTGCCTCTCGTCGCGCTGCCCCTCTTCACCGGACGCCGCTTCATCCATCCGGCGTTCGTGTTCTCGCCGCTTGCAGGGCTGTCGGATCCCGCTGGGATGAGGGGGAAGCGTATCGGGTTGCCGCAGTTCTGGATGACGTCGTCCGTGTGGGGGAGGTTCCTGCTCCGGCAAGAGTACGGCGTGAGCGTGCGGGACGCATCGTGGGTCACGTTCCGGCCCGAACGCACTGCGAGGCTCGCGTTTCCTGACGGAGTCGAGGTCCGGTACGAGTCCCAGCGCACGCCGGTGGAGATGCTCGCGTCGGGCGAGTTGGACGCGGCAGTCGGTGCGACCGGAAGAGGCGAGCAGGCCGGGGTGGTGCCGGCGTTTCCTGACCTGGGAATGGCGGAGCGGGCGTACTACGCGAGGTTACCCGTCTTCCCCATCATGCACATGATCGTGATGAACGAGCGCCTCCTGCGTGAAGCCCCGGAGCTTCCGGCGAGCCTCTGCCAGGCGTTCGAAGAAGCAAAGAGGACCGGCATGGCGTCAACGCCTCCTGATTCGCCCGAACGCATCGTCGTGGGCGGATCGGCCCGTGAGACCGAGGACCTGCTCGGCAACGATCCCTGGCCTTACGGCATCGCCCCCAACCGTCACGTAGTGGAAAGCCTCCTGGAGGACGTCGTTGACCAGGGACTCGTCGACAGACGGATGACGGTCGAGGAACTCTTCGTACAGCACTTGCCCGAGCCCTGGCGCTGAAGCCGAACCCGCACCATGAGATGTTGGGGGCGGTTCGCGGTAGCCTGTCCTGAGTGAGCCGGTTGGAGAGCGGACGGTTCGTGGTGAGCCTGTCGAACCACGCCACTCCTGCCTCTTCCGTCGTCCTGCGGAGGCAGAGACCTCGCATCCCGGTCCGATCCCCTCCCGGGGTGCCTTCATATGCGCGTATCGAACGGGTGTAGGCCTCCCTCCCGAACAGGCTGGCGCTGTATAGTCGTGCCACTGCCAGCAACCTTGAAGCTCGGGAGGCGCCAGCATGTCTGCATACGTGATAACCGATGTTGAGATAACGGACCCGGACCTATTCGGACAGTTCTTCGAGCGCGTGACGGGTACAGTTGAGGCTCATGGCGGCAGGTTCGTGGCGCGCGGTGGTGAGCTTGAGGTCAGGCTGGGCTCCTGGGCGCCCAAGCGCCTCGCGATCCTCGAGTTCGACAGCATGGAGCAGGCTCGCGCCTGGCTCGCCTCACCGGAGTACACCGCCCTCGATGATCTTCGCTCAAGGGCGGCCAACATCAACATGGTGGTCACCGCAGGCTTATAGCGTGCCCGGTGGCTTGGGACGTCGGAACGTCTCCATGCGCAGTTGTGGCCGGCCCAGGGCTGCACCGCTGTCGCTGGACCGCTGAACAGAAGTAAGTGTCCGTTCGTAGGAGGAAGTGGACCATGCCCAGGATGAGCGGAGGAGAAGCCCTCGTGCAATCCCTTGTCCGTGAAGGCGTCGAAGTCGTCTTCGGCATACCGGGCATACACATGAACGGCATCATGGCCGCCCTGCGCGACGAGCCGGGCATCCGCCTGGTCACGACCCGCCACGAGCAGGGCGCCACGCACATGGCAGACGGCTACGCCCGCGCCTCCGGCAAGCCGGGCGTGGCCCTCGTGGTCCCCGGCACAGCCGTTTACAACGCAGCCGCGGGAGTGGCCACCGCGTACTCCCGTTCCTCGCCCGTGCTCCTCATCGCCGCTCAGATACCGCGGGGCCAGATCGGCAAGAACCTGGGGGCTTACCACGAGATCGTGGACCAGTTAAGCACGCTGGCCCCCGTGACCAAGTGGCGGCGGCAGGTGCTTACCCCGCGCGACGTTCCAGCCGCCGTATCCGAGGCATTCCGGCAGATGCGAACCGGGCGGCCCCGCCCCGTCTTCATCGAGATGCCCCCTGAGACCGGGGTGGAACGTGACGAGATCCAGTTGCGGGACCCGGCCCCCACCTCACGCATCGTGCCGAGCCCTGAGCAGTTGCGCGAAGCCGCCCGCGTCATCGCCGCATCCCAGCGCCCCCTCATCTTCGTCGGCGGCGGCGTGTCGCAGTCGGGCGCCGAAGAGGCCCTCATCGCACTCGCCGAATCGACCAGCATCCCCGTCATGACCTCGGGCGGAGGCAAGGGCGCGATACCGGACCGCCACCCCCTGTGCTACGGCTCATGCCTCAGCCCCCGTGCGGACGTGCAGGAGATGAACGAACTCGTAGACGTCATGCAGTCCGCCGACGTCGTGATAGGTATCGGGGCGCGCTTCTCGATGGGCAACCCCGCCGGTGAGTCCTCTACCCTCATCAACATCAACATCGACGACTCCGAGCTCACCCGTATCCAGGCAAACACCATCCCTCTGCACGGCGACGCCAGGGCAACCATCGAAGCGCTGCTTCCCCACCTTGCCGAAGCCCGAGCAGGCGATCGCTCGTCGCCCGAAGAGGCCGTCGCCGCTGCCCGGCGTCTCATCGCCTACTATGACATCCGCCTCCACGAGCCGCAGTTCCCCATCATCGAGGCGATCCAGCACGGTCTCCCCGACGACGCATTCACCGTCTGGGACATAACGCAACTCGGCTACTACTCCCGCACCCACTACAAGGTGAACCACCCGAAGACGTACATCGACTCCGGATACTCCTACAACCTCGGAGGCGCGTTCCCAACCGCCCTCGGCGTCAAGATCGCCCGGCCGGACCGCGCCGTCGTATGCATCAACGGGGACGGCGGGTTCATGTTCAACGCAGCCGAGCTTTCAACTGCGGTCAAGTACGGCATCAACGTGGTCACCATCCTCTTCAGGGACGACGCCTACGGCAACGTCGCACGTGACATGGACGACTTCTTCGCCGGCACGTATGAGACTGACCTGCGCAACCCGGACTTCATCAAGTTTGCAGAGTCTTTCGGCGCGGTCGCTATGCAGGCGGACGACCCCCTGGACCTGGAACAACTGCTGCCAAGAGCCCTGGAACAGAACGCGCCGGTGATCATCGACGTGCCCGTCCACGACGTATCCTTCGCACGCGCCAGGCAACACGCCATGCTGCCCAAGGTAGCCTGGACCCAGCCTCAGGAAGGCCTCATCCAGCCCTGAGCCCTGTCGTTCCTGTGAAAATAGCGCCCCGTCGTTCCTGCGGAGGCAGGAACCTCGCCCCCTGCCTGTCATGTTGAGCGCAGCCGGAGGCGGAGTCCGCGCTTCAGCGCGCAACATCCTCTCGGGGAACGTCGGCGTACCCAAGACGCTCGCCAGAGAGAGTCGGCGCTTCCCCATTTTCATTCCCTTACACGGCCT
>DAOUHP010000088.1:0-6872 GCA_034428575.1 Dehalococcoidia bacterium | reverse complement strand
TCCAGTATGTAGAACGTGAAGAACCCCGCGTACAGGAAAACGCCCGGATTGAAGTCGTCGCCGAAGCGATCGTAGTGGTACGCGGCCCCGGACAGCGCGTTGAGCGACAGCATCGACCCGCCCACGACGTAGAACCACATCTTGACGTCGAAGCGGTTGTTGAAGAAGGAGATCTCCCGCACGCGCCCGGTCCACAGTTCCGCCAGCAGGCCCTTCTCCCCGGTCTTCGGCTGGGTGAGCACCGCCAGCAGTGCGAAGATGAGCGTGAAGACCGTTCCGCCCGCCACGGAGTAGACCGACGCCCGGTAGAACCACTCGCGCGGCATCCCCGTGATCTCGGTAGCCCACACGATCAGCACGATGACGAACACCAGCAGGCCGTTCAGCCGGTAGCTGCGCGGTTCGCCGGTGGCCTCGTCGATGACGTAGCCGGGCACCCGCCGTGCGGGCAGGATGATCTGCAGCGCGGCGAACACGGCGAAGATGATGAGCGGGGTGAAGAACCCCCAGACCGCCTCCGTCCCGGAAAGCTCGAAGAGGTGCTCGATGCCAAGCCATTCGATCATGACGGGATACCCCCTTCTCCTGTTACGCGGCCATTATGGATACGGGCTCGAAGGAAGGTCAACGACGCTGGCCGCCGTTCGTGGTGAGCTTGTCGAATCACCCCGCGATTGCCCGGTCGACGCTCGCCCTCTACGCTGTTCCTGGCACTGCTCGGCTCCTCGCTGCCGACCCCCACCCGCCTGAGAGTGCAGTGATGCCAGATGTTACCGAATGTTACCCGCGGCGCGACCCCTCCTCTCCTCCAACCACGCCGACAGGCGTGCATGGGTTTGCCATTCCCGCGCCGCACCGCTATCGTCCCTCAGCATTCCCTATCGTGAGGAGCACTCGTGAAGATTACCAACGTCCAGGCCACCACCCATAACGTCCCGGTGCCCGTCCCGCTGATGGACGAGCCCGTCATGCGTCCGTTCGTCTTCTGCCAGGTCGACACCGACGCAGGCGTCACCGGCTACGGCATCTCCGGCCCCATCCAGCGCAAGGCCGTGCGCGAGCACATCAACGCCGAGCTCGGCCCGCTCGTCACGGGCATGGACCCGATGGACACGGAGCGCATCTGGCACCTCTGCTACGTCGAGCACAACCCCCGCTCGCAGACCGGCGCGTGGTCGAGCGCCCTGAGCGCCATCGACATCGCCCTATGGGACATCAAGGGCAAGGCGCTGGGCGTGCCGGTGTGGCGCCTGCTCGGCGGCGCGCAGCCGAACGTTCCGGCCTACATCACCTTCGGCCTGCCGGAGTACACGGAGGAGCAACTCGTCCAGGTCGCGCGTGACTTCGTCGCCCAGGGAGAGGACAAGCTGAAGATGGTCGTGGGCGTCGCGGGCGACCACCAGGGCTGGCGTGAGGACTCGGACCGCATCCACGCGGTGCGGGATGCCATCGGCCCCGGCGTGCAGCTCTCCATGGACGCCAACTACATGTTCCAGTTCAACAACGCCCTGAACCTCGCCAAGGCCGTCGAGGAGTGCAACGTCGAGTGGTTCGAGGAGCCGGTATGGGGGAACGACGCCCCGCTGCTCCACGACCTGCGGATGCGGACGAGCATCCCAATCTCGGCGGGGCAGAACGAGGGGCACCGCTTCCGCGCCCGCGAACTGCTGGTGCACCAGGCCGTCGACATCCTCCAGCCGAACGTCGTCTATTGCGGCGGCTACACGGAGGGGATGAAGTTCGCGGCGCTGGCGCAGGCTTTCAACCTGCCGATCGCCAACGGCGGCGGCTGGCCCCACCACAACATGCACCTGCAGGCAGCCGTCCCGAACGGCTGGCGCATCGAGTACCACTACGTGATGTGGAAGTGCGGCGAGATGGTGTTCGACGGCTGCGTCGGCCCGCAGCAGGGCTGGACCGCGATGCCGGAGACGCCCGGCCTCGGCCTCGAACCGAAGTGGGACGCGCTCGCCGAATGGCGCGAATAGTCAGTCATTCCCCCCTTCCTCCGTCATTCCCGCGAAAGCGGGAATCCAGGGATCCTCTGATGCACATAGCGAGGCGTGGTGCAGAAGTGTCATGCTGAGCGGAGCCGAAGGCGGAGTCGAAGCATCTCTCGGGGCGTTGGCGCATGATGGGGCGCCTCCCGAGAGATTTCTCGGCTCCGCTCGAAATGACAATGGTCCGCTCATGGTGAGCCTGTCGAACCACGCCCCTTAATAGCAGGAGGGCTCAGCCCCATCCGGAGCCGAGCCCTCCAACGGACCCTCTATCAGGTGCGGAGCTAGATCGCGGCGTCTCCCCGCTCACCCGTCCGCACGCGCACGACCTCGCTGACCGTGCTGACGAATATCTTGCCGTCGCCGATCTCGCCGTTATCCGGCGTGCGGGCCGCCTCGATGATCGCGGCTATCACCGCCTCCTGCATGTCGTCTGCTACGACGGTGCGCACGAGCGTCTTCGGCACCGATGCGCGGCTCGCCATCGTCCCGCCCCGTCCGACGAAGACCTCGACGCCGCGCTGGCGCCCTTCGCCGGTCACGTTGCAGTAGTAGAAGCCCTGGCATCCCGCGTCCTGCAACGCCTCCGTCACCCGGTGGATGCGCTCCGGCCGGACTATCGCTTCTATGCTTATCATGGCTTGTTCCCTCTTCTGCTTCCCTGGGGGTATACCGCCTAAGCATACCCCCAGGCCATCAGCTTTTCCCGATTAGTCGGCCACCGCGCTAGTCGGCGCCGTCGCTCACGTAGGCGCGCTCACCGTGAGCGGCCACGTCCAGACCGGTGCCCTCGTCCCGCTCGCTGACCCGCAGGCCGAGACCCGGGATCAGGTCCAGTACCTTCAGGATGATGAGCGATGCGATGAAGGAGTAGGCCATCGTCGCGACGACGCCCACCGCCTGGATCCCCAACTGCTCGACGTTGCCTTCGATCAGTCCTTCGACTCCGGCGAACGCTGAGACCGTGAAGATGCCGGTCGCCAACGCGCCCCAGATACCGCCGATGCCGTGGACCGCGAACACGTCCAGCGAGTCGTCGATCCCCAGCTTCGGACGGATGAGCACGGCGAGGTAGCAGAACACGCCCGCGCCGAACCCGATGGCCAGCGCGCCCATGACGCCAACCGCACCTGCGGCAGGCGTGATGGCGACGAGACCGCCAACGGCGCCCGTCGCAACTCCGGCCGCGCTCATGCGCTTGTTCTGTATCTGCGACAGGACGCCCCACGTAAGCGCGGCCGTTGCCGCAGCCGTGTTCGTCACGAGGAACGCGTTGACGGCGACTCCGTCCGCGGCCAGACCGGAGCCCGCGTTGAATCCGAACCAGCCGAACCAGAGCAACGCAGCGCCGATGACGACGTACGGCACGTTGCCCGGCTCCAGGCCAGGGTCACGTCGCTTGCCGAGCAGGAGCGCGGCGGCCACGGCGGCCATGGCGGCGTTGATGTGGACGACGGTGCCGCCCGCGAAGTCAAGCGCGCCGAGGTCGAACAGCCAGCCGTTGCTGGCCCACACCCAGTGGGCGATGGGGGCGTAGACCAATGTTACCCAGGCGACCAGGAAGACGAGGTAGGTGGTGAACTTGAACCGT
Organism: Dehalococcoidia bacterium; assembly: GCA_034428575.1. Lineage (GTDB taxonomy): Bacteria > Chloroflexota > Dehalococcoidia > Lucifugimonadales > Australimonadaceae > Bin16. The sequence goes on along the minus strand of DAOUHP010000088.1, from coordinate 3,281 downwards.
TCTACCATCGCCCCCGTGATCAGGGCCGGTGTGATGATGGCGAACATCATCTGGAAGACGGCGAACAACATCTCATCGCCCGGCTCGATACCGGACAGGCCGATCAGGGAAAGGTCTCCCACGATCGCGCTGCCCTCTCCGAACGCGACGCTGTAGCCCCAGAGGACCCAGACCACACTGACAACTGCCATGCTCATGAAGCTCAGCATGATGGTGCTGATGACGTTGCGGCTGCGGACGAGACCCCCGTAGAAGAAGGCAAGCCCCGGCGTCATGAGCAACACCAAGGCCGATGCGGTCAGCAACCATGCAGTCGAACCACTGTCCATTGCGGCACTCCTCCCATTGCGTGATGGAAGCAGTATCCAAGGAAGGTTTTACGCCGGTGTTTCCGGTGTATTACGAATCTGTAACAAAGCCGGAGACGGGCAGGCCCTCGTCCGGTTGTCCCTGCGGAAGCGGGGGAGATACACTGCCCCGGTTCCTTCCAGGCGCCGCATTGCTCGATATCTTCCTCACAGTCGTACTGCCCATCTTCCTCGTGGCCGGCGCCGGCGCTGCGCTCCAGCGGGTGCGCCCCGGCCCGCTCGGCCTGCTGGCTCCCGCCGCGCTCTACATCTTCGCCCCGGCGCTCGCACTCGACGGCCTGCTGCGGACGGAACTGCCGCTGGACGTCTCGCTCCGCATCGTCGGCGCCGCTGCAACCATCCTCATCTCGATGGTCGCGGTCTCGTGGATCGTGGCGCGGGCGCTGCGGCTGGACCGGACGACCGAGAGCGGCTTCATGCTCGCCGGGACGTTCGGCAACGCGGGGAACATGGGCCTCCCTGTGGCGTTCCTCGCGTTCGGAGAAGACGGCCTGGCGGTGGCGATCATGGTGTTCATCACCCAGAGCTCCATCAGTTGGCCCATCGGCATCTACATCGCCGCGCGCGGACGCACGCGGGGTTGGGCCCCACTGCTCACCGCCGTCAGGGCTCCTGTGCTATACGTCGTGCCCGTCGCGCTCGTGGTGCGCGCGCTCGACTGGACGCTCCCTGTCACCATAGAACGCCCCGTCAGCCTCCTGGCGGACGCCGCCATCCCCGGCATGCTGCTCGTACTCGGCTACCAGTTGGCGCTGGGCATCGCGGTCGATCGCCCCGCCGGCATCGCGGCTGCGCTCGTTACGCGTCTGGTCGTCGGAGCGGCGGTCGGCGCGGGAATGGCAACCCTGTTCGATCTGGACGGGGTCGTCCGCAACACCGTCGTGCTCGTCGCGGCGATGCCCGCCGCGGTGTTCATCACCATCCTGGCCGCGGAGTACCGCACGTCGCCGCGGTTCGTGGCCACAGTTGTCGTCATGAGCACGGTCGCCAGCCTCGCGACGCTTACGGTGGCAATCAACCTGCTGGAGCGGTGGGTGTGATCGCTCGCCTGCCATACCATACGATCCACGATGAGAGGTGAACTATGAAGATCGGTGTCTCCTTCCCCACCCTCGAGCTGCACGACCCTGAAGAGGTGAAGGCGTTCGCGCAGGGCGCGGAGCAGCTCGGATTCCACCACATGACCGCGCTCGAGCACACCCTGGGCGTCCGGACGAGCGCCAGCTACACGCCGGACGTCCACATCCACGAGCCCCTGGTGCTGTTCGCGTTCCTCGCCGCGGTCACCCGGACCATCCAGTTCGCGAACTCGATACTCATCCTTCCGCAGCGGCAGACCGTCGTCGTGGCGCGCCAGGCAGCGGAGATCGACGCGCTCTCCGGGGGACGCTTGCGCCTCGGCATTGGCCTCGGCAGCAACGAGGAGGAGGCCGTCGGCCTCGGCACTGACTTCCACACTCGTGGGGCCCGCGTCGAGGAGCAGATCGAGGTCATGCGTCTGCTGTGGACACAGGACGTCGTGAACTTCGATGGGCGTTGGCACCACATCGTCGACGGCGGGCTCACCGTGCTGCCCGTGCAGAGGCCCATCCCCATCTGGATGGGCGGAGGGCACGGCAGACGGCCACTCGAGCGCATCGGTCGGCTGGCCGACGGCTGGGTCGCGAGCAGCTCCGCCCAGGGGGACGCCGAAGCGCAGCTCGATACCATCCGCAACGCATCGGTGGCTGCCGGCCGGCCGCGCGACGCGGTCCAGGTCCAAGGGCGTATGCCGCTCGTGGGAGGCGGTGCGGACGAGTGGGCCGCCGCCGCCGGGCGCTGGCTCGAGCTCGGTGCGAGCCACCTGGCGGTCAACACGAGCCGTGGCGGGTTCACGACGGCCGCTGAGCACCTCGCGCTCGCCGAGCGCTTCATGGACGAGGTGGGTAAAGACCTCGCCGGCTAGCCTCCGAACATCCCTAGACGGGGGCGGCTTCCGGCAACGCCTCTCCGTTGAGTGAGAACACGGACGTCACTTCCATGTTCTGCACCAGCGACTGCAGTGCGTAGCAGCTCGCCTCCGCCATGTCGACGAGGCGGCGTATCCGCTCAGGCGGCTCGTCCGACTCCACGTCGACGCTCGTCTCGAGTCCCGCAGGACCGCCAACGATGGTGCCCGCCAGCGCGGAGCCGTCGCGGTAGAAGCGCGTCGTCTGCTGCAACCGCACCTTGGTGTAGGCGATGTGGGTCATCTCGCTCAGCCGAGCGAGTTGGGTGAGCAGTCAGAACGCGACGCCCGCCGAGAAATAGGCGAGCGGGGAAGGCGCGGTATCGTCGCCGCCGATGCGGGTCCCCTCGTCGCAGATCATCTCGAACGTGCTGCCGGTCCCGCCCCCGGAGCGAACGCGAGCGAGCTTGCGCTGGCGTTCGAGCGTCTCCGCCTCGACCTGGATGACGATCTCCCGCCGGACGCCGTCCTGGCCTCCGGCGTTTGGCAAGGACTCCCCCGTCTCGACCTTCCTGACGATCTCTTCCATGAAACCGCTCCTTCGGATGAGGCTGCCCGCCGTAACAGGTGAGATTGGAGGCGACGGGCGGAATCGAACCGCCGAATAGAGGTTTTGCAGACCTCCGCCTTAACCACTTGGCTACGTCGCCGTGACGAATCAGGTTAACGAGAAACGCGCCTCTCCGTCAACGATAGCGCATCGTCGCTGGGAGTGGATACACGATTGGTAGAATGTTCTGGGATGCAGGAAGCGCCTGCCCAACGCGACGCTGACCATCCCCCGACGCGAACACGACCATGCCATTACCCGCCCTGCTCATCCCACTCGCCATCGCCGGTGGCTCAGCCGTAGCCCAGGCGGCTGCGAAGCTGCGAAGCCACGAGCGGCTCAACGCGCTGCGCGCCGAGCTGCAGGAGCTGGAGTC
>DAOUHP010000087.1:0-3309 GCA_034428575.1 Dehalococcoidia bacterium | reverse complement strand
GAGCGCTTGCTGGCCTGCAACCGGGGGCGGAGTGTGCCCATCAGCAGTTAGACACTCCGATTCATCCCGGCAGCGGGACAAAACGAGAGTGCGGAAGAGGATGAAGAAGCCTGCTGGAGGCCATCCATCTCCAACCCGCAGCCGTGATTTCACTACCAGCCCTCCCAGGTAGAGTTACGCAAAGGTCTCATCAAGGGGGAAGGGACCAGACACCTCCCATGACCCCACATCCCGCACAGGAGTGTTACGTCAGCGGAGGGACAGGTAAACGACCTTCCCCTCCCAGTCTTCCTCTCGAGTGCGCCGCATCGCTACTTCAATGCCGGTAACAGCGCGTCCCGGATCGAGACGGGCAGGCACGTACATCACTCCCGGCATTGGGACGCTTGCCCCTATGCGTTCATAGGCTGCCGGGACCATCGTCTTCACGTCATGCGTCAGAAGGATGCGGCGCTCCTGAGCGGCCCATGCGAGGATGGTGGTGTCCGGCATGCTTCGCAAGCCGGCGTCCAGCGCAGAGAGAATGTCCCAGTCGGGATTGCGAAGCCGCAACTGTTCCAGGACCGGGAACTCGAAGTTCTCGTCGGCAATGAAGCGGGGCAAGGACCCTTACTCGCCGGTGGCCCCGTGCCCCTCGGTCAGCGTCGCGCGGAACGCCTGGTGGACGGGGTCTGCCTCGACTACGCGCCGCACGGCGGAATCGTGCTCTTCCCAGGCGCGGAGGTAGGCGTCCACCGGTTCCTGATGCCGGAGGTAGTAGGAGATGACGGCGTCTACGTCCCGCAGCGAGAGCGCCGGGTAGTTGCGCACGATGTCACCAGGGGTGTGGCCGTCGCGAAATGCGTAGATGACCGTGTCTATCGCGATACGCGAACCGGCGACCCTGACCCGTCCGGTATCGGGGTCGACACTCAAGGGGGCCTCCGAGGCGGGTGGAACAGGAATGGCGGCGGCGGGCCAAGGCGGCAGCGCGGCAAGCACCTGCTTTGCGCGCTCCCGGTTCACGTTCTTCGTGTCGATGGCCACCGTCACGCTCCCAGCGTGTCTGGATACTGCGCCAGTATAGGGACCCTGACAATACCCCGTCCACTCCACCCCGTCGGTTCACTCTCATCCCGGTATTCTCCCCTCGAGGGAGAGGAGAGCGTGTAGCGTCCTGCCGCTTTCGCGCTCTTGCCCGCGCGGCGCAGGCCCGCTAAAACAGGGGGCGTCCCGTCGTCGGAGAGGACCGTGAGACGCAACACCGCGTACCGTATACGCGGCGCCGCGCACCACACCGAGGGAGGCTGATGACTACTGGTAATTCGCAATCGGGCGGCGGCGCGATCGAGGGCGCGCTGCTCTGGACGCCGTCCGGCGATCGTCGCTCCGGTACGCATCTCGCTGCCTACGAGCGATGGCTCGCTGAAACGCACGGTCTTCGGTTCGGCAGCTACGAGGAGCTGTGGCGCTGGTCGGTGGAGGACGTTGGCCGTTTCTGGGCGTCGTTCTGGGACTACTTCGGGGTCAGGGCACACACGCCGTACACGAATGTGCTCGCGCCCGGTCCCAATGGCACACGCGTCGAGGGCGCGCGCTGGTTCACCGGCGCGACGCTCAACTACGCGGAGCACGTGCTCGCGCGCAGCGGCGGCGACGTCTGCATAGTGGGCGTGCACGAGTCCGGCGCGACGACGGAGTGGACGTGGGACGACCTTCGCGCTCGGACCGCCGAGGTCGCCGCGGGCCTGCGGGCTGCGGGCGTCGGTCGCGGCGACGGCGTGGTTGCGTTCATGCCGAACGTGCCGGAGGCAGTCGCGGCGGCGCTCGCGACGGCCTCGCTCGGAGCGTCCTGGTCCAGCTGTCCTCCGGAGTTCGGCACGCAGAGCGTCATCGAGCGTTTCCGCCAGATGGACCCGAAGGTGCTATTCGCCGTGGATGGTTACACCTACGGCGGCAGGCGGTTCGACTCGCGTGACGCGGTGGCCGGCATCCAGGCGGCGCTGCCGACGCTCGAGCGGACGGTTGTGCTCCCGTACCTGGAGACCAACCCAGACCTGAGTCCGCTGAGCAGTGCAACCTCGCCCTGGGCAGAGTTCATCGTCCCCGGCGGCGCGCTGTCGTTCGAGCCTGTGCCGTTCGACCATCCGCTCTGCGTGGCGTATTCGTCCGGCACGACGGGCATGCCGAAGGCCATCGTGCACGGGCATGGCGGCGCGCTGCTGGAGCACGCCAAGTTCCTCTCGCTGCAGATGGACATCGGCGAGGGCGACCGCTTCTTCTGGTTCAGCACCACGGGCTGGATCATGTGGAACATCCTGATGAGCGGGCTGCTGCTCGGCTCGTCCATCGTCCTGTACGACGGCAGTCCCGGCTACCCGGACATGTACGCGCTCTGGCGCGTGGCGGAGCGGACGCGCATCACCTCTTTCGGCGTGAGCGCGCCCTACATCCTCGGTTGCATGAAGGCAGGCATCGAGCCGGGCGCGTCCCTGGACCTGGGCGCGATGCGCTCCATCGGCTCGACGGGCGCGCCGCTCCCTCCGGAGGGCTTCGCGTGGGTGTACGAGCACGTCAAGAGCGACCTGCTCCTCGCCTCGATCAGCGGCGGCACGGACATCTTCACCGCGTTCATCGGAGGAGGTCCGACGCTGCCGGTGCGCGCCGGGGAGATCCAGTGCCGGTGTCTCGGCTGCAAGGTGGAGAGCGTCGACGACAACGGGGCGCCGGTCGTCGGCGAGGTCGGCGAACTCGTCGTCACCGAGCCGATGCCGTCCATGCCGGTGCGCTTCCTGAACGATCCGGACGGCGAGCGGTTGCACGAGAGCTACTTCGACGTCTACCCGGACGTGTGGCGGCACGGCGACTGGCTGAAGGTGACCGATGAGGGCGCGTGCGTCATTTACGGACGCTCCGACTCGACGCTCAACCGGAGCGGCGTGCGCATGGGGACGAGCGAGTTCTACCGCGTCGTCGAGGACATCCCGGAGGTACTGGACAGCCTCGTCATCGACACGACGCAGCTCGGCGTCGAGGGCAAGCTGTACCTCTTCCTGGTCATGCGCGAGGGCAGCGAGTTGGACGACGCGATGCGGCAGCGCGTCGCGGGGGCCATCCGCACGACCCTCTCGCCGCGCCACGTGCCGGACGAGATGCGGCAGATAGCCGAGGTGCCGCGCACGCTGAACGGGAAGAAGCTGGAAGTGCCGGTGAAGAAGATGCTGAACGGCGTTCCGGAGCAGCAGGCCGTGAGCAGGGACGCGCTCGCCAACCCGGACTCGCTCCGCTACTTCACCGACCTGGCGGGGACTGCGGGCTAGGCTTCACTCG
>DAOUHP010000086.1:0-12624 GCA_034428575.1 Dehalococcoidia bacterium | reverse complement strand
CTGACAAGGCCCTGGGCCATTCCTGTGAAAAAGGCCCCCGTCATTCCCGCACCGGCGGGAATCCAGAGTGGCCGGGCAGGCCACACGGGGCGGAGTGGAAGGGTGGGGCGCGTCATGCCGTCTACTGCGTTACGCGGCTGGCAAGTAGCACAGCCCGCGCTTCAGCGCGCGGCATCCTTTCGGGTATCCCTCCTTGGGGCGAACCAAGAAGAGCGCCCACTCGCAGCTGCAACCTGTGACATTCGCCCATTGCCCGTTGAGTGCGTCGCTTCCTATGGTTGTGTAGTACGCACGACTCAGCTTGAACGTGCGTGATACACTGCCTTGGAGTGACGAACCGATGACCACCCAACCGTCGACCGATTTGGAGCAGCGCGTGAGCCGCTTGGAAGGCGCCTACGAACAGGTGAACGAGCGCTTGGGCGATATCTCGCGCGGGCAGGATGCCCTCCGCGCAGAGATGAACGAAGGCCAGAACGCGCTTCGTGCGGAGATGCACGAGGGCCAGAACGCGCTCCGTGCGGAGATGCACGAGGGATTCGCTGCTCTCCGCGCAGAGATGAACAGCCGCTTTAACATCTTCCTCGTGCTCTTGGGGACACTGTGGGCGACGACGGTCGGCGGCTTCATTGCCCTCTTCACCAGGCTCTAGTCTCCGTCCCGCACGAACTCCAGCACATCGTAGTCCCCCTCCCTGACCACCCCGCTCGGCGCGGCCATGAGTGCCGGAACGCCGATTCCCATCCGCCCGAACGCGGCAGCCGGGTCGCGGTAGAACGTCAGGAATGCTCGCCCGCCCGGCGCGAGCAGGTGCCGAGCCTTCTCAATGATGTCCACGTCCGTGACGTGCGACCCTGACCCCGCCATCGCGACGATCGTGTCGAACCGCAGCGGTGTCTCGTAGTCCTCAAACGTCGTCCGGAGCAGCGTCGCCTCCGCCCTGTAGTCCGGATGCTTCAGCGCGAACTTCGCCAGCATCCCTGCGCTCGGGTCGATGCCGACGTACCGCTCGCGGTCGATTGCCTGGTAGCAGTAGTCGACCAGCAGCCCCGTTCCGCACCCAACGTCGAGTACCCGCCCCGACGGCGTGGCGGGCGCGTAAAGCGCCTCGCGCTCGTCCTTCACGACGTACCACGGCTTGTCAGAATCGTCGTACCGGTGCGCGATGGCGTCGAACGGCGAGTCGTACGCCCCGTGCGTCGAGTACTGCCGGTTGATGAGGAAGTCGTCTTCATCGCGCGGCCCCATTGTCCAGTATGAGAACCCGTTCACGTCCAGGTAGTACTGCTCCCGCCCCATGAATGGGCGCATCACGTCGTGCTTCCGCATTCGCCGTTGCCCTCGACTGCGCTCCTGCTCACGATCGCGCTCCTCACACCGTCCGCGCCCAGCTTGTCGTCGACTTGGAATTCCTTGCTCGCCTGCTCCCGCAACTCGTCCCACAGTTCGTCCTGCCTGGCCTCTGGCGCGATGAAGATGAGATTCTTGGCATGAGGCAAGTCCTTCATCATCAGTCTGAGATATCCATTCGGCTGGTTGGGTGTGAGCGTGGCCCAGAACTTTGACTCGACGAGCAATACCTCCCTCCCCTTGTTGAAGGCAACGAGGTCGGGCTTCTTGGACCGCTGGTAGACGCGCTGCGTGTTGAAGGAGTCCATCGGCTCGGGGTCTGCGCCGCCCGACCTCAGCAGGTCGGCCAAGGCCGTCCGCGCGCCCTCCTGCTTGCGGAGGATGTACAGCAAGGCCTCGGTCGCGATGTCTTCGGTGGAACCCGGGAACATCCCGGTGAGATGGCCGAGAAGCGAGTCGCTGGTCATGGATTGACCTCCTTTATTCAGCATCGGCATGGCTAGGCGCCTTCGGGTGAGACGGGCTCCAACCCGAACTCCGCGCGGATCCCGTTCACGAGCGACCAGAAGTCGTGCTCGAAGAATTCTCGGATTGCCTGATCAATCTCCAATCTGGTTACTTCTGGATCAGATTGCTCCCCTCTCTTCTGGAGAATGGGTCTCCGGTAGATGGGCGAGAACTCACCACCTTTGGGAGGAGCACGGAAGGGTTGACCCGTTTCGTGTGCAACTTTATACAGGCGTTGGCGTACCTCCTCCTTGCATGGGCCTACCACCAAATCAAGCCACAGTGAATCCCAGTCCTTGAATTCGAATAGAAGCATACGCCCTGAACGAGTCCAAGACTTGCCATCCTTCACTTCAAATAGTTCTGCTATATTTTCAAATTCATAGGCAAAGAAACGACGGTAAGTCTTGGAATGGTAATCATGGCCTAGTGAGGATGCATATTCCCCGATAGTATGGTCAATGATTGTCCAGTCAACGGCCAAGGTTCTTGATTTTGAAGTGATGATTTGGTCTATGGCTTCGCGATGTTTGTTGTAGACCTGCATTGCAAGTTCGTCAATGTCGCTTGGGGTGTCCAACACAAACCTCCGTATGATCTTGGTGTATTGCTCAAGGAAGCTGCGAACGGACACACTGACATTCGATTCACGAGCCAATAGCTCGTCGATGATGTCGGCGATTTGCCCGTAGTCGAATGTCACATATTCTGCTTGGTCGCGCTGTTCCAGCGGCTTTCTGCCGTCCGGCGTGAGGAAAATAGGAAACGGCTTGAAACCTGGGTAAGTTGATTTGACGGCTTCCAGATATCGGCGCAGCTGCCCCGGAATCTCATCGCTGAATATCTTGTTCTCTATGATGCAGGCGAGAGCGTCAGCCTCACTGAGGACCAAGATGTCGATGTAGTGGCGCTCCCTTGCTATCTCGATGTCGGTAAATCGCCATTCGACGCCATCGCGGGGTGAAGGCACGGAGATACTGCGTTCCTCTGCTGCTGCAGTAGCCTGTGCAAGGAAGTCTCGCAGAAACGCGTCACTTAGGCCGTGTGAGCCGCTGGGATTGAGTAACCATGAGATTAGCCACGAGTGCTGGAGCTCCATGTGCCCGATCTGAAGCACGTCGAACAGATTGAACTCCCCAAGGAGGTCTTCCAACCGTTTCAGATCGGAATCGTCGCTGAGCGCCCTGAGCGCGGCTTCCTCTGTACCTGTCATCGCACTCTCTCCGGCCCTTCACAGGAAGGACAGAACTCCGGTTCGGGGAACTCCAAGGAGTACTCCGGCCACGGCAAGTGCAGCACTTGGACCGGCTCGCCCTCCCACTGGTAACCACACTTCTGGCATGTGCAGGACTGGCGCGGCCCGGTGTTTGAACTGTACTCGCAGTAGGTGCACGTGCATTGCCACCCGTGTCCGATTGTCTCTACAACTGTGATGTGCTCTGCCACGGGGTGCTCCAGCCCAAGGATTGGCCCTGCATGATACTGCACCCCGCTCCGTCACATTTGTGACACGCGCCCGTTGCGCGGACGCCGTCCCTCTCCCTACGATGTTCCTGACCGGTGCGACTCGCATGGGCGTGGACTGCATGGACGGCGGAAGGAGCGTGCACCATTGTGCACCATTCCCGCCCCGTTCAGCCCCAGACCGGCCCCATTGCGGCCCCCGGAATGCCCCGCGGGCGGGGGCCGGACCGCCGTAATCTAGGAACGGGTGGTGCATGATGGTGCAGGATGGTGCCACAACCAGTGAAGAACAAGCCTCGGACGGCGGCGCTCCTCCTCCCGCCCCTCTGAAACTCACGCCAAGGCAGATGCTCGCCATCCCCTACATCGTCTCGGCTCCTACCATCCGTCAGGGCGCTGAGGCCGCGCACATCGGGCGCAACACCCTCACGCGCTGGATGCGCGACCCCGCCTTTCGAGCCGAGATTGAGGAAGCCCGTCGCCGCGTCGCCGACCTCGCATTCGCCGAGATCAACGGGCTCGCCCTCAAGGGCGCCATCGCCCTCGCGGGCCTCCTCGAAGACCCCGACCCTCGCGTCAGGAGTGCCGCCGTCCGCATCGCCCTCCAGAACTCCCTCAAGATCAAGGAGATCGCCGAGGTCCGCAACCGCATGGACATCATGGACTACGCCTTCAGCATGCTGAAGAGCCAGGGCGGTGCCCGATGACCGCCCGGCTCAAGGCGCTCGAGCGTCGCCTCGCCTGCCTGCGCGCCCAGGCTGCCCTCTATCCCGTAGTCGAGAACTTCGCCGAGCGCTGGCAGGGGGCCTTGGAGCGAGGCGGACCCGCGCCGGAGATCCTCGACCTCGTCGAGGCTGCTACTCGCGTCTCCGTCCCGATCATCGACATCGTCCCCCTCGAGGCCTACCTCAAAGGCTGTGCCAGGGGCGGTCGCGTCCCGGATCCCCTCCGTGTCGTCACGGCCATCGTCCATGGCTACGCCGAAACCCGGTTCATCGGACTGAACGGCGAGACCTGCTCCTGTCCCATGCGCGAACGCCTCCTGAAACCCCGCCGCACCTTTGGCGGCCCCGCCGGCCGTGACGGCGATGCCCTCTCCTGAGAGAGAGGGCAGGGGTGAAGGCCCACGGACGTCGGGAGCGGAGGTATGCCTTGTCATGCAGAGCGGAGCGCAGCGGAGTCGAAGCATCCCTCGGGTGCCCCCTTCCCCTTGGGAGCGCGTCGAGCGAAGGAATCTGGGCATTGCGTGGAGCAGTCTCGTCGTTCTTGTGAGAACGCGCCACGCCGACGGTCCGTCATTCCCGCACCGGCGGGAATCCAGAGTGGCCGGGCAGGGCACACGGGGTGGAGTGGAAGGGTGGGGCGCGTCCTGCCGTCTACTGCGTTACGCGGCTGGCAAGTGCGGAGCGCGCGTGGCCTGTCGCCCCCATTTTCATTCCATTACACGGCCCGACAAGGCCCGGAGCAGTCCTGCGGAGGCAGGAACCTCGCAGCCCGTCTCCGAGGGGGAGTCCCTCCCTGGCGCCTGATGGGACTGCAGCAGGAGCGTGTCCCTCGCGACGGGCGTGTGCCTGCTCCCGCCTTCTCCCCTCTCCCATTGGGAGAGGGGCCGGGGGTGAGGGCCCCCCTACTGCAGGCTCCGCTCCAGCTCGACGGGCTGCGGCTGCAGGTCCGCGAACGGGCCGCCGGTGCGGTCGTAGCCGGGGAACCAGGCAAACTCCGTCGGCAGCTCGATGATGTCCTTCTCGGTGCGGTGGACGTTCACCGGGTCGCCCCCGTCCTCGACCACCTTGATTTGCTCGTTCAGCATATTGCGGAACATGATGAGACCGATGTCCGTGATGCCCAGCGCCTCCGTGCTCCGGTCCATGCGCGGCCCCTGGATGATCCACGCGAGTTGGTCCTGCCCCACGACCCAGTCGTCCTTGATACGGCCGTTGTCGAAGAAGGCGGGCCGGTTCTCGTGCGTCATCGGCGTGGGGTCGATGACCTCGCCGGGCTCCGGCGTGCGGATGGTGTAGCCGAAGTGGAGCGTGTGCGTGTCGTCGACGGGTATGCGGTGCTGGAACTCGAACCACGTCCCCTGGCCAACCCGCAGCGTGTACGGGAACAGGATGGGGTGGCCAATGCGCCACCACTCGCTCTGCTCGTCCTCTCCCTCCAGCATCCGTCGCTTGATGATGCCGTACTCGAACCGGTCGAACCCGATCTTGACATGGGCCCTGCCGCGCGCCGCGGAGATGCGGTCGAACTCGTCGTACCGCTCATCTCCCATGATCTTGGACGCGCGCCACATGCCGTAGTAGCGGTGGAGCCACTGGAAGTGCACCGGGTCGAGCGAGTTCTCGTGGCACTGCAGCCAGTTGCACGGCAGCATCACCGCGTAGGTGGAGCGCTCGACTCCCTCCCACTGGTACAGGTCCCAGTTCGGGAGTACGGGAACGGGCTGCGGACCCATGTAGACGTGGATGACGCCGCCCTTCTCTTCGACGGGGTACGCCTTGATGCGCACCTTCTCCTTGAACTTGGAGCCCTCCGGCTCCGAAGGCTGGTCCATGCACTGCCCCGTCTCGTTGAATATCCAGCCGTGGTAGGCGCACCGGATCCCGTTCTCTTCCGGTATGCCGTAGGAGAGGTTCGCCTTGCGGTGGGCGCACGACGGCTCGATGCAGCCGACCGTGCCCTTTGCGTCGCGGTAGAGGACGAGGTCCTCGCCCAAGAGGCGTATCTCCTTCGTGGGGTTCTCCTCGTTCAGTTCGAGGCTCGCGGCGATGGGGTGCCAGTAGCGGCGCATCAGGTCGCCCATCGGCGTGCCCGGTCCCACCTGCGTCAGGCGGTCGTTCATATCGCTCGTCAGCATCGTGCTCCTCCGTGGTTCGGTATCGGGGATGGACTCCGCGATGGTAAGTTAGGGAACTGGATACAATGCTACACGGCGGCAGCGAAAAAGAAGAGTGGAGGGTGGTAGAAGGAGAGACGGAATCATGGCCGGAGAGTTGGGAGAACCCAGCAGGTACCAGTTGATAGCCTCGTGCGAGAGGCACGGAAGAGAGTCCTGGTTCGAGTCCTACGGGACCCAGAAGGAAGCGCAGGACTTTGCCCGCCGCAACCCTCCGCCTCCGTGCAAGACCGACGCAGGGGTATGGACGGATTGGGAGATAATGCCCATCTTTGACCTTTGAGACTGTATTGGCATTCTATGAATGCCAACTCCATAACGACGAAACGAGGAGCGGGGATGAGTGAGGACATTGGACTGTTCGAAGCGATGTACACGCAGCGGGCGCTGCGCTACCTGAAGACCGACCCCGTGCCGGACGACCTGGTGCGGAAGGTTATCGAGGCGGGCATCCGCGCCCCCAACGGCGGGAACAACCAGCAGTGGGGGTTCGTCGTCATCAAGGACGAGGCGACGAAGCGCATCATCGCGGAACACTATCCGGGGACCCCTCGCCCGGACCACGGGGAAGCCCTGACACCATCGGAGGTGCGCGCAGCGGAGTCGGCCGACTACCTGGCTCAGCACGTCATGGACGTGCCGGTCTGGATACTCGCCGTCACGAGGCACCCGGGAACGGACATCAGCCATGGGGCCTCGATCTATCCCGCCGTGCAGAACATGCTGCTCGCGGCGCGGGCGCTGGGACTCGGCAGCGTGCTGACGACTCGCGTCCGGCGGGGCTTCGAGCCGCAGATTCGCGAGGCCATCGGGCTGCCGGAGGATTTCGCCACCGCTGCTATGATCCCGCTCGGCTGGCCGCAGGAAGGCCATCGCTACGGCCCCACAACCCGCCGCCCCTCGGCGGAGGTCACGCACTGGGACAGGTGGGGCAACCTGGGTTGAGGCTTCCGAACGCGGAGCAGGCGCGCGTAGACCGGGCGAAGGTCGTGGATTACCTGCTCGCGGCTGAACACGATGCTGGCCAGCACAAGGCGAGGTTCTTCCTGAGGTTCGGGTTCACGTCGGATCGTTGGGAGGACCTTGCAGAAGCGCTACGGATTCAGGCCGTAAGGAACGAGGTCGTCGGCAACAAGCGGACTTCCTCTGGTGTGAACTACGTGGTAGACGGTATCCTGAATTCACCTGATGGGCGTAACCCCACCGTGCGGACTGTGTGGGAAGTGCGGAACAACGACCCGAGTCCGAGGTTGGTCCCGGCGTATCCCGCTTAGGAGACGAAGTGTTGAAGGAGCATGACATAGTCGCGCTGACCGCCGACGTTCCCGAAGATGGGCTGGAAGTTGGAGATGTCGGTGCCATCGTTTCCGTTGCTGCGGATGGGAAGGAATTCACGGTGGAGTTCATGACCTCCACCGGCAAGACGGTGGCGGTTGTCCCTGTGCCCCACAACCATCTGCGCCCCGTTTCGGATGAGGACATCAAGCACGTCCGCAGGATGACGGCTAAGGTCTAGGGTTAGCGATACCTACGCACCCGCGCGGCGCGCGGCTTCTGTCAGTGCGCGCTGGGTGATGACGCCAGTGAGGTGTTCCCGGTACTCCTCGGAGCCGTGGACGTCCTCGATGAACTCCATGCCGCGTGTCGCCCGTGCGGCAGTTGCGGCGACGGTGTCCGGCGAGACCTGCCGCCCTTCGAGATAGCGTTCGCTCGCAGTCGCACGCACCGCACGCGGCCCCGCCCCCGTCACGGCGATACGCGCCCGCGTGCAGACCCCCCGGCGGTCGACCGTGACGGCTGCTGCGACGCCCACGATAGCGAACCGCGACGCCTTGTTCGCGAACTTCAGGTACGTCGAACCCGTGCGCGCCGGCTGCTTCGGGATGCGTATCTCGGTTAGCACTTCCGTCGGACTGAGCGCTGTCTCGTAGGCGTCAACGAAGAAACGGCGCGCCTGTATCGCGCGGCGGCTGGGCCCCCCGGTCGTGTGGAGCGTGGCGTCGAGCGCGAGGAGCGCGGCGGGAGCGTCGGCCGCGGGGTCGGCGTGCGCGGCGCTGCCGCACAGCGTGCCCCGGTTCCGCACCTGCAGGTCGCCCACCTGGCGCACGGTCTCGACGAGCACCGGCGCAACCGCCGCGACCGTCCGCGACCGCTCGATGCTGCGGTACGTGGCGCCCGCGCCGATGGCGACGCTGCCGTCCTCGGTGCGGCGGATGTAGCCGAGCTCGGCCAGCCGGCCGATGTCGATCAGGTGGTCGGGCTGGACGAGCCGCAGTTTCATGGCGGGGATGAGACTCATGCCGCCGGAGACGACGCGGGCCTCGCCTTCATACGCTCGCAGCAGGCGCACCGCGTCGCGCAGCGTTCGGGGCGCGTGGTAGGTGAACGCAGCGGGGATCATGCCTCGCCCCGCATCGTCCGTGCAGCGTGGAGCGCGGAAGCGACGATGTTCTGGTAACCGGTGCAGCGGCACATGTTGCCACTCAACGCGGTGCGCACCTCGTGCTCGGTCGGGTCCGGGTTCCGGCGCAGAAACTCGTGCAGCAGCATCACCATCCCCGGCGTGCAGAAGCCGCATTGCAGGCCGTGCTCCTCGTGGAACGCCTGCTGGATCGGGTGGAGTGTGTCGCCCTTCGCGAGCCCCTCTATCGTCGTGACCTTCGCGCCCTCCGCCTGCGCAGCGAACAGCGAGCACGACTTCACCGCGGCGCCGTTCAGCAGCACCGTGCACGCGCCGCACTGGCTCGTGTCGCAACCGATGTGCGTTCCGGTGAGGCGGAGCTTCTCGCGCAGCAGGTCCACGAGCAGGTCGCGGTCCTCGACCTCCGCGCTGCGCCGTCGTCCGTTGACCGTGAGCGTTACCTGTCGCATCAGAACGTGATGACCCCGCGCCCCACGACGCCCCGGTCCAGTTCCTCGTAAGCTTCGTTTATCTGGTCGAGGTTGTAAGTGCGTGTGATGAGGCCGTCCACGTCTATCTTGCCGCTCTCGTAGAAGTCCACCATGCGGTAGAAGTCTATCGCCGGCCGGGACGAGCCGTAGTAGGCGCCCTTGAGCGTCTTCTCGTAGCGTACGAGGGCGACCGCGTCGATGCTGGCGTAGTCGCCCACCGGCGCGAGCCCGACGATGACGGCGGTGCCGCCCTTGCGCGCTGCGTCGAACGTGAGCGAAGCCGTCTCGGAGGAGCCGAACGCCTCGAAGGCGTAGTCCACGCCCCCGCCGGTCATGTCCCGTATCGCCTTCAGCGCATCGCCGTCGTTCGGGTTCAGCGTGTCGGTCGCGCCGAAGCGGGTGGCGAACTCGAGAGCGGCGTCGTTGATGTCCACCGCGATGATGCGTTTGGCGCCCGCGAGGCGCGCGCCCTGCACGACGTTCAGTCCGACGCCCCCGCAGCCGATGACGGCGACGGTGCTGCCGGGCTCGACCTGCGCACTGAACAGCACCGAGCCAACGCCCGTGGTGACGCTGCAGCCGATGAGCGCGGCCACCGGGAGCGGGAAGTCCGGGTCTATCTTCATGCAGCCGTTCTCCGGCACGACGGCCTGCTCCGCGAAGCAGGCCACCTTGCCCATGTGCGCGAGGTCCTTGCCATTCCAGTGCAGGCGGCGGGTGCCGTCGAACATGGACGGGCCGGTCGCGAGGTGGGTGTCGCAGAGGTTGGCGCGTCCGCTGATGCAGGACTGGCAGCGACCGCAGAACGGCACAAACGAGAGGATGACGTGATCGCCCGGGGCGACGCGCGTGACGTTCTCGCCGACCTCCTGGACGATGGCGGAGCCCTCGTGGCCGAGCACTGCGGGCTTGGCGATGATGGCCTCGCCGCGCATGAAGTGAAGGTCGCTGCGGCAGACGCCCGCCGCGGCGATGTTGACGCGCACCTCGTTCGCCTTCGGCGGGTCGAGCTCAACCTCCTCTATCCTGAGCGGTTCGTTCGCATCTACCAGGATCGCTGCTTTCATTCGTCCCCCCGCGCCGACGTATGCCATCCCTCGCATCGAGGGCGCGGTGAGCCTATCACACGCGCTGCGCGCTCAGTAGTCCAAAGTATCGAGGTTGGTTGGAAAGCCGTTATTCCACGCCTTGCCCTGTGTAGGGGACCTGGTGCTGCATGAAGACCTCTCGGCGCTCGTCCGAGGATCGGATGATACCGAGCACGACTTCCTGCGTGGCCTTGCCCCAGTAGGCGTCGTGGATGCGGACAGGTGTGTCCGTGCGGATGGCGCGGCACATCTCGTCGACCTCTATCGAGCAGTAGCGCCGGTTGTAGCCCGGGCCGGCAGGGAGGTCTATCTCTTCGTTGCCGTCGTTGCCGTAGACGATGACGCCGGTGGGGGTCTGCCGCATGTCGCCGCGCTCGCATGAGACCAGCGTGAGGCCGAAGAACGCGTGCCGCCGGTCCGGCGAGACGGGGTGCTCGATGGAGCGTTCGAGCGAGCCGCCGTAGCGCGTCGACTCCTTGTACTCCTCCTCAGCGCCCGCGTCCGCGAATGCGGCGATGCGCTTCCGCGAGTTGACGTGCAGCGCTGGGTCCATCTGCTGCCCCTGGAGCGTGTATCCGAACGTGAGTTCCGCGCTGTTGAAGTGGCCGTAGCCGTCGTAGGTGATCGTGGCGGTGTGTCCGTCCTCGAAGTCGAGGAACGCCATGAATGAGCCGTCGATGGGTCGGTCGGGGTCGACGATGTTCGTGCGGGCGCGGACGGAGCGGACCTTGCCGCCGCCGATCATCCTCGAGATGTCGACCTGGATAGGACCCTGGCGCCGCACGATGCTGCCGCCGCGGTCCTGCATCAGCTCCTCCTTGGCGCGCGGGCGGTAGATCCAGTCACTGTAGAACATGGTGTGCATCATGA
The DNA here is from genome assembly GCA_034428575.1 of Dehalococcoidia bacterium. Classification (GTDB taxonomy): domain Bacteria; phylum Chloroflexota; class Dehalococcoidia; order Lucifugimonadales; family Australimonadaceae; genus Bin16. The sequence continues at coordinate 1,554 of DAOUHP010000086.1, read as the reverse complement.
CGACGCTGCCCAGCCTGCCGCTGTTGGCGATCTCCGCCATCTTCAGGTTCGGCAGGTCGAGGCTCTGGGAGTGACCGACGAGCACACGCGTGCCGTTGCGCTCCGTCGCTTCGATGATGGCGTCGCACTCTTCGAGCGTCAGCCCCATCGGTTTGTCGAGGATGACCTGCTTGCCGCGCTCCGCCGCCATGACGGTATGCGCCGAATGCATCTCGTCCGGTGTCATCACGTAGACCACATCCACGCCGGGGTCGCCGCACAAGCCCTCCGCGTCGTCGTAGGCGCGTCCGCCGAAGTCGCGCTCGAAGCGATCGCGCGCGGCGTCGCGAGGGTCGGCTACGGCGACGATGCGCGCGTTCGGGTTCGCGCGCAGTTCAGGGATCATGTTCATCGCGCCCGCACCGAGGCCGATGATGCCGAAGTTGAGAGGAGTGTTGCTGGTCATGGCGTGCCGCCCTTCCTCACGCCGTCGCGTGGTGCTGCTGGACGTAGGAGGTCTGTGACAGCAGGTCGACGATGAGGGGCTTGAGTTTGCTGCCGTAGCGGGCGACCTCGTCGATGTCCGACGTCTGCCCGAGTCTGCCCCAACCCTCCTGCGGCACATGGATCATCACGTTCTCTCCCGGGTCGCGGAGCACGTTGAGCGGTTCGGCTCCGTCCTCGACGACGGCGGCCTGCTCGTCCAGCATCTTGCGGTAGAGGATGAGGCCGCGGTCGGACTCGCCGAGGCGTTCCGCCGTGCGGTCCATGATCGGCCCCTGGAGTATCCACGCGGCGTGGTCCTGCGCCATGGTGTCGTCGCTGCGCCAGAAGCCGTCCGGGGTCCTGAGCTCGATGTTCGTGTAGGGGACGCTATCCTGCGCCGGGACATCGATGTCGTCCGGGAACCAGTAGCTCGTAATCTCCACGTGCCAGGTGTGCGTGTCGTCTATGGGCGTACGGTATTGGAAGAAGTAGCGTCCGCCGCCTCCCTGCTGCAGGATGTTCGGGAAGAGCAGGGGATGGCCCACGCTCCACTTGGGCGACTCCTTTGTCGTATTGCCGTAGACGCGGCGCTTGATGATGCCCCGCTCGAACTCGTCGAAGCCGATCTCCTTGTGGCGGTCGTACATGGCGAGGCTCTCAGCGACGGCGTCGCGGCGTCCTTCCAACCTGGCACGGTGCGCGCCGTAGACGCCGTGCAGCCACTCCAGGTGCACCGGGTCGACGGAGTTCTCCATGCACTGCACCCAGTTACAGGGGACCACGGCGATGAATGCCTCCCGCAGAACCCCCTCACGCTGGGCGAGGATGTCGTAGTTGGGGAGGAGCGGGACGGGCGCCGGCCCCATGTAGGCGAAGATGAGGCCTCCGAGTTCCTGCACCGGGTAGCCCGCGATCTTGACCTTCTCCTTGAAACGCCCGTCCGGGTGGACGGTCTCCTCAAAGGGCTGTTCGATGCACTGGCCGGTTTCGTCCATCATCCAGCCGTGGTACATGCAGCGGAGGCCGTGCTCCTCGGGGATGCCGTAGGAGAGGTCGGCGCGGCGGTGGGGACAGAAGCGCTCGATGAGG
>DAOUHP010000085.1:0-4776 GCA_034428575.1 Dehalococcoidia bacterium | reverse complement strand
TGCGGTGGTGTGTCGCCTGTTCATACGAATAGGCGAGAGCAATCATCGCTCCATCGCTGTAGGGCCTTCCCAAGAAGGTCATCCCTACAGGCAACGAGTCTGTGGTGAACCCGATAGGCACCGAGATCGACGGGACATAGACGAGGAAGGTATTCAGGTGCGTCGCGCCCCGCATGCCTACGAAGGGCGGAACGAACGCGTCCCGGATCAAGGTCGGCTGATGCTCGGCGCTCTTGTGCACAATCGCATCGAGTTCCAGATCGGCCATCGTCTTCATGACGTTGAACATGAGTTGCGTCCGGGCTACGAGGTACTCGTGATACGCTTCCACATCCCATGCGCCGATGGTCGCCATGCGCTTGTTGATCACGTGCTCGAAGTCAGGCGAGGCCAACATCTCCTCACGAGACTTGTAGGGAGGATGGGCGCTACGCCCGAAGTACAGATCCCATGCCTGCTCTGCATCGGGACCGCTCGCTCTCTTCGCCATCAGTTCCTTGAGCTGGGGAATCGTGACTGGATCGACCACTACCGCACCTGCCCCTTCGAGTTCCACGACAGCCTTGTCGAAAACGGTTGACACCTGTGCGAAGTCCTCAGAATCTGTGTCGGTGCCCGCTCCCATAGGCTCACGCAGGACACCGATCCTGGCGTTAGCCAGACTCCCGGGGTCGAGGCAATTGGCGAACGGTTCCCTGTATGTGCCCACACCCATCGCCGTGACAGGGTCCTCCGGGTCGTAACCAACGAGAACGTCGAGCAGTAAGGCAGCATCCGCAACGGTGCGAGTCATGGGCCCCAGCGATGCCTGGACCCCTGGCCACCCTGCATAGACGCCACTGCGGCTCACCAGTCCAGCCGTTGGCCGCATCCCGACGATGCTGGTCCATGCAGACGGTCGGCGTATGGAGGCGAAAGCTTCCTGACCGACGCCTACCGCCCCCAGATTGGACGCAATCGCAGCGGCAGTTCCTCCGGACGATCCTCCAACGGTTCGTTCGAGCGCGTAAGGGTTCTTTGTCGAGCCGAAGAGGGAACCGTGGGTATCGCCACCCCCCATCTCCCCGAGGGTTGCCTTCGCCAGGATGACCGCGCCTGCCCGCTTCAACCGTTCGACGACAAACGCATCACGGTCAGGGTAGTAGTCCTTGAACAGCACCGACCCCAGAGTTGTAGCCATGCCGAACACGTCAATCTGATCCTTCAAGATGACCGGTACGCCGTGAAGCAACCCCTTCGGCCCGGAAGCTGCGCGCGCCGAATCCAGTTCCCTGGCATCTTCGATGGCCTTCGGATTGATCGAGATGATGGAGTTGATGGCGGGCTCACCACGATCGAGTGCCTCGATACGGTCGAGATAGATCCGAACAAGCTCGCTGCACGAAAGCTCTCCCGCCTCAAATGCCTGGCGGATGTCGTTCAAGGTAGCTTCTACGGTATTCAGCCTTGCGCGCGGTCCTGTGTCTTGCTGCATGAATGTCTCGTCCTTCTCCGGGAATCAGTGCTGGTTGGTATGGTCGGATATCGTCATCCTTGACCCCATTCATGTGGCGTAAGTATACTTCACTACGTCTTCAATGGAGGTGTTTCGTCGACCATACTCAGGGTGATGTCACTCGACCCCGCTACAGACTTGCGCAGAACAGACTGGCTCACGGAGAACAGCTGATGAACATCCGTTTGGTCACGCTCATACTCGTCGCAGCATCGTTGGCCTTAGTTCTCGTAGGATGCGGAGGAGAGGATCCCCCAACTCCGACGCCAACCCAGGCACCGAGCGCCGAAGTTGCCGGTTCAGGCTCTACCTTCCAGAGCGAATACGACGCTTTGGTGCAGGCCGCCCAAGAGGAAGGTGAGCTAGTCACGTTCATCTGCTGCGGCGTGGGCCGCGCCATCGGCGAGATTGCTCCGGTGTTCGAGGAGAAGTTCGGCATCACATGGACAAACTCCACAGGAGGGTCCGAGCAACAGGCTGACAAGATCCTCGCCGAGAGAGATGCCGGCAAGTACACCCTCGACGTCTGGATGGGAGGCATCTCGACCGCAAATGTCCGCCTCATCCCTGGCGGTGTCCTTGCGCCATTGAAGCCACTCCTGTTCTTCCCAGAGGTGGTGGATGAATCGAACTACTACAGCGGGAAGATCGTGTGGATGGACCCCGGCACTCAGGACAGAATCATCCCCTACGGTCTCAATGCGTCTAACGCACCTTTCAGCGTCAATACCGACCTCGTGAAACCAGGAGACATCACCTCCTACTGGGACCTGCTCGAACCGGAGTGGCACGGCAAGATCGTGATGAGAGACCCCCGGAGTGAGAACGTCGGCAATACGATGCCGTACTACTACAGTCATCCGGACCTCGGCGAGGAGTACATGCGCAGACTTCTCACCGAAGCAGGCGCCGTCATCACCTCCGACGCCCGGCAGGCGGCGGAATGGCTGGCCGCGGGTCAATACGCGATCTGCATGTTCGGCTGCAGCCGTGAGGTCGGCTCAGCCGAGGCGGATGGCCTGCCGGTCGAGGCGGTCTACTCAACTCCGCTCAAAGAAGGAGCCATCGTTGGCGTAGGTGGTTCCACTATGTACGCGGTGGACAATCCACCTCATCCGAACGCTCAGAAACTGTTCATCAACTGGTGGTTGAGCAAAGAGGGCCAGTACCTGATGCAAAGCACCGATGGCACAAACTCGGTCCGTACCGACATCGCCAAGGACAACGTGCGGCCCGATAGAGTGATCCGTGACGACGTCCAATATGGGTGGCCTGAGAGCAATCCTGACCATGTCCGAAATATCGGCGCCGCCCTCGAGAGGAACAGGGCGTTCCTCGCTGAAATCGGTCTCTAGGGCCGCAGGCTTGGCGTTATCTGGACGAGACGATAGCGGGATCTCGGTATAGAGGATGCTGCCGGGATCCCGCATCCGACTCCGGAAGGCAACTTCTTCCCTGTCTCTCCCACCGACAGGAACGTTCGTCGTCGGCATCCTCATCCTGGTCCTGGGTTTCTACATCCTGGTACCGGTCGCCCTGATCCTCATCAACAGTTTCAACGTGGCCAGCATTGGAGAACCGTCGCAGTGGTCTCTGGACAACTGGCGCTTCGCATTCGCTGAACCGGCTGTCTTCGTCGCACTGCGCAACACATTCCTCATCTTCGGTCTCTACACAGCCATCAGCTTTCCGGTTGCCGTCGCTATTGCATGGACGCTTGCCCGCACGAACATCGCGTGGAGTCACGCCCTGGAGTTCGCTTTCTGGATCTCATTCATGATTCCAACGATCTCTGTCACTATCGGCTGGACGCTGCTTCTGGATCCAGGCATCGGATTCCTCAACAAGTTGGTCGAGATGCTTCCTCTGACCGACGCGCGACCGTTCAATATCTACAGCGTCGAAGGCATCATCTGGGTGCACCTCATGGCCAATGCCACATCGGGCAAAGTCATGTTGCTCACACCGGCGTTCCGGAACATGAACCTCGCCATGGAAGAGGCGGCGCGAGTGTCGGGCGCCACCAACCTCCGGACGGCGATCCGCGTAACCCTGCCCTTGATGACTCCTGCGATGGTGATCGTGTTCATGCTCCAATTCGTGAGGATCTTCCAGTCATTCGAAACCGAGCAGATCCTCGGCACTCCCATAGGCTTCTTCATCTACTCGACGAAGATCTACGAATTCGTGAGGTTCTTCAATCCTCCTGAGTACGGTGCGGCGACAGCACTCGCCAGTGTGACCCTGCTGCTCATAGCCGTAATCTATCCCACGCAACGCTGGCTGACCTCCCGCCGGCAGTACACAACGCTCAGTGGGCAGTTCAAGCCGGGCCTCATCGACCTGGGCCGACTCAAGATTCCAGTTTTCTTGTCGATATTGACCGTCGTCCTCCTGTTGACGATTGTTCCCATAGTGACCGTCGTGGTGGGAAGCTTCATGAACCGCGTCGGCTGGTTCAACGTCACGCCAGTCTGGACGCTGGAACACTGGCAGGTAGTGCTTTCTGACCGCTTCTTCCTGAAAGCGCTGCGCACGACGCTTCTCTTGAGCGCTACAACCGCGATCGTGTCTCCGCTGATCTTCTCGGTCGTTGCGTACATCATCGTGAGAACGCCCTGGCGAGGGCGGGGCCTTCTGGAAACGATCCTCTGGACCTCGTCGGCGGTCCCCGGCATCCTGGCGGGACTCGGCCTGCTGTGGATGTTCCTTGGCACTCCGTTCCTTGCGCCCATCTACGGAACCATCTTCGCCCTGTTGTTGGTCGTGACGTTGCAAGGACAACTGACGAGTACGCAACTCGTCAAGGCAGCATTCCTCCAGATCGGCTCAGACATGGAGGAAGCTGCGCGCGTATCCGGCGCCGGCTGGGTCCGCACCTACCTGCGTATCTGGCTGCCGCTGATCATGCCCACGTTAGTGCTCATAGGAACTCTGAACTTCGTATTCGCCGCCGGCGCAACGGCCAGCATCATCCTGCTGGCGAGCCGGGACACCATCACGCTGGCAATCCTGGCGCTCGAAATGATGACGCACACGGACGGCAAGCTACTGGAAGAAGCCGGGATAGTCAGTCTGTTCATCGTCGCCATGACGGTCACAATGGCAGTGGTCGCGAGGACGGTTGGTCTCCGGATGAGCGTAAGCCACAACATGCGAGCCCAACAGGAAACCTCAGCCGGTGCAGGTACCGAACTACCTGTTACTAGTCGAACGCTGGGTCGTCCTTGAGCGGCCCAACCCAATGATTCGAGCGTTCACCAGTAGTCTCAGGAGCGGTC
>DAOUHP010000084.1:0-6599 GCA_034428575.1 Dehalococcoidia bacterium | reverse complement strand
TTCGCGTCGCCGGTGACGTGGGTGTTCCCGTACGGCCAGCCGCGCAACCCATGGAGCCTGGAGCACGACGCAGGCGGGTCGAGCACCGGCTCGGGCATCGCGGTCGCGGCAGCGCTCTGCGCGGGGTCGCTGGCCGAGGACACGGGCGGCTCGATACGGCGTCCGGCGTCGAATAACGGCGCCGTGGGGATACGTCCGACGCTCGGGCGGGTGAGCACGCACGGGATGATCGCGAGCAGCTGGTACCAGGACACGGCGGGTCCGATCGCGCGGTCGGTGGCGGACTGCGCGCTGCTACTGGAAGCGGTCGCCGGCTTCGACGCGAACGACCTGATGTCGGCGCGGCTGCCGGTGCCCGCCTACGCCTCGATGCTCGACGGCGACATCCGCGGGATGCGGGTCGCGGTCATCAAGGAGGCGATCGACGCGCCGCACCTGGACCCGCGCGTCCGGCAACTGGCGCTCGATGCCATCGGCGTGCTGCGGTCGCTGGGAGCGGAGGTGGAAGAGGTGTCGCTGCCGCTCATCACGCTGAGCGGACTCATCAACAACGCGCTGAGCGCACCGCGCGCGGCATTGCAGTGGACGCACCTGAACGAGACGCCGGAGCTGTACGACGTTGGCGTGCGGCGCAACGTGCTGCTCCCCGCGCTGCTCCCTGCTGTGAGCCATAACCGGGCGCTGCAGCTGCGGAGCCAACTGCGGGCGCAGACGCTTGCGGCGTTGGAGCGCTTCGACGTAGCGGTGGCCCCGGCGTACGCGCAGTTCCCGCCCCGCATCGCGGACACGAAGAGCGAGCCCGCGACGAAGGAGGCGTCGATCGAGCAGATGCGGAAGTACGGGTTCCACACGCCCGCCAACTACTCCGGCGCGCCCGCGATGAGTGTGCCGATGGGGTTCTCCGACGACGGCCTGCCGATGGGGCTGCACGTGATGGCGAAGCGCTTCGACGAGACGTCCATCTTCCGTATCGCGCACGCCTATGAGCAGGCAACGCCCTGGCACACGATGCGCCCGCCGTATGGGGATAGCAACTGATAGGCTAAGCCCAACGCTGGATTCCAGCTTTCGCTGGAACGACGGGGCATGACGGGACCACTCTGACGGCTTGGAGGTTCGTCCAATGGCGGCAGACGTTCACGAGCAACTGAGTGAGATGCTGGCGCGGTACGGGGTCACCCACCTCTTCGGTATGCGCGTCTATCCCCTGGACCGGGAGCGAGTACAGCAGATCGTCATCCATCACGAGGCGTCCGCCGCGCTGATGGCGTACGGGTACGCGCGCGTCAGCGGACGGGTGGGGGTGATGTCGCTGAACAAGGCGGCGACACCCAACGCGATCATGGGCCTCGCCGAGGCGTGGACCTCGTCAGTGCCGGTCATCGTGTTGCAGGACGGCGTCCCCGTCGTCCTGGAGGGACGGAACTCCCAGTTCGAGCAGGACCAGGTCGGCATGATGCGCCCGGTGACGAAGTGGATCGGGGACGTGCCGGAGCTGTCGATGGCGCCGGAGGTGCTGGCGAAGGCGTTCCGCGTCAGCACGACGGGCAGGCCGCGCCCGGTGACGGTCAACCTGCGCGGCGCAGGCCCGATCGCGAGCCCCGCGGTCTCGTTCGAAGGGGAGCCGCGCTGCGAGCCGCAGTACGGCGTCTTTCCAGCGCAACGACTCGGACCGGACCCCGCGGCTATCGAGTCGGCGGCCGCGCTCCTCAGCAACGCCGAGCGTCCGTGCATCGTCGCTGGCGGGGGCGTCGTGCTGTCCCGGGCGTGGAGCGCGCTGCTCAGTGTCGCCGAAGCGGGCCGCATTCCCGTCGCGACGACACTCTCGGGCAAGGGATCGTTCCCGGAGCGCCACGAGCTGAGCGCCGGCCCGACGGGCGGTTTCGGCGGCATGGGCGGGCCGCTGGGGCGCGCCCGTATCGCGCGGAAGATCGTCAACGACTCGGACGTCGTGCTCCTGGTGGGGACGCGGACGAACGAGATGGCGACCAACCGCTGGACGGTGCCCGATCCCGCGGCCACGATCATCCACATGGACGTGGACCCGGAGGAGATCGGCCGCAACTACGACACGGCGGTCGCCATCGTGTCGGACGCGAGGCTCGGGCTCGAGTCGCTGTCGGAGGCACTGCGCGAGCGGGCGATGGCGAGTCCAGCCTCCCGGCAGGCGCGTGTGGACGAGATACGGGAACTGATGGACCAGTGGCACGCCGACATCAAGAGCATCGCGGAATCCGACGCCGTGCCCATCCATGGCGCGCGGGTCGTCCACGAGGTCGAGCGGTTCGTCGACGCGAACACGATCCTCGTTTCGGACGGCTCCAACTCGTTCGTCTTCGGCACGAACAACATCCTGGTGGACGCCGGCACGACGTTCATCTCGCCGAGGGGCACGGGCGCGATCGGCACGGGTCTGCCCATGGCGATCGGCGCGAAGCTGGCTGCGCCGGACAAACGGGTGATCTGCTTCGAAGGTGACGGCGGCCTGTTGTGCGGGATCCTGAGCGAACTGGAAACGGCGGCCCGTTACAACGTGGCGCTGACGGTGGTGGTGTTCAACAACGGCGGTCTCAACGAACCAGGGCTGCCGGAGGAAGATGGCGTCAACTTCCTCCCGGGGCTCAACTTCGCGGCGATCGCCAGGGAGCTGGGGTGTGCAGCGTTCCGCGTGGAGCAACCGGGCGAGATCGCGGGCGCGCTCCGGGCGGCTGTCGAGAGCGGACGGACGGCGCTGGTGGACGTGGTCTGCTCGCGAGCGAAGTTGTCGCGGGTAGCTGCGCCCGCACAGGCGCACCAGCCCTAGAGGAACAGGAGGGAACCATGGGCGAGATTCTGGGGATAGGCATGCCGCACGGGCCTCACCCGGGCCTGACGGACGAGACCATGGCCAACAACTTCTTCCGCGTGAACCTCAGGAGCGAGAAGACGCCCGATCACTGGAAGGACCCGGCGAACTGGCCGCAGGAGATGCGGGACGAGTGGGGCGACGACGAGGGGGTCGCGTCGGCGCGCCGGCACCGGGACGAAGTGGTGAAGGGCTTCCGCGCCGCCCGCCGGGCGGTAGACGAGTTCAACCCCGACTTCGTGCTGGTCTTCGGCGACGACCAGTACGAGAACTTCCATGAAGACGTCATCCCACCGTTCTGCGTGTTCGGCTGCGAGGAGATGCTGCTGAACAGGCCTCCCTCACAGGACCGCTACCGCGCCGGTCGCGTGGGCGTGAACGTGGGTATACGACTCGAACGCCCGCCGCTCCAGGAGACGGCCAGGGGCAGCCAGAAGATCGGCACGTGGCTCGCGAACGAGCTGACCAGGAGCGGGTTCGACGTCGCCTGCTCGTGGAAGATGCACCACGCGGCGTCGCTGGGCCACGCATTCGCGCGCACCGTCGACTACCTCGACTGGGACCGGAACGGCTGGCCGTACACGTTCGTCCCCTTCCACGTGAACTCCTACGGCCGCGACCTGAGCGTTCCGCTTCCGGCCGGGTCGAACGAGATCGGCAGGATCACGGAGCGGGAAGTGCACCCGCCGGACTGCGCGCCGCCCTGGCGCTGCTACGACCTCGGCAGGGCCGTGGCGGAGTGCATCGAGCGGAGCTCGTACCGGGCGGTGGTCATCGGTTCGTCGAGTTGGTCCCATGCCTCGCTCACGCCGATGCACGGTCACCTGTGGGGGGACGTGGAGACGGACAAGGAGCACTACGAGGACCTGAAGGCCGGGCGGCTGAAGGGTTGGCGGGACTTCGACCCGGAGCAGATACGCGCATCGGGCCAGCACGAGGTGCTGAACTGGGTGTGCCTCGCCGGAGCGATGGAGGGCCGCATCCCCGAGATCGCGGCCTGGGCGCCGAGCTACATCTTCAATTCGAGCAAATGCATCGCCATCTTCCGGCCAGAGGGCGCAAGGGTGTGAAGATGGCCAAGGCCTTGCATCCGTCGTTGAGGAAGCGCGAGGGCAGGCTGTGGGATAATGGCTTGGACCAACACCGGTCGGAGACAGGTCATGGCCACCAAGAAGAAGGCGCCAGAGTACACGATATCCGAGTCCGAGTTCGTGGAGCGTTACGCGGAAGTCATCGCCGAGCTCGACGCGCGTGGAGGCGAACTCGTCATCACGCGGAACGGCGCTCTCCTCGCGCGCATCGCTGCCACCGACCCGGAGACGCGTGCCGCCCGCGAGAAGGCTTGGGCCGATTTCGAGCGCGCCCGCGCCGAGGCTAACCTGTCCCGCCCGACTCGCGAGGAACTGATTGCTCTGATACGGGAGGGACGCGACGCGTGAGCGGGTTCGTTCTCGCTGCGTCGCTAGATGGGTTCTCCGACGACGGTCTGCCGATAGGGCTGCATGTGATGGCGAAACGCTTCGACGAGACGTCGATTTTCCGCATCACCCACGCCTACGAGCAGGCGACGCCTTGGCACACGATGCGTCCGCCGGATGAGGGGTAGGGGGCAGGGTGAGACCCTGCACCCGTTCTCTTCAGGCGATGATGGAGACCGTTGTGAGGACTCGTGAACCGAGGGCCTGATCGCCCTCGATCAGCACCCTGGACGCCAGGGACTCTCCTCCGGTGCTCCTAGTGAACATCTTCCAGGCGTCGACCTCGTCGATGGTGACGTCAGCGACGGGACTTACAGGCTCGTCTTCACACAGTTCCCATGCCGCATCAGTGCGTGTCACCAACCAGACGCCGCCGGAAGGTCCGGTCATCGTGATACGCACAGTCGTGCCGGTGGGGGCGTCGAGGTTCGAGAATGACCGCGGCAGGCCGTGGGCGAAAGTCGCCAGGACCGGAGCGAACCATCCCGACTCCGTGAGCAGCGGACTGCCCACTGCCTCTCGGATCTGCTGCTGGTGGTGCCAGCGTTCTGTGTACTCGCGCGCGACATGCAGCCACGTTGGCGCCGGTTCATCGCCAGCCCAACTCACCACCGGCCCAATGGAGTTCGGGTCGAGTGACTGAAGGTAGCCGTTAGCCTGTTCTCCGGTTGACCTGAGGAGGTCGGTGATCAAACGCGGGCTCACCCTCCGCATCGCCTGCACCCATTGCTCGTTCAGGTCGTTGATGGCCCTTACAAAGCCATCCCAATCGTCAGGCGCAACCAGCCCTGCCCCGAAGCCGTCCCGTTCCATCGAGAGTTGCCCTACGTCATCGCCGAGAAGGTGAGCTGCCAGGTCGTGCACCGACCATCCCGGGCATGGAGTGGGCAAGTCCCATTTTTTGGGCGTGAGGGAAGTAAGGACATCGAGCAGTTCGCTCAAAAGACCAGGGAGCAGGTGAGCCGTTAGTACGGGTGCGTTTTTGCGCATCGATGCGAGCTCCGTTACGTTCATGCTATCAGCCGAGAGTGACCAAGCAGACAAGCCGACTACGAGGTATGCCGATGACAGAGGAGCGTTTCGAGAAGGTGGCGTGCAATCTGTGCGGTTCGGAGGAGCACTCGCCGCTGCACGTCATCAAGGGCTACACGGTCGTGCGGTGCAACGAGTGCCGGCTGGTGTTCATCAACCCGCGCCCGGTCGCGTCGGAACTGGCGACGATATACGACGACGGCGCCTACTACGGCGGCGGCAGTGACTACGACGCTCTCCATGTCGGCTACTCGGACTACATGGCGCTGACGGGTCACCTGCGCTTCGTGGTCGGCGAGCTTTTGCGTCCGCTGAAGGACGTAACGCCGGGTGTGGCGCTCGACGTCGGGTGCAGCATGGGCGTCGTACTGGACCAGCTGCGCCAGCGGGGCTGGACGCCCTACGGCGTAGACGTGTCGGCGTACGCGACGGAATACGCGCGGCGCGAGTTCGGGCTCAACGTGTTCACCGGGACGCTGGACGATGTCGATCTCGCGCCGGACAGCGTCGACCTTGCCACGATGCTGTTGACGATCGAGCACCTGCCGGACCCGAAAGGCGTGCTGCGACAGGTGCACCGCTTGCTGAAGCCGGGCGGCGTGCTGATCGTGGGGACGCACGATGTCGAGGGGCTGTGGCCGCGCATCGTCGGGGCGCGATGGCGGCACTACAGCATGCCTGAGCACGTCTACTACTTCTCGCGACGCACGTTGACACGGATGCTGGCCGACGTGGGGCTCGAAACATTTCGGGCGACCGAGACCGCGACACTGGCCGGTGTCGTGGACGCCGACGACACGAACGAGGGGCTCTACGCGCCGGTGCGCCTGCTGCACAAGACGCGGCTGATCGGCCCGGCGGCACCGTTCCTGCGGGCGATGCACAAGGTGGCGCGTCGCTTCGACTGGGCGGACGGCATCACGACGTACGCTCGGAAGGTGTAAGGGGGGACATCGCGCTTCGCTGGAACCGTCCCCTCATCGCCGCCCCGACCCTCACCCCCGGCCCCTCTCCCGCCATCGGGAGAGGGGAGACTGCGCCCCGCGCCACACCCCGTTCCGATGCGAGGTTCCTGCCTCCGCAGGAATGGCCCAGGGCCTTGTCAGGCCGTGTAAGGAGATGAAAATGGGGAGGCGCTGGTCGGCAGTGAGGGCGGTTGTCGTTGGCGTTGTGAGCCCGTGCAGGAATGTGCCCTGGTGACCTGCAGGTGTGTATGAATGTTGCCTCGCCAAGAGCGAGAGCAC
>DAOUHP010000083.1:0-9460 GCA_034428575.1 Dehalococcoidia bacterium | reverse complement strand
AGACGTCTGTCCCCGCGAGGAGCACGACGACTGGGCCGTCCGGACGGCGTGTCTTGAACGCAGCGACGGACTCGGCGCTCCGCAGCGCGTGGATCGCAACCAGCAGGTCGAAGTCCTGCCCATCGTAGCTCTGGCTGATCGTGACCCGATGGCCCAGGCTCCGCAGGATCCCGGCCCAGCGGTTCGCCGTCACGCGGTTGCCGTTCCGGCTGTACGGCGGAGCGGGTGTCACCAGGCCGATGTACACGAGACGTACCTCTGGAGGTCAGGCTGCGCAGGTGCGGAAACCGCACATCACGTCGCGCCGATCGGGTGGGTAGAAGTTTCGCCAGGTGTTGCGGATCAGGCGGCCCCGCGTGCTCCACGCCCCACCGCGAAGCACCTTGTGTCCGCTGAACCACGGCTCAGAGTATTCCTTGTACGGATCGGCGACGAAACCTGGGTACGGCCCGAACTCCGTTGCCGTCCATTCCCAGGTGTTGCCCAGCATCTGCCTGCATCCCAGGGGAGTGTCGCCCGCGGGGAAGGCACGCACGTCGACGGTGCCCCGGCCTCGAAAGTCGAGGTTCGCCCGGTCGGCCGTCGGCGGCTCGTCGCCCCACGGGTAGCGCCGCTTCCGGGCGCCGCCGGCGCCGCTCGCCGCTGCCAGCTCCCACTCGGCCTCCGTCGGCAAGCGCCTCCCGGCCCAGGTGCAGAACGCGTTCGCTTCGTGCCAGTTCACGTGGATGATCGCGGCGTGCGAGTCGATCGGGGTCCAGGCGTCGTAGCGCCTCACCAGCCACGTGCTGTCGCTGTCGCGGCGCCAGTAGACGGGGTGTTCCGCACCGAGCGCCTGCTTCCACCACCACCCCTCGTGCGTCCAGCACGAGCGGTCGCGGTAGCCGCCGGACTCGACGAACCGCAGGAACTCGCCGTTGCTCACCGCGGTGGCCGCGATCGCGAACGGCTCGACGTAGACCTCGTGCCCCCACTTCTCGTTGTCGAAGACGAACGGCAACTCGCCCTCGATTGCGCCCAGCGTGAACGTCCCGCCGGGAATGGCGACGTCGTGGGGCTCGAAATCGAGCTGCGGCGAGGGCGGCGCCGTCGACGGAAGCGCAGGCTCGGGGAAGCCCAGCGTCTGCCGCGTATACGTGAAGGCTTCGGCGTGCATGTCGGTGTGGATGGTGGCGAGTTGGATGAAGTATTGCTCCAGCGCATCCGGCTCGCCGTGCCCGAGGCGACCGGTCGCCTCGTGGACCACCCTTTGTGCAAAGGCCCGTGTGTCCTCCCAGGACGGGAAGCTCAACCGCCAGCGGGTGTCGTGCGCGATGGCCGCCGAGTCGTAGAGCGCGTCTGAGTGAGGGATCATGCTGGCCGCCTCGTAGAGATTGCGCAGCGTCCACTTCTCGAAGAACCATCCCACGTGACCGACTTCCCAGAGCACGGGGTTCACGATGGGGATCATGGGTCCCTGCTGCTGGCGGGTGTCGAGGTCGGCAGTCAGACTGAGGACCGTCTCGATCGAGTCCAGGGCTTCTGCGGTAAGGTCGTGTCCGCTGCGCGGAGGCGCGGGCGGAAGGTCGTACGTGCTCATGGCAACGATTGCCCCACGCTAGGCTGAGACCTCGATCGTATTGGCCGCTTCTTCAGCGGCGACGACTCGCCCGATGACCGCCCCCGTAACGCCCCGCTGAGCGAGACCGTCCAGCACCCCCGGGGTCGACGCCGACGGAACGGCGATGAGCAGGCCGCCCGACGTCTGGGCATCGCAGAGGATGAGTTTCTCCTCATCGGCGACGCCTGCACCCCAGGCGATCTGTCCGTCGAAGGCATCGAGGTTGTTCCGTGTCCCTCCCGGAACGACCCCGCGGTCTGCGAGTTCCAGCACACCGGGCAGGAGCGGCACGTCTGAGAAGCGGAGCTTCGCGGCGGTCCCGCTCGCCTTCAGCATGCCGAGCAGGTGCCCCATCAGCCCGAATCCCGTGACGTCGGTGGCAGACTTTACGCCCGCCTCCATCATCGCCTCGGCTCCGGCGCGGTTCAACTGGCGCATCGTCTCGACTGCGCCGGCAAGGATTGCGTCGTCGGTGACCCCGGCCTTGGCCGCGGTCGTGATGATGCCCGAGCCGAGCGGCTTCGTCAGCACGAGGTCGTCCCCGGGCGCGGCGGCCGCGTTGGTGATGATCCGGTCAGGCCGGACGATGCCCGTGACCGACAGCCCGTACTTCGGCTCGCGGTCCTTGACCGTGTGCCCCCCGGCGATGACGATGCCCGCCTCCTTGGCGACGTCCATCCCCCCGAGCAGCATGCGCCCGAGCACCTCCTTCGGCAGGTCCTCCGGGAAGCAGACGATGTTGAGCGCAAGGAGCGGAGTTCCCCCCATGGCGTAGACGTCGCTGAGGGCGTTCACCGCCGCTATGGCGCCGTAGTCGTACGGGTCGTCGACGATCGGTGGGAAGAAATCGATCGTCTGCACGACGGCCAGGTCGTCCGTCAAGCGGTAGACGGCCGCGTCGTCGCTCGTGTCGAACCCCACGAGCAGGTCGTCGTGCTGCACGTGAGGAAGATGGCTCAGGACCTCCCCGAGGTCCTCAGGGCTGAACTTGCCGGCTCAACCGGCGCAGGTGGCCAGACTGGTTAGGCGGACTTCTTTCTGTTGCATGGCGCGATTATAGACGCTTCGCGGCGCCGCAACACTGAAGCGCCCTGCGGATGCCAACAGCAACGGTGCAACAGCAACCGTGCCGCCGGAGCGCAGGGACCTGCCGCCTCGATTGACGCTCGCGTTGACTGCCAGGGGCGGGTCGGTTAGTTTCAGCCGAGTCGTCGACGCGCACGTCATCCCGTCGTCGCCGGGTCCACTCTCTCCGGCGCAGAACGGGTAGGGGGTCGCACCCCTTATTGCGGAAAGGGCAGATGTCACACTGTCGTACTGGACCTTCCAGGCGGAGAGCCGCCCGCCGCGGAGACTCGAGACCTGTCATCGGTAAGGCAAGGACGTGATTCGCTTCGCGGCGGCTGTGCGTCGCTATGTCTTCGGAGCGGCTCATCCCGGCCACCCACAACAGGATGACGCTCCATCACGGCGCTTGGCCGCCCGTCGCCGTCGTTCGAGCCCTGCGGGCTCCCCTGCGCCGGTCCCCAGACCTTGGGTATTGGTGTTGGTACTGGTATTCCTCGCCGCAATCATCGCCATTCCGGCTGTCGCCTACTACCGGGTCTACGTACAGCCAACCCAGGTCTGGGTAGGGCGTATCGGGGGAGAACCGGCCGTTACGATCGGCGATGTGGCAGAACGCATGCAGGCAGTGGCCCGCCTCAATCTCGCACAGACCGATGCCCCGGCGGTCGGTGGGAACCCTCTCGATGTGCTACGGAGCATGATGGAAGACGAGTTGATCCGGCGTGCTGCTGCACGGTTCGGCGCCCGGGTCTCCGAAGTCGATGTTGACGACGCTCTCCGCAGGCGGTTCGTCGCGGGCTACGTCTCCACCGACGCAGATGACGAGCGGATAGAGCAGGAGTTCCAGGAGGAGTACAGTAGGTTCCTCACCCGTGGTCGGATCGCGGATGACGAGTATCGTGATCTCGTCAGGGTCCAGGTGCTGCGCGAAGGGATGAAGCAGGAGCTTGGGAACCGTATCGCCAGGGTGACCGAGCAGGTGGAGATTGCCTGGATCGTATTGCCCCCGGACTTTGAGGATGTATGGAGAGTGATCGCTCTGATGGAGGCAGGGGAACCGTTCGAGAGCGTCGCCTCGTCGCTCAATACTGACATCTCTTTCACCGACCCCGACCGGCCGGGATACGTTGGCTGGGTTCCTCGTGGCGCTTTCCCCCAGCTGGACAACTATCTGTTCGACGGGGGTGCCGTGCCTGGAGAACTGTTGGAGCCGGTCTACCTGCGGTCGGGTGTGTACCTGATCGGCCTCATAAGCGGCCCGTCCGTCCGCGAGATCGACGATGAAAGGATGGTTGAACGACTGAGGGGCCAGGCGCTGCAGACGTGGATAGACGAGGAATGGGACTTGCAGAACGTGGAGCTTAGTTTCGATTCCGAGGACTATCGGTGGGTTATTGACCACGTACGGGATAATCTACCTGCGCTGGACCAGTAGGCATTGGCTTGTCGAGCGCGTGGCCGTCGGTCCCGCGGGGGGAAAGGAGCGCAGATGGCGCGTTTGCTGGAGACCGAGGACCTGCGCGTCGAGTTCAAGACCGATTCGGGCATCGTAAGGGCTGTCGATGGCGTGTCGTACGGGGTGGACCTGGGCGAGACGCTTGCCATCGTTGGCGAGTCCGGCTGCGGCAAGAGCGTGAGCGCGCTATCGATAATGGGTCTGCTCCCTTCGGCAGGCAGGGTGCGGAATGGCCGGGTGCTCTTCAATGGCGCCGACCTTCTCAAGCTGCCCAATTCGGAGATGCGCCACATCCGCGGCAAGCAGATCTCTATGGTTTTCCAGGAACCCATGACGTCGCTCAACCCCTTGCTGACCGTAGGGAGACAACTCACTGAGATCCTCGAGTTGCACATGGGCATGAATAGGAGCCAGGCGAAAGCGAGGGTCTTCGAGCTGTTGGAGATGGTGGAGATCACCGATGCAGAACGCCGCTTCAATCAATACCCCCACCACTTGAGCGGAGGGATGCGCCAGCGCGTGATGCTCGCTCTCGCACTCTCATGTCAGCCGAAGGTGATCATCGCGGATGAGCCTACGACGGCGTTGGACGTAACGATCCAGGCCCAGATACTGGAACTGATGAAGAATCTGACCCTTGAATTTGGCATGGCGCTCATCATCATCACGCACAACCTCGGAGTGGTCGCACGATATGCGGACTCCGTAAACATCATGTACGCGGGTCGTGTGGTCGAGGGCGGTACTGCTGACCAGGTCTATGCCAACCCCAGCCATCCCTATACGCGAGGGTTGATGAATTCCGTCCCTCGTCCCGATCAGGGGCGCACCGCCAAACTGCAACCGATCGAAGGGCAACCTCCGGACTTGGGCAGCCTTCCCGACGGTTGCTCCTTCCGGCCGCGTTGTCCGTTTGCGATCGAACGCTGCGCCGTTGAAGTGCCGCCGCTGGTGGACGCCGGAGACGGACACACCTCCGCGTGTTGGGTGAGCGGTCAACTGGAATCAGCGTCCCCTGGGCCACGATGAGAGGAGACCCCATGCAAGCTGAGGCGAGTGACCGAACAGGTGGCCTGACTGCAGGCGACCAGGACGACGTCTTGTTGGATGTGCGCGGCCTCAAGATGTACTTTCCCGTCACGTCAGGCGCGCTGTTCCAGAAGACGATCGGCCACATCAAGGCCGTCGACGACATCAGCTTCTTCGTGAAGCGCGGTGAGACCCTGGGCCTCGTCGGCGAATCAGGCTGTGGGAAGAGCACAACGGGCAGGGCCATCCTGCAGTTCTACGAGCCGACCGGTGGTCAGGTCGTATTCGAAGGCATCGATCTGACGACGCTCCACCGGGAAGAGATGCGAAGGATGCGCGGACGGATGCAGATCGTCTTTCAGGACCCGTACAGCTCGCTCAACCCGCGCATGACCGCGGGCCAGATAGTTGGTGAGCCCATCGTCGTGCACGGCGCCGTGACTGGCAGGGCCGCGAGGCAGGAGCGCGTTGCTGAACTGTTCAACGTCGTAGGGCTCAGTCCCTCCATGGCGAGCCGCTTCCCGCACGAGTTCAGCGGGGGCCAGCGGCAACGGATAGGCATCGCCCGGGCGTTGGCGCTCAATCCGTCGTTCATCGTCTGCGACGAGCCGGTTTCGGCGCTTGACGTCTCGATCCAGGCCCAGGTCATCAATCTCTTCGAGGAGCTCCAGGAAGAGTTCAACCTCACCTACCTCTTCATCGCTCATGACCTGTCGGTCGTCAGGCACATCGCGGACCGCATCGCGGTGATGTATCTCGGACACATCGTCGAGATTGCGCCGAGTGAGGAACTGTACGAGAACCCCCTGCACCCGTACACTCAGGCACTCCTGTCGGCGGTCCCGATCCCCGATCCCCGCATCGAGGCGACACGCGCTCGGACCCTGGTCAAGGGAGAGATCCCCAGCCCGCTGAATCCTCCCGTTGGTTGTGTCTTCCATCCTCGGTGCCCCCTGATGACGGAAGAGTGCAAGGCGGCGATGCCGGAGCTGAGGGAGGTGACGCCGGGTCACTGGGCGGCCTGTATCAAGGTATAGGGCCGAACGGTGGGTCGGTCACCAGCCTCACCAGTACCTCGCGCCAGCTGCGGTCGACGAGGACGATCTGTGGCGAACCCTCTCGTACAACGTAGTCGCTCTGGCCGTCGGGCGAAGGGATCCCCAGGTACACCGTGAGCGTCTGCCCATTCGACAAGCCGAGCACGATGGTCGTGAGCGGGTCGTCGAGCCCGAAGCGTTCCCAGTCAGACCGGTCCACTGTGAGCACGCGCCTCACGCGGGGCCCGGAGAGGAGCAACGTGATGCCACCCCAGCGGTCCTGCGCCACGAGCGAGCGTGTCGCGTCGTCGAATACCCATTCGCTCAACCCCTCGTCCCACACGAACCGTCGGGTATCCCCGTCGTGCGTGATCTCGACGCTGGTGATGTCTCTCTCGTTGATGGAGTAGATGAACGTCTCGGTGGGGATCGGTGCCGGTTCCCGGGTGTTCACTTGGACGAGCACGTAGGCGCCGATTACGGCCAGTCCGATCAGCAGCGAGATTGCGCCTCTTGCCATGCCGCTAACGTCGGACCCACCAGACGGCAGACCCGAGAAGGACGACAAGCATGGGGAGCAGGAACCATCCCAGGTATCGGACGACTTCCAACTCGCTCGGAGTCATGGCCATCTCGCGGAATACTGCTGGCTTGGCCCTTATCGAGATCAAGGCCTCGTCTCCGATCATGTGGTTGACCGTATTGAGGAGCAAGTCACTGTTGGAGAATGCGTAGAAGTAGCGGTTGGAGATGAAGTCGACGTCTCCGAACACTCCTACGGTTGTGACCGGCGCCGACTCTGGGACAGGGCGGTCCACGGGTCCGCGGAGGCGGGCTACTATGCCTACCATGAACGGGCCTTCGACGTCAGTGGGCAGCCTCCGAACGCGCTCGGCGGTGTCGGATGCGAAGCTCTCCGGTGAAGTCAGCGCAATGGGCCTCAGGTCCAATAGCGTGGGCATGTTTTCTGGCGCGCGCATGAGCCAGAGCGGGGTAAGGCCCGGGAAGAACGTGGTGCCTGCCTCGTGAGCCACATCCGTGGCCAGGTAGTCCTCGTTGCCCACCAGCGGCACCCACTCGGAGCCGGCCACGTGGCTGACGGGATCGATGACGTAGCCGTCCAGGGCCTCGATTCCCCATCGTGCGATCAGGGCGCGCCATGAGCCCGGAGGATCTGGCTGAAGGAGGGCGAGGAATCGTCCTCCGCCTTCCAGGTAGGCGTTGAGTGCGGTGCCGTCTTCGGTCCCCAGGTCATCGTCTGGTGCAGCGGCGATGACCAGCGCTGCGTCATCCGGGATGACGGGGTTCTCGATGAGGTTCAAGACGCGCACCCTGTAGCTGTCGCCCTCAAGGCCCCGAAGCAGGAATCCCAACGACTGAGCGGCGTCAGGGTCGCTCTGGTCCCTCAGGTTCCATGACGAGTACCCGTCCACGACGTAGATGGACTTCTGGCCGAGGCCAATGACGACCAGCAGGGCGGTGAGGAAGTCCTGCTCGGGGTTGGACGTGGCGGACACCGCCTGGCGAGTGCCGGACGCAACGTTTTCGAACACCACCGAAGGCCACCGCGTGACATCGTGGGCGTAGGCGATGTCCGGGAATCGTTCCGGGTCGACGACCTCGTAGGAAAAGCGTCCGTCAGATCGTCGTTCGAACTGGCGGAGGTAGTCCGCCATCCTCTCGGCCGTCAGCGCTTCGAGCGGCGTGGAGGTCTCGGCGTCGTCAACGATGAACGCAGTTGCGCTCACGGGGTCGTCAAGCCGTTCGGTGAGGATCTCCAATGTCTGCGGGGCAAGCGTGTATTGCCGGCTTGCGGTCAGGTCCGTCACCACTTCTCCGCTGACGATAACGTAGTTGAAGAGTGCCACGATGCCCACGAGCGCAAGTACCGATACGGCCGACACCAACTCGTACCGCTGCGTGCGCCGAGCGACCCTGTGATGCGGACGGAGCAATCCGGTTATCACCAGGACGAGCAATGCTGCGCCGCCGCCTGCAAGGATTCCCAGACCAAGGTCCCTCAATTCAGGCAACAGGGCGGATACAGCTAGCCCGACTGCTGACGCAAAGGCTCCGACGGTTGCCAGTGCCCCCCGGACGGTGCCGAGATGCATGAGCGGTCGGCGGATGGACCGCATCAGGCGCGCATCATGATGCGTGGGGCGGTTGTCCGGCGTGGACGAGTCCTGACCGCTGTGCATGCTCAACGCCTACCTCCACCGCCCGAGCTCGAGCGTCCGGACCGTGAGGTACAGCAGGACGACCATCACACTCACGTAGTACGCGATGTGGCGCAGGTCGAGCACGCCTCGCAGGAAGTCCTCGAAGTGGGCCACCATTGAGAGCTCGCGAAGGACCGTTGCGGGTGCGCCGGTGACGTGGTCCGCGGCGAGGTGGATGACCGACAACAAGGCAAGGACCCCGTAGGACAGCACCGCCGCAACGATCTGGTTGCTGGTCAGTGATGACGTGAACAGTCCGATGGCGAGCGCTGCCCCCGCAAACAGCACAAGGCCGACGTAGGCGGTGACGATCGGGCCGGGATCCGGATTCCCGTAGATGAACAACAGTCCAACGTACACCAGCGTGAGCCCTATGGCCGACGTGGCTACTGCCAGCGCACCTGCGAACTTGCCAACCACAACCTCCCAGTCCTGGACTGGCGCGGTCATCAGCAGTTCGAGTGTCCCGAGCTTCCGCTCCTCAGCCAGTAGCCGCATGGTCAGCAGCGGGCCGAGCAATGCCAGGATGAACGTTGCGCGTCCGACGTACGGCTCCACGGTTGCTTCCGGGAACGCCGAAGCCGACATCGCATCCACGAAGAAGTACCCGGTCAGCGACACGAATACCAGCGCGACGACGTATGCGATGGGCGATACGAAGTACGCATGGGTCTCGCGGTAGGTGATAGCCAGCATCCTACGCATGAGCGGCGGGGTCTTCCTCGGTGAGCTGCACGAACACGTCCTCCAACGTCATAGGCGCGCGTTGCAGGCGAAGAAGGGTCCAGCCAGAGTTCACAACTACGCTGGCCGCCAACTCGTGGACGGAAGCCCCGGGCTGCGCTTCGACGCGGTAGGTCCCGGAGTCGTCGCTCGCGCTGTTCGATACACCCACCACTCCCGGGATCCGGGCGAGGGCGGCAGAGACCGACTGTACGGGACCCCGTACGTCGACTTCGACGACAACGTTGCCGGCGAGGCCGTCGGCCAGCGCTGACGGATTGCCGTCCGCAACAAGGCGCCCTTCGTGAATGATGAGGACGCGGTCGCA
>DAOUHP010000082.1:0-16865 GCA_034428575.1 Dehalococcoidia bacterium | reverse complement strand
GACCGGAAAAGGCGGCGGCCCCGCGGGGGCCAGGGTAGCCGGCGCCGGTTCACCCCACCTTAACCTTCCCCAACCGAGGGCCCTCACCCTAACCCTCTCCCTCAGGAGAGGGAACCAAACATCCCGGCCCGGCCAATCGCACTTCCGCCTACCTACACAAAGGTCTCATAAGGGGAAGGGATCAAGCGCTGCATGCCCAATCGGGGCAGACTTCGCCGCTTGTTCCGGCTATTCCTCATCGCTCCGCCGCCACGGGTTCGGGTCGCTTCCCTGCGCCCGGAACCAGTGGGAGACACGGTCCCAGTAGAGCTCGGGGTCAACCCTGAACACGTCGCCGGCGTCTGAGCGCGCGATCACGAGCTGGCCCCACTCCTGGGGGTCCCGTGGGACGTCGGCGGCGATGGGCTGCCTGCCGTAGTCGTTGAGGCCGGTCATCAGGTTGAGGAAATCGGCGAGCAGCGCCCTGTCGAGGTCCCAGACCTCCAGCGCGGCCCTGCCGTCCTCATCGACGGTGAGGAGCGTGTCCTGCTGGTCCTGGTATCGCCATTCGATGCGCATACCCACGTACGCCCTAGAAGAACGTGTTGATCACCTTCGGCAGGAGCACGTTCTGGTCCAGGATGACCTCGCGCCTCACGATCTTGAACACGGTCTCCGGGTCGCGTCTGAGGGTGTCGTACCGTCTCCCGACGAACATGTTCACCTCGTCCTGGAGGCGGTTCTGGTAGCAGAAGAACTTGCTGCTCACCTTCACCTCGTCCCCGTTCACGCCGAGGAGCAGGACGTTGGAGACGATGTGCTCGAAGCGGGAGACCGGTTCCTCCGCCCAATGCACGCCCGTGTTGATCTGCCTGACACGCCCGGTCAGGATGTCCTTGCCTTCGTCGAAGTAGGAGATCTCCGACTCGGGGTCGCTGAACTCCAGGTCCCAGTCGCCGAACTTGATGTTCCTGCGGATCGGCATCCAGTAGTGGATGTCCTCCGCGAGCATGTCGAGCCATTCGGTGAGCCTGCGTTCGTCGAGCAGGAGCGCCTCCCAGTAGAGGAACTGTTCGATCTCCCGCAAGAGGAGGTTACGGTCCACCGTTTCGGTACTCAAGTTGGTGCGCTGCGTCATCCGACCACTCCCTTCGGACGTGCTCCTACCAGATGCGGTGCGACTTCGCCCTGTTGATCGGGTAGAGATCGTCCCAGCTCGAGGCCTCCATGAACGCGAGCCACCTGCTGAAGCGGGCACGGTGCGCTTCCTCCGTGTGCGAACCGTTGAACACGATGCCTGGATGCTGGTCACTCTCGATGCCACGGCCCAGGCCGTTGGCGAAGAAGTAGTTGCGCTTGCGGGCCCTGGCCCCCTGGCTGGCGGCGTAGACGTAGTTCCAGTTCTCCATGTCGTCGGACTCGGTGGCCCCGGTCGGGCCGTTGTACCGCATGACGTAATGACGGACGGCGTCCTTCACGTGCTTGGGAGCTTCCCTGTCAACGCCGAACAGGCTCCACCGCTCGACGACACCGACTGTGTGAGGGTGCCACCAGCGCCACCGCCAGCTGTCCATGATGAAGTTGGGGAATACGCAGAAATGCCCTCCCTCGTGGCCGTGGGGGGGCAGTATCCGGTCGGCGTACTTCATGGCCTTGCGCTCACGTGCCTCGCGGAAGTACTCGTCGACGCCGGCTTCGAACCAGGTGTCCGCGTATTCGGGCACGCCGGGCTGCTTGTAGACGGTCCAGTTGCCGCCGTGGCCCAGGTTGTGGTCGCCGACCGCGTACCGGTCGGAAGGGAAGGGCGCCCGGCGCTTGCCCCGGTCGCCGGCGGACATGGTCCCGCGGTCCGGGCCGATGGAAGCTGCGTTGACAGAGCGGTGCGTCATCGCGGCGTGGGTCAGATCGGTCGACGAGGAGAATGCGGGCACCTTCCAGTTCGTCGGGAGGCGCCATTTCTGGAACGGCCTGAACACCTCGATGCCGGAATCCTCTCCATCGCTCGCCTCGCAGTCGTACCGGATCCCCTCGGCGAACGGGCCGACGTAGTCCTCGAACGACGGAGCATTGGGATCCCAGGTCGCCCAGAGCGACCCGTAGTAGTTCTTGAACTGCGCCACGGGCGTCAGCCCCCACTGTTCGCGGTCGATGCCGCCGTCGTAGGCGTACGGGGCGTACTGGTAGGCCGCTCCCACGAGAGCGCCGTTGCAGTCGTACGTCCAGGCGTGGAACGGGCAGGTGAACACGAGGGAGTTGCCCTGGTCGTACCTGCAGACCTTCATGCCCCGGTGGGCGCAGGAATTGAGGAACGCGCGTATCTGGTTGTCCTTGCGGCCGCGCACCACGAGCACCTCCTCCGTGCCCATGCGCGTCACGATGAAGTCCCCCGGGTTCGGCACCTGGCTCTCGTGGCCCAGGAACAGCCAGCAACGGCCGAATATCTGCTCCTGCTCCTGCTCGAAGATGTCCTCGTTGACATACAATTCCCGGCTTACCGTGCCGCCTTCGGTGTCGATGAGCGATCGGAGGGACCGGTCCCCGCGTGCCGTGATGAGGTTCGCCATAGCGCTTCTTCCTCCCGTTGGGGTGTCGCCGAACGGTACACAGAGGGGTGCTCCCCCTTTCTGCTGCCTGGGGGCAATAAAGCACTATGCAGGTCGGTTGTCAATCGAGGGCGGTACCGTATGCGGGCGCGTCGATTGACAGCCGGTCGGTGCGGTGGTTAAGTGCCGGAAGAAGCGCGCCAGGCTGTGCTCCCCTCCGCCGAAGGCCTGGCCGGCACTCGAAGCAGGAGAGGAGCCCCCATGACTACCACGATCGAGAGTGCAGGCACGGAAGGAGCGGTCAACGAGCTCCTGATCTCCGCCGACTCCCACGTCATGGAGCCGGGCGATCTGTGGGTGGATCGCCTGCCGAAGGGTCTTCGGGACCAGGCGCCGACGTTCAATTCGGTCTCCGACCAGTCCAAGCCCGGCGGCTGGGACCCGACCGAACGGCTGAAGGAGATGGCCGTGGACGGCGTCAGCCTCGAAGTGCTCTACGCGACGCGCGGCATGACGCTCTTCCGCATCGAGGACGTGCCGTTGCAGGAGGCGTGCGTCCGAGCCTTCAACGACTGGCTCATCGAGTACTGCGCCGTGAGCCCCGATCGCCTGTTCGGCGTCGGCCTCATCTCGTTGTACGACATCGACCATGCAGTCGCCGAGCTGGAACGGTGCCGGAACGCAGGGCTGCGCGGAGCGATGATCTGGCAGAACCCGCCCGAGGACCTGCCGTTCTCGTCAGACCGGTACGAGCGCTTCTGGGCCGCCGCGCAGGACCTCCAGATGCCCGTGAGCCTCCACATCCTCACGGGGCACGGCTACATGCAGACGCGCCGCGGCGGGACCGAGCACTACCGCGCCAGCGTAAACCTCAAGATAGCCGAAGTCATGAACAGCCTCTTCGACATCATCTTCTACCAGGCGCTGGACCGGTTCCCCAAGCTCAAGATCGTGCTCGTGGAGAACGAGATCGGTTGGATCCCGTTCGCGCTCCAGCAGGGGGGCTACTGCCGGGGCAGGAACCGTCGCCATGAGCCGGGACCCGCGCCTGACAAGATGCCGAACGAGTACCTTGCCGACCAGATCTACGCGACGTTCTTCAACGACGCCATCGGCACACGGTACCTGTCGAGCTGGGGGGCGGACGCGTGCATGTGGTCCAACGACTATCCGCACGCGAACTCCACGTGGCCGAACTCGCGCAAGGTGATCGCAGAGCACCTGGGGCACCTGGACCCGGATACGAGGACGAAGGTGCTCAGCACCAACGTCTGCCGCCTCTACGACATAGCAGTCCCGGAAGCACTCTGAAGGGAGGACGACGATGTCTTACGACCTGTTGCTGAAGAACGGCCGCGTGGTGGACGGCTCCGGGGGACCGTCCTATGAGGGCGACGTGGCCGTCGTCGACGGGCGCATCGTCGAGACCGGCAGGCTCGGCTCGTCCGCGAAGCGCGTCATCGACGTGCAGGGGCAGGTCATCGCCCCCGGCTTCATAGACAACCACTGTCACTACGATGCGCAGGTGCTCTGGGACCCGCTCTGCACGTTCGCGTGCTACCACGGCGCGACGACCGTCATCAACGGCAACTGCTCGCTGGGGCTCGCGCCCGCTCGTCCGGAGGAGCGAGCCGACCTCGTCTCCATGCTCTCGCGCGTCGAGGCCATACCGGTCGAGTCGCTGCAGGCAGGAGTCGAGTGGTCGTGGGAGTCGGTGCCGCAATACCTTGAAACGATCGACGGCCCGCTGGGGGTGAACGTCGGCTCGCTCATCGGTTTCTCGGCGGTGCGGCGGCACGTGATGGGCGAGGCGGCCTACTCGGCTGTCGCAACCTCCGAGCAGATCGAGCAGATGAAGGAGATCGTCCGCGAGGGCATCCGCGCCGGGGCGCTCGGACTGTCCTCGGAGCGCAACCTGCGCCACATGGACCTCGAGAACCGCCTGCTGCCGGCGAACGCCGCGCCGCCGGACGAGTTCGTTGCTGTGGCCCAGGCGCTCGCCGAAGTGGGAGCGGGTTCCGTGCAGTTCGGCGACTCCGAGCGCATCGAGCTGTCGGAGGGGCTGCTCACGCGGGTGGCCCGGACGACGGGGCGTCCCGTCATCTCCAGCCTTGCGGGCCGCCAGGGATCCACCCGGAACGACGCCCGGATGTACGCAATGGTGTCGCCCTTCATGGAGAACACGGCGCGCTGGACTCTGCTCACCGTGGGCAGTTTCGACGGATTCCCGCACTGGCTGCCCGTGATGAGCGGCACGCCCGAGTCGAAACGCGCGGCATTCGGCGACCCCGCGGTGCGCGCTGGACTGAAGGCCGACGCCGACGCTCCGGACAAGCGGAACCCCGGATTCCCCTCGGTGCGGTGGGACCTGCTGCACGTAGCCAGGGTGGCGCTGGACGAGCACCGGCCGTACGTGGAGCGGAGCGTGGCCGACATCGCGGAAGAACTGGGCAAAGAACCGCTCGACTCATTCTTCGATCTTGCGCTCGCAGAGGACCTCAAGACGCTCTTCTACTTCCGCTCCGACGTGAGCACGTCGGCGATGGCGGAGGTGATGGCAGACCCATTCGTGCTGCCGGGACTCTCTGACGGCGGCGCGCACGTCACCCGCCGCTGCGACAGCCATTTCTCCACGTTTCTGCTGTCGTTCTGGGTGCGCCAGCAGCAGGCGCTTGCCCTGGAGGAAGCCGTGCGGAAGCTGACCTTCATGGGCGCGAGCGCGTTCGGCCTGCACGACAGGGGCCTCATCAGGCCGGGGTTGGCAGGCGACCTGACGGTGTTCGACCCCGACACCATCGGCGCGGGCGAGCTCGAAGAGGTTGCTGACTACCCCGGCGACGCGGTGCGGATGCGCCGCCCCAGCGAGGGCGTCGCCTGCACGGTTGTCAATGGCGAGGTGCTGATCGAGGCGGGCGAACACACCGGGGCGCTCCCCGGGCAGCTCTTGCGGAGCAGCGCCTACCGCGGGTAGGGGGTCTTTTGGGGCATGGAATCGCCTTACCCACCTTCACCCCGTCCCATCGCCACCGGTTCACCCTCACCCTAGCCCTCTCCCCTCAAGGGACCCTTGCATAGCCTATGGCATCCCCCCTCGCTCCTCCAACCCTCACCCCAGCCCTCTCCCGCCATCGGGAGAGGGAGCAGACAACTCCACCGCCCTCGCCGATGTTATGCAAGGGGCTCCTCAAGGGAGATGGGAGAGGGCGCTCTTCGCTGATAGCGCCCGGAGCACGCGCTCGGCGGACAGGGGCAATTCCAGCATCGGCACGCCGATGGCGTCCGCGACCGCGTTGGCTATCGCCCCCGCCGTCGGGATGGTGGGTATCTCCCCGATCGATTTCGCGTGGAACGGCCCCAGCGCCTGGCCGTAGTCCGGCACGTTGACGGTGACGAGCTCCGGAACGTCCCGTACCGTAGGGATCTTGTAGTCGGCGAAGTTGGGAGTCGTTACGCGCCCGTCCTCAACGATGAGCTCCTCCATCATCGCGTAGCCGATGCCCTGGACAACGGCGCCGTTGATCTGTCCCTGGTGCCCCAACTCGTTGATGATCGTGCCCACGTCCTGCGCGGTGACGAGCCGTTGCAGCGTCACCTGTCCGGTCTCGCCGTCGACCTCGACCTCCGCCATCTGGACGCAGATGCCAGGGTCGGGTGTGCGCGGCGCCTGCAGCGTGACGCTGGCCGTCGCCAGCGGTTCGTCCTCGCGGATGAGTTCCGCCGCGAGGCTCTCCAGCGAGATGAAGCGCCCGTCCGCTGATTCCCAGCCTCCGGGGACAAGCGTGCCGTCGCCGCCCCACCGCGCCGCGCGCCACTCGACCGGCTCGCTCTCCAATGCCCGCGCGGCGAGCGGCGCCAACTGCTCTTTCACCTGTTCGGTTGCGGTGAGGGCGGCGGTGCCGGAGCTGTTCGTCGTCTTGCTGCCGCCCGCCTCCACGTCGATGGGGAACTCGTCCGTGTCCGAGTGGACGATACGCACGCGGTCGAGCGGTACGCCGAAGCTCTCTGCGACGACCGCCGCTACGACGGTGAGTCCGCCGGTGCCGTTCTCGGGCAGCGAGGTCGTCGCCGTGATGGAACCGTCCGGGTTCACCCGGATGGACGATGAGGCTTGCCCCGCGCCGTGGCCCCTGTCCGCCATCCCGACACCCTGGCCGACGAGCTTGCTGCGTCCACGTTCACGGGAGCCTGCGCGTGTCCTGTCGCTCCAGCCGAATGCGCGTCCCGCCTCGTCCAGCACGTGCGGCGCGAGGTGCGGCGCCCCTGTGGGGGCCGTCGCGGGGACATTGCGCTTCCGCAGTTCGATGGGGTCGATGCCGAGTTCCGATGCGATGACGTCCATGTGCGCCTCGATGGCGAAGAGCGCCTGCGGCGAGCCGGGCGCGCGCATGTAGCCGCACGGGACTCGGTTGGTGTAGACGGCGAACGCCTCGATACGCATGTTGGGGATGTCGTAGAAGTTGCCCACGCGCCCCGCTCCGCCGAGGAGGCCGTTGCCCGACGTGTTCTGGCCGGTGTACGCGCCGCGGTTCATGATCACGGTGGCGTCATGCGCGACGATCCTGCCGTTGCGCTTCAGGCCCGTGCGCAAGCGGACGATGAAGGCGTGCTTCGGCGAGACGGTGGTGAGGTCCTCGATGGCGCTGTTCACGAACTTGACCGGCCTGCCAAGCATGCGCGACAGGTGGTAGGCGACCGGCGCGTCGCCTGTCGCACTCTTGCTGCCGAAGTCCGCGCCGATGACGACGGTGTTGAGGCGGATGTCCTCCTCCGGGCGCTCGATCAGCCTGCCAAGCTCGGCACGCGTCGTGAAGGGCACCTTGTTGGACGCCCACACTTCGACGCGCTCAGGCTGGCCACCGGCGGCGGGGGAGATGTCCACGAGCCAGGCGGTCGGTTCCAGATATGCCTGGTGCGAGAGCTGGGTTATGTACTCGCGCTCCACGACCACGTCCGCTTCCCGAAAGCCCTGCTCGAGGTCGCCGGTCTCGGTAAGGGAATAACCGCATAGGTTCGGAACGTCCGACGGGACATCCGGGAACCCGATGTAGGCCCCCGTGTCCTCGTGGAGCACCGGCGCGCCCGGCTGCATCGCTTCCACTGGCTCGAATACGGTGGGCAGTTCTTCGTACTGGACGTCCACCAACTGGGCCGCGGCTGCCGCGATCTCGCGACTCTCGGCGGCGACCGCTGCCACCTTGTCCCCGATGAAGCGCACCTTGTCGTCGCAGAGCAGCGGTACGTCCTTGATGTTCCTGCCGGTGCGACCGTTCACGATGTCGGCGGCGGTGACGACCGCGAGCACGCCGGGCATGGCGAGCGCACGCGAAGCGTCGATGGAGACGATGCGCGCGTGGGGAAGGGGACTGCGGACGTTCTTCGCCCAGACCGTCCCCGGAGGGGCGACGTCGGCGGAGTAGGACGCCGAGCCGTTGACCTTGTCGACGCCCTCCACGCGCGGGATCGGCCTGCCGATGACCGTGAACGGAGACGCGGGAGCGGTAGCCATGGTTGCACCTCAATGGACGGGCTGGTGACGCGCTGAGTCTAGCGGCGCCAGCACCCTCGCGCCACCAACAGCCCACGGCCAGCAGAGTCAACGAGGCGCTTTCAGGAAGGGAACTGTATCGAATCCTCGACCCACCCCCGCGTTCACTGGTTGGGTTCGTCCCAGTCCCAGTCGTCATCGTGGCAGATGCAAGGGCAGATGTAGTCTGCACAACCCTCATCGGTGCAGTGCTCGTTGTCGTGTTCCACTGGGGGGCTTACAAATGTCATCGCTTCTCCCTGGCAGCCTTGACGGGCCTCACGAGTGCACGGACAACCTCGTCGTTCGTCGCGTCTATGGCAGGGATAATTTTCGAAGGCCGCCCGCCCTTGCTGGGGAGCACCTATGCTACCTCACCCGTGCGGGACTCATGTTGTTCCCTTCAGGAAAGCCGTAACGATCTCGTCGTGCTGCTCCGGCTGCTCCCACTGGGGCCAGTGGGCGGCGTTCGTGATGACCTCGCACCGGGCGCCGGGGATCACGCTCGCGAGGTACTCGCCGACCTCCGGCCCGGCGCCACGATTGCGGTCTGTCCAGAGCACCAGCACCGGCGGCTGCAGCGTGGCCGCGATTTCCTCCTCGTAGTGCATCAGGCGGGGCCTCGGCGCGGAGATACCATAGACCCGCGCCATGGACTCGCGTATCTCCGGGACGGCGTACATGCGGTACTGCACGTCCACCAGTTCCTCGGTGAGGTGGTCGGGGCTGGCGACGAGGTACTCCATGCGCCGCCGCACGGTCTCCCAACTGTAGTTCGTCACGGAGTCGCGGCAGAGCGGCACGAGCAGATTGCCCTCCGGCATCTCCGGGAAGTCGCGTTTAAAGTTGACGTAGTACGAACCCGAGTTCAGCACGAGTTTGCCGCATCGCTCGGGGTGGTGCAGGCCCATGTGGAACGCCATGCCGGCGCCCATCGACTCGCCCTCGATGTGCGCCCAGTCGATGCCGACCGCGTCCATGAAGTCCAGTACGGCTTCCGCCTGCCGCTCTACGCGGTGCTCGGAGTCGTAGGGCTCGAGCGACGAATAGCCGTGATAGAGGGCGTCGATCGCGTACACGTGGAAGTCGTCCGCCAGGCGCGTGACGTTCCGCGCGAACAGCTCCGCGCTGCTGCCCACGCCGTGGATGAGGATGAGCGGGTCACCGGAACCCGCCTCGATCACACGCGTCCGGTACCGAGCGCCGGAGACGACGCGCACCGTGGCCCCCAACAGGCTGACCCACAGGGACGGAGCGTACGAGATCATTTCAGGCGTCTCCGGGGGACATATCGTCCGTTGGGTGAGGTCGGGTCAGCGCGCAGCCGTCCCCATCAGCAGGTCCATGTACCGTTCGACGGGATTGTTGGGGCCGCGGTTGAAGCGGGCCGTACCGACCCTGTAGGCGCTCACGGCAGGGTGGCGCTCCATGGGCAGCTCTATGCAGACGTTGGCGGCGGGCTCTCTGAACGTGTTAATCGGGTCGCCTCCGTCCGCCACCACCTGTATCTGCTCCTCCAGCAACTTTCTGAACATAATGAGCCCGCGGTCCGTCTCCGCGAGCCGCTCGACGGTGCGGTCGGCGATGGCCCCCTGGGCAGGCCAGGCCAGCAAGTCCTGGCCGAGCACGTATTCGGGGTAGTCCTCGAGGGGGATGTCGAACGTCTCTATGGTTGCCTGCGGGGGCAGGGAGACGCCCTCCGCAGGGTGGAAGACCTGATAGGAGAGGTGCCAGGTGGTCGTGTCGTCCACCGGCACGCGCATCTGGAATTCCTTGCGCCCGGCGCCGCCGATGAGCACGTAGTTCGGGAACACGAGCGGGTGGCCCTGCAGCCAGGATGGCGCGGTCGCCTCGTCTTCCCCTTCGCGCAGGCGGTACTTCTGGATGCCGAACTCGCTGCGCTCGAAACTGAACTTGACGTGGCGGCGCTGGAAGGTCCGCACCTGGTCGACGCCCAGCTCGTCGAGGATCCCCTTGCGTTCGAGTGCGTACTGTCCGAACGCTCCGTGCAGCCACTCCACGTGCACCGTGTCGACGGCATTCTCCTGGCACTGCAGCCAGTTGCAGGGGACGACCGTCGTGCCCACCTGCCGGAAGACGTTCTCTTCGACGACGATGTCCCATCGAGGGAGCAGGGGGGCAGGCTGCGGGCCGAGATATGCCCAGATGAGTCCGCCGAGCTCCTGGACGTCGTAAGCGGTGATCTGCACGCGCGCCGCGAAGTTGTGCGTGGGGTCCTCTGCAGGCTGCTCGATGCACTGGCCGCTCGCGTCGTACATCCAACCGTGGTACGGGCACCGCAGGCCGTCTTCGGTCGGGATGCCGTGCTTCAGATCGACGCCGCGGTGAGCGCACCGCTGCTGGACGAGTCCCAGCCGGCTACGGCGGTCCCTGAACAGCGTGAGGTCCTCGCCGAGCAGGCGGACTCTCCTGACCGGGTCCTGGGCGAACTGCTGATCGGTGGCAACGGGATACCAATAACGCCGGAGCAGGGACCCCATGGGCGTGCCTGGGCCGACCCGCGTCAGGCGTTCGTTCTGCTCCTGGGAAAGCATCGTGGGTCCCCCTGGAACCTGTACTTCCTTCGGGCGTTACGGAGAGGACGTCCTTGCCCGGCTGAGCGGAAACCTAGTGCTCGCGGCCGTCCGAGTACCACTTGCCCTTCCTGAGCGCACCGCCGCTGTCCAACCGCTTGCCGGAGATCTGGTACTCGGCCTTGATGCCATCCCATTCGCCCAGGCGAGCGCCCGAGCCGGAGAGCACCGCTTCCACGTCAGGCCTACGGGGCGTTGTTCCGCGGTATGGGCCGCCCATCTCCTCGTAGCCGGGGTACATGTAGTGCTCGCAGGGCAGGACGATGGTGCCCTCTTCCTCGCGGTGGACGTTCATCGGTTCGCCGCCGTCCTCGACGACGGCCGCCTGCTCGTCGAGCATGCGGCGGAACATGATGATGCCGACGTCCGTCACGCCGAGGCGCTCGGTCGTGCGGTCGGAGACGGCGCCCTGGATGACCCATGCAACCTGGTCCTGGGCGGCGACGAAGTCGCGGACGATGCGCCCGTCCTCATCGAACAGGGGGCGATCGTCGTACGGAATCTCGGTCTGCGGCTCTTCTCCGGGATTGTACTGCCGGTAGTTGGTGATGATGTGGTAGGTGTGGGTGTCGTCAACGGGGACACGGATCTCGAGGCCGTGGCTGACGCGCAGGATGTTGGGGAAGAGGATGGGGTGGCCGATGGCCCAGTGGTCGTCGCTCTCCTGCTCATCGCCGACGAGCCTGCGCTTGATCACGCCGTAGTCAGTAACCTCGAAGCCGATCTTGCGGTGGTCGGCCCCGCGCGCGCCAACGGCGGTGTTCCATGCGTCGCGGTCCTCGGGCGACTTGATACGGTTCATCTGCCAGCCGCCCCAGTAGCGGTGGAGCCACTGGAAGTGGAGGGGGTCGAGCGAGTTCTCCTGGCACTGGAGCCAGTTACAAGGGAGCAGGGTTCCCCACGCGTCCTTGTGGCCGTCCCAGGAGAGCACGTCCCACCGGGGGAGGACGGGAACGGGCAGGGGGCCCATGTAGACCCAGACGAGACCGGCGAGCTCTTCAACGGGGTAGGACTTGATGCGCACCTTGTCCTTGAATTTGGAGCCTTCCGGTTCCGACGGCTGATCGACGCACTGGCCATGCTCGTTGAATATCCAGCCATGGTAGGCGCAGCGGAGGCCGTTCTCTTCCGGGATGCCGTACGAGAGGTTCGCCTTGCGGTGGGCGCACGACGGCTCGATGCAGCCGACCGTACCGCTGGCGTCGCGGTAGAGGACGAGGTCCTCACCGAGGAGGCGCACCTCTTTCGTGGGGTTGTCGGCGTTCAGTTGCACACTCCCGGCGATGGGGTGCCAGTAGCGGCGCATCAATTCGCCCATCGGCGTGCCGGGCCCGACCTTCGTGAGGCGATCGTTCATCTCCGCAGTGAGCATGGGGGGCCTCCTCTTTAGTGCGTGTGACCTACTCGCGCAGCAGCTTCTCGGACATATGATTGCACCAAGAGCACAAGTCCCCAACTTCGCTCTGAACATAGTCGTCGATAGACTCCCACATGCCCGTGTCACTGAGATAGCCTGCTATGTCTACGTCCTCCAGCAAGCTGTTACCACACCGCTCGCAGGTGTACTTGTAGTCGCTCTCCCACTGATACGGATGGAGATCCCCTCTGCCATCCATATATTCCACGGTATGAATCATGCCGGACTCCTTTGCAGGTGGCTAATGCGCTCGCAAGCCCATGCCCTTATCGTATGGGCAAGGTCGAGTCCGGTCAACGCAAATGCAGAGGGTCTTGCCAATGCGTTCTGCTACGTGGACGAAACAGATGCGGTCTTGAACTTGAAGTCCGCGTCGGTGTAGACCTCCGGGGCCATCTGAGAGTCGAGGCCGCGCTCTGCGAGCTGGTCCTCGAAGTACTCGCGGATCCAGGGGTCTTCTTCGGTGTACTCGATGTTGACGCCCTCGGCGTTGCCCTGTTCGTCTTCTTCCTTGCCGATGAACTGGACGGGCGGGTGGAGTGCGAAGTAGCGGGCGGCCTTGGTGCCCAGGTTGAAGTGCTGGTGGAAGTACTGGTCGGGCGGGGTGACGGCGCTGCCCTCGTGCCAGGGGTAGACCTTCTTCTCGCCGCCTGTGGACGGCCACATGATGGAGTAGCCTTCGCCGCCGGGGATGACGATGAGGCGTCCGGGGCCGTGGCGGTGCGCCTTCTTGTAGGTGCCCGGCGGGAAGACGGACATGTGCGCCGAGATCTCCGAACCGGGAACGTACATGGCGATGGACGAGCCGCCCGCGCCACGGCTGCCCGCCGCAGTGAGCTTGTCCCACGCGAGCAGGTCAGGCCAGAAGTTGCCGCGCCAGACGATGCCGCCGACGGCGCCCCATGCGCTTCCGAAGTCCTTCTCGACGTCCTTGGCCTCGGAGAAGAAGTCGGCGTCCGCGTCGTCCAGGATGCTCTTGTTGACGTGCGGGTTGTTCATGAAGAACTCGGGGTCCGGGATCGTGCTGAGCGCGATGGGGAGGTAGTTGAAGAAGAGGAGGCGCACGGCGACGTTACCCATGTTGCGCAGCTCGCACCACGAGTTGCGCGGAATGACGAACACGCTGCGGTCCGACCATTCGAAGTCGCGCTTGGCGTTGCTGATCTCGCCCCAGACGGAGGCGAAGCCGCGCCCACCGAGGACGTAGACCATCTCCTCGACACCGAGCTTGAACGCGGGGAGGGATGCGCCCGCGGGTATCTCCTGCACGCGTGCCTCAGTGACGCCCTCCATGTTGGTGAAGCGGATGAATGCGGTGTCGCAACCGCGGACGTCCCAGTGGGCGAGTTCGAGCGCGCGGAGGTCCTCGACGTAGCAGTCGGAGAGCACCGGCACGCCCTTGGCGGCCTGCTCATCGAGCCAGTTGTCGTGCGTAAAGTAGCTGCGAACCATCGCTGTTTTCTCCTTCGTTTTTCCGTTCGTGCCGCCTGCCAGCGGCAGGCCGTTGCGTCGTTCGTCTCTTGCGTTCCAGCGCCTGCGGGATCAGAGGGCGCGTACTTCCGTCATCGCATCGTCCAGGAAGACGCCGTAGATGTCATCCGGGTCGATCTGCACCGACGCACCGGGACTCTCGGGTCCAAACGGCGAGTCGATGATGGTCACCGGGACTGTGCCGCCGGCGAGCGGGCCCGCCACCTGGGCGGTCGCGCCGTTGGCGAGCTCAACCTTGTCCCCCGTCTTCAATGTCTCGGCTCCCATCAGCCCGATACCCCCTCAGCGATCTCCCGGTTGCGTTCCTCGGCGTCCTCGCCGCCCTCGGCGCCGCGCTGGTTCATGATGGGGCTGTACTTGCTGGCCATGCCCTGGCGCGCGAACGCGAATGCCTGGCCGCCGCCGAGTTCGGCGCGCTTCGACCAGTGCTCCGTGTCCATGCCGAGGTAGACGTTGCGGTCAGGGTCGCGGAACGTATTGATCGGGTCGCCGCCGTCCTCGACGATGCGTATCTGCTCCTCCAGCATGCGGCGGAACATGATGACGCCCTTGTCCGAGCGTCCGAGGTGTTCGCCGGTGCGGTCGGCGATGAGGCCCTGCGTGATCCACGCGGCGACGTCCTGCGCCGAGTTGGAGTCGAGTATCTCGAACCGCACGCGGCCGTCCTCCTTCAGTTGGATGAGAGGCGGGTGGAAGAGGGGGATGTCCTCGTCGCGCTGGTCGGGGTCGTCCGCAGACATCTTCGGGTGGCACATCACCCACCAGTGTCCGGTGCGGTGGTCGTCCAACGGCACGCGGATCTGGAACGACGGGCCGACGCCGCGGGCGATGCCGGGGGTGTCGCCGGGGTCCTTCCACGTGTCGAGCGCGACGCCGCTGCCGCCCTGGCGGAGGAAGTAGGGGAAGACGATGGGGTGGCCCTGCGCCCACTCCGGGTCCTCGTAGCCCCCGCCCTTGACGAGCCTGCGCTTGATGATGCCGTACTCGAACTTGTCGAAGCCGATGCGCTCGTTCTCGTAGCGCTTGCGCACCTTGTCGCCCTGGCCGTTCATGATGGCGACGTAGTTGCCCCATTCGCCGTGCAGCCACTCGGAGTGCACGGGGTCCAGCGAGTTCTCCTGGCACTGCAGCCAGTTACACGGGAGCTCCGTGTAGCCGATGTCGCGCACGACGCCGTCCAGGGAGAAGACGTCCCAGTTGGGGAGGAGCGGGGCCGGGGCCGGGCCGATGTAGGCGAAGATAAGGCCTGCCTTGACCTCCAGCGGGTACGCCTTGATGCGCACCTTGTCCTTGAAGCGGTTGTCCGGCGCCTCGGTCTCCTCGTAGGGCTGCTCGAGGCATCGGCCCGTCTCGTCGAACATCCAGCCGTGGTAGGGGCAGCGGATGCCCTCGTCGGTGGGGATGCCGTAGACCATGCCCATGCGTCGGTGGGGGCAGTAGTTGTCCACGAGTCCGTAGACGCCTCTGTTGCTCTTGTAGAGGATGAGGTCCTCGCCGAGGAGCCTGATGGGCTTGGTGGCGCGGTCGTTCATCATGGCGACGGCAGCGATGGGGTGCCAGTAGCGGCGCATGAGTTCGCCGGTGGGGCTGCCGGGTCCGACTCGCGTGAGGCGGTCGTTCTGTTCAACAGTCAGCATGCATCTACCTCCCTGCAGGTATCGCGGGCCAGTCACGTGCGCGCAGAGTTTAGCAGAGAATCGCCGGACTCGCGCTGCCCGCATACCCCGGATTCCCGCCAGTGCTGGAAGTGCAATGCCGGCGCAACCGGAGCGAATGAATCCCCGTGATAAACCGCTCATCTGCGCTCATTCCGCGCACATCCACCTCTGTTCTCGCGCCGCCGCTCAACCTCGCCGTACCGCTCGAAGCCGCTCATTCCCGCGTTATTCCCCGCCCGAAACCGCCGATGACCGCTCACGCCGTTTCACTCATGCGACCACCCCACGTGGGCAATGTTCCGTACCTGGCAACATGTATAGTGGGTTGATGAGATTCAGTGCATTGATAGTGGTCCTGGCGCTGGCGGCGTGTGAAGCACCTGCTCCAACCCCTACAGCGGTCACGGAACCAATGGGGGCGCCAACTGCAGCGCCGACACCCACGACAACCACTCCGACGACCCCCACGGCGGTGGCAGAGCCCACTGCCATCCCGGTCGCGACACCGACGCCTTCTCCGACGCCGCCCGGACCCGGCCCGTGCGCCGCTGGCGGCGAGATCCCTACGGAGGCTGTATTCAGCGCCATCAGGCAAACCCTGGATATTCCTGATTCGTTCTCGACCAGCACGGGCATCGAGCATGCTCCGGCCAACCACGGCGGCGTGGAGTGGTGGCTATCGTTCGAGGCGGTCAGCAAGGCCGTTTGGGCCGATGAGGCCGACATGCCGTTCGAGGGGTTCGTACGGGGGTATTGGACCCCCGATTGCGAGGTCTATCCCCTGCGTCCTCAAAGCTCTCGGGAATGGATGCGGAGCGCGCAGGTTATCGAAGCGCGGGTCTTCGGAGTCCCGTACGTGACCATCAGCCGGAGTACGGGTCCGGCACCCACGCCAACCCCCGCCAGGTGCGCTCCCGGCGGCGAAGTTCCTACAGAGGCCGTGCTGCAGGAGGTCAAGGACCACATGTACGCGCCGGAGACGTTCAAGACGAGCACCGGGATCGAGCATGCCCCCGCCAAACGGGGGACTGTCCTGTGGTGGATGGGCTTCGAGGGCGTACTGGGGAACGGCATCCCCTTCGATGGCTTCGCAAGAGGAACGTGGCTAGCCGGGTGCTACGCCAGGTTGGACATGACCACCATCGAATTCCCGGAGCCCGAGCCGGCGAACGGCGGCGATGTACCCCTGACGCTTCTGCAGTACGGTGCACGGACATGCAACCAGTACCCCAAGGACCCTACATGGAATGAGCATATGGAATACATGCGCGGCCTTCCGGCCCTTTTAGATATCGTGCCGCCGCCGGAGGCCGAGCAGTATCACCGGGCGATGGCATCGTGGGTCGATGCCACGGTCGCCTACCTCGACCAATACCCGAGGGGCGATGGACCGGACCCATACGAGGACTCCGCCTTCCTGGCGCTCATCGAAGGCGTGATACAAGCCGAGGACGCCCTCGACCCGGATACTCGTGCAGTGTTGACGTGGCACGGCTGCCTCGAAACGTAGAGCAACGCCTCACCGCAGAGGCAGCGTGGGATGGAGCGGGAGACGGGACTCGAACCCGCGACATCTTGCTTGGAAGGCAAGAGCTCTACCACTGAGCTACTCCCGCCCGTGGCCCACTCATTATAGCGGCGCATCTTTCTATGGCGGGC
>DAOUHP010000081.1:0-6948 GCA_034428575.1 Dehalococcoidia bacterium | reverse complement strand
GGGCTGGTGGTGGAGAGGGACAGAGGAGACTACGTGCAGCATGTGAGGGTACGCGTACCGGCCGAGGTCTTCAAGCAAGTTCCCCTGGCGGGCCGGGTCCAAGTTGCCGGCCGCATCAGGGAGGATGAGGACTGGGGATACGTAATCGATCACGGAGTGGACCGCGGATGGTGGGGTAATCTCCGAGAGAACCTTCAGCGGGTCGTTTTCACACCCTAGAGGTGCACATTTCGTGCGAAAGGCAACGACGATCACCGCCGTACCCAAATGGGGAACACGCACACTGGAGGGTGGCACTGACGGTGCAGTCATCGGAGTGCGGTTGGCATCGACGCTATCCCCAACGCTGGCGCGAGCGCATCGCAGAGCTGCGCGCAGGGCGAACGCCCCTGGAAGAGTACGCAGACATGCTGGCAGCGGCGCGTGAGCAGGAGAGCGGGAGCCAGCCTTGACAGCCCTCCGGCGCCTGCATAGCGTGACGCCCAACAGCGGAGGTGTGCGATGGCCACGGCAGTCAACAGCGTAACGAAGTACAAGATGCTCATCGGCGGCGAGTGGGTCGACGCCTCGTCAGGGCAGACGTACGACTCGATGAACCCGTACACGGGCCAGACTTGGGCGCAGATGCCCGACGCACAAGCTGAGGACGTCGACCGCGCGGTGCAGGCGGCGCGCAAGGCGGTGAAGGACCCGGCGTGGCGCGGGATGGTCCCCGCGCAGCGCGGCGCGCTCCTGCGCAGGCTCGGCGACCTCGTGGCGGAGAACGCGGAGCATCTCGGCCAGATCGAGACGCGCGACAACGGCAAGCTCATCCGGGAGATGTCCGCGCAGTGCAAGGCGGTGCCGAGCTACTTCTACTTCTACGCCGGGCTCGCCGACAAGATACAGGGCGCGACCATTCCGTTGGAGAAGACGTCCGTCTTCAACTACACGCTCCGTGAGCCGATAGGTGTCGTGGGCATCATCATCCCGTGGAACTCGCCCCTGCTCCTGTTGTCGTTCAGCCTCGCAGCCGCGCTCGCAGCCGGGAACGCGGTCGTCGTCAAGCCGTCCGAGCACGCATCCGCCTCGACGCTGGAGTTCGCGAAACTCGTCGATCAGGCTGGCTTCCCGCCGGGCGTGTTCAACGTCGTGACGGGATATGGGGCCGTGACGGGCTCCGCGATGGCGAGCCACCCCGGCATCGGCAAGCTGTCGTTCACCGGCGGCCCGGAGACGGCGCGCAAGATAGCCGAACAGGCCGCGCTGAACCTCACGCCGACGCTGCTCGAACTCGGCGGGAAGTCGCCCAACATCGTCTTCCCGGACGCCGACCTGCAAAACGCGGTGAACGGCACCATCGCGGGGATCTTCGCCGCGGGCGGCCAGACGTGCATCGCAGGCTCGCGCCTGCTGTTGCACGAGGACATCCACGACGAGTTCATGGAACGGCTCGTGGCCCGCACTCGCGACATCAGGATGGGCGACCCCTCCGCGATGGAATCGGAGCTCGGCCCGCTCGCAACGACGGCACAGCTCGCGAAGGTGGAGTCGTTCGTGGAAAGCGCACGCGCAGAGGGCGCAGAGCTCGTCTACGGCGGTTGCCGCCCGGACGCGCCGGAACTCGCAGCGGGCTGGTTCTACATGCCCACCATCTTCGGCGGCGTCAGCAACGATATGTACGTCGCGCAGGAAGAGGTCTTCGGCCCCGTGCTCGGCGTGCTGCGCTTCCGGGAAGAGGAAGAGGCCGTCACGATGGCCAACGATACGAGGTTCGGCCTCGCGGCGGGCATCTGGACGGACGACATCAAGCGGGCGCACCGGCTCGCCCGCGACCTCGATGCGGGCACGGTCTGGATCAACATGTACCGGGCGCTCTCCTACGCTTCGCCGTTCGGCGGCTACAAGGGCTCCGGGCACGGACGTGAACTGGGCGTCGACGCCATCAACGAGTTCACACAGGTCAAGAGCGTCTGGGTCGAACTCGCCGAGACCACGCCGGACCCCTTCGTCCTGCGCATCTAGCGCCCGTCATTCCCGCTCCTCCCCGTCATTCCCGCGAAAGCGGGAATCCAGCGTGACCGGCAGGCCACACGGGGTGGAGGTGACGGTGAGGGCAAGCGAGGCGAGGCGCCCCGGCTACGCCACGAACAGCTCTTCGAGCGTCCACCGCTTGCCGATGATCTCCGTCTCGTAGAGGTAGTCCACGACCGCGCGCACGGACGCGCCGTGTACGTCCAGGCCCTGCGCCCGCGGGAAGAGGCCGATGCGCCGCAGGTCGCCCGCGAGCAGGCCCTGGTGGACGGAGTCGTCCGGCTCCTCGGCCATGTAGATGGCCGTCGCCTCGTCCATCGCCTTGCAGACGGCGTCGGCGAGGCCGGGGTGTTCGGCAGCCGACTCCTCCTTCATCACCAGCATCGTGTTGATGGGGAAGACGCCGGTCTCCTCGTGATACTGCTGCAGGAGCGGGTAGGGGTCGTCCACCAGCAGGTGCACGTTGTCGGCTTGCGCCGCGTTCCCGCCCGCGACCACGAGCGCGTCGAGGTCGCCCGCGGCGAGCCGCGCGTCGAGGTCCGACATCTGCTCGCGGGCGAAGCGCTCCGGCTTGGGGTAGGGCACGCCGCGCAGCGAGTCGTTCTCGCCCTCGACCCACGTGATGCTGTCGGCGGCGACGCCGTGGTGGTGCGCGAGGATGCCGCGCAGCCATACCGCCGGGTTCGACGCGAACCCGAGCGGTACGCCGACGCGCTTGCCCGTCAGGTCGCCGATCGCGGCGATGCCCGCGCTGTCGTTCACCGTCACGCCTGTGAGTGGGAAGAAGAGGTTGGGGAAGATGGGCAGGCCGAGCAGACCCACGCCGTTGTCCTTCGCAACGATGAAGTTGCCGATGGTGAGTTCGCCAACTTCGTAGGGACGCGTCGTGACCATCGCCGGGAAGATGGGCGCAGGCGCCGGGCCTGCGTTCACGACCTCAACATCCGGGAAGTCGACAGTGACGCGTCCGCTCAGCAGGTGGCGGGTGATGAGGCGGTTACCGACCGCGACGGATACCGCCATCAGGGCGTGACCATCGCGGCTGAGGAGAAGATGGCGCTGCGGCCGCTCTCCACGTCGTAGCGGTGGCGCTGCACGTTGTCCAGGTCCATGCTCGTGATGCGGCAGTAGATCGTCTCGTCTGCGGGAGAGCCCTGCACGCTGTGGATCTCGCCCGGCAGGATGTAGTGGACGTCGCCCGCGCCTTGCTCCATGACCTCCACGACTTCGAACGTGGGCGGTTCCGAGTCGCTGCTGTCGTGGCGGTAGGCGTAGCGCGTCTGGGTGTTGCCGCCGCTCTTGACGCCATAGGCGACCCAGCAGACGCCGTGGTCGTGCGGCGCGGGGCGTTTGATCTCCTGCGGGCCCTGGCGGTATGCAAGGACGACGAAGCCCGGGCCGGGGTGGCCGTACTCGGTGTCGCGGTAGATCTCGTAGGTGCCATTGCCGTCACCGAACTTCTCGCTGTTCTCCGGCCAGCCGTTCTCGAAAGCGCGGCGCATCAGTTTGGCGACGCTGTGCGCCTGCTGCACGGAGTCGCGGTGGGTGGCGAACACCTCTCGGAGGTCGGTGATGAACTGCTGCTCGGTGTAGACCGCGGTCTGTGTCATATCTGCACTCCTTTCCCGGATGTTCCCGTCGATGCGGTAGTTTACGTCTCCAGAGTCGTCTCGAAGAAGAGGTCCTCGACGGCGAGCGGGCCGGGGATGAGGCCCTGCTCGACCTCGTAGCGGATGAACCGCTCGAGGTTGGCGCGGTTCGCCGCGACGCCGGTCGGCCACGGGTCGGGGCCGAGCACGCGTCGCTCCTCTTCCAGGTAGTGGCGGCCCCACGTGAGCCTGCTCCAGTTGGGGTCGTCCATGTAGTGCGCCCACTGCGCCTTCGCCTGCTCGAAGCCGTCCAGGTACGGCTGGGGCGGACGCGGCGACAGGAACGCTGATACCTCGCCCTCGACGAGCGCGTCGCCGAGCCTGCGCCGGCGGTCCATACGCTCGAGCGTCACGCCGGGTGGCGGGTCGAACTCGACAGGCTCGTCGGCGGTCGTCACCCACGTAACGCCGTCCAGCGGCACGCCGTACTCGCTGCCGAGGTCGCCCTTCGCGAGGACGGAGAGCGTCGTCTGGAACGAGCGCAGGGCAACGCGCTTACCGATGAGGTCCTGCGGTCCGGCGATGCCGGACTGCGTGTTGACGTACATCTGCGACTGGCTGAAGAGCCGCCGCGGGAAGACGGGGATGGCCGTCAACTCGGCTCCCCGTGCCTTGGCCATGACGTAGGAGCCCAGCGACAGCTCGCAGACGTCGAACTCGC
Source organism: Dehalococcoidia bacterium (assembly GCA_034428575.1). Classification (GTDB taxonomy): domain Bacteria; phylum Chloroflexota; class Dehalococcoidia; order Lucifugimonadales; family Australimonadaceae; genus Bin16. The sequence goes on along the minus strand of DAOUHP010000081.1, from coordinate 2,625 downwards.
GGTGCAGCAGCATGCGCTCGTGGCGCCTGCCGCCCGCGCCGTCCTGCCCGATGATGAGCACGGTGGGTTCGATGCCCTTGGGGCGCACCGTCCCCTCCACCCAGGGCACGTGCCTGTCGTAGTGCTCGAGCGCGATGCTCAGTGGAACGTCCGCCATCTATATCTCCTCTCCATACTCGCGCGCCATCTCTCGGATGTGGGGCTCCTGCAGCAGCGTGGAGCGGCCGTTCTCCCAGAACGGCTGGCCGTCCAGCTCTATCGTCTGGTCGGAGACGTAGGCGGAGAGGGGAGAGGGCGTCCTGCCGATGTGGAAGTGCATCACGTCCTGGTTGCTCTGCTGTCCGGGGCGTTTCGTCGCCTTGGGATGGAAGCCGCCGTGGAACGAGTCCAGCGCGTAGGCGGCTTCGGTCCTGTAACGCGCCTCGCTCACGTCCAGGAGGCCCTGCAACTGAACGCTCGTCCAGACCGTGTTACCGGTGGGGTCGTCTTTCTGTCCGGGTCGCGAAGGCTCCTCGCGCCACTCGATGCCCTTGAGCGTGTTGTCCCGTATCTCCAGCAGCATCGGGTTGTGGAACTGCTCGCGGTCCGCCATGCCCGGATGGTCGAACGCGACGACGCCGTTGCCGTCCGCGCTCCCGATGGGCGCGTACACCTCGCCGGGGAAGACGCGCTCGGTGCGGCTCATCTCCGCGTCCTGCACGAAGAAGGCGTCCGCCACCTCGCTCGCGTGAGCGACGCGCCCCGACATCTCGGTGCCGCGCGGGCTCGTCACCCGGTAGGTCGACGCCTGGCCCGTGCGCTCCTCGATACGGTGCGCCAGCGCCATGACGAGGCGCCAGTCGAAGTGGGCGTGGGGCGTGGTCATGCCCTCGGACGCGCGGATGCGGTTGTTGATGCGCACCAGGCCCGCCGAGTCGTTCGCACGCAGGTGGTCCAACAGCACGGCGCGGTTCAGGTTGCAGTTCAGCAGCAACTTGTCGGCGCCCAGCACCGCGCCCGCTACCGGGGCGGGCAATTCCTCTACGCGGGCGAGGGAGTCCACCCAGAGCGAGTAGGGCGCGCCGCCCGCATCGGCGATGGCCTGCTCGATCAGCGCAGCCAGCTCCGTGTCAAAGGCGCCGCGCTCGTTCAGCAGCAGCACGGCCTCGCCCGGTTCGACGGCGGTACAGTGCCTGATCAGATTGGTCACACCCGCCTGCACGGCAGCAGAATCAGCCATCGTCGCTCCTTCCGTGAGTGCGGTTGCGTCTAGTTGAGGCCGTAGAAGCGCTCCGCGTTGCCGTGCAGGATGGCCGCCTTGTCTGCGTCGGTCAGCGCCGGGTTCTCGCGGATCTCGGCGATCTCCTCCTTGCATGTCTCGTGGTTGACCTCATGGGGGAAGTCGGACGAGAAGATGAACGCCTTGTTGCCGGCCACCTTCACCGCGAAGGGCAGGGTGAGTTCGCCGCCCTCGACACCGACGTACACGCGGCCCTCGTCGACGTGCTTCAGGATGTAGTCCGTGACGGACTCGCCGTCCTTCAGCTGCATGAACCGCTGGTTCGGGTCGTACTGGATGTGGCTGTCCCACGAGCGCTGGAAGCGCTCCAGGCAACCCACGAACCACGCGCAGCCGGCCTCCAGGAAGCCGTACTTGGCGTTCGGGTAGCGCTCCAGCACGCCGTTGAAGACGATGCCGGCGAAGTTCACCATCTGGCCGAACGGGTGGCCGAGCGCGTTCACCGGAGCGTAGGGGCTCATGTCGTCCAGCCCCATGTGGTCGTGCACCCCGCCGTGGATGCCTATCGCGCAGCCGAGGCGGTCGGCTTCCTCGTAGATGGGCCAGTACTTCGGGTCGCCCAGGTGGTTCTGCAACTGGAGCGCACCCGTGCCGGGAAGCATCGCGCCGGAGAATCCGAGTTCCTTCACGATGCGCCGCAGTTCGACAGCCGCCTCCGCGGGTTCCTGCAACGGGATGAGGCCCATCGCCTGGAAGCGCGAGTCTTTGCTGACGTACTCGTCGTAGACCCAGTTGTTGTACGCCCGCGCGAGCTCGATGGCCCAGTCGCGACTGACGACCCGGCCGAAGGCGAGGCCGTTGGATGTGTAGAGCACCGTCTTGTCGACGCCAACGTCGTTCAGGAAATCAATCCAGCCCTCGCGCCCGACGCGTGCGAATGCGCCTTCCGGCAGGAAGTGCCGGTTCGCTGCATGCAGATGGTCGTTGGGGGGGAAGGGCCCACGCGTCGTCACGAAGCTGCGGTCCTGGTAGTCCTCGGGCATCCGAGCCCAGATGGCCGCGTGGTCCTCGACGAGGTGGCCGTCGCCGTCAACGACGCGCTCGATGTTTTCAGTGACCATGGCTCTTGTCTCCTTCGTGTCTTCCTGGCTCGTGCCTAGTTCGCCGCCAGCCGGTAGAAACGGGCCGCGTTGCGGTACATCACCGCCTCCTTGTCGTCGGCGGACATGTCCGCGTTCTCGCGCAACTCGTCCAGCTCCGCCTTGCAGGTGTTGGCGTCGACCTCGTGCGGGTAGTCGGACGAGAAGAGGTACGGCTTGTTGCCGGTGAGGCGCACCGCCTCCGGCAGCGCGAGCTCGTCGCCCTCGACGCCGACGAAGATGCGGTCCTCGTCGATGTGGCGGCAG
>DAOUHP010000080.1:0-21646 GCA_034428575.1 Dehalococcoidia bacterium | reverse complement strand
GGCTCGTGCAGGTGCACGATGTCGAACTTCTCGCGGCGCAGCAGCCTGCGGACGTTCGGCTCCAGCCACACGGAGAACGTGATGCGGGCCACGGCGCCGCCGCTTGGCACGGGGACGGGCCTCCCCATCGGGATGAACCCCGGCTCCAGCTTGCGCTCCCGGGAATTGGCCAACGGGCCGATGACCGTGACGGCGTGCCCCTTCGCCCGCAGCTCGCGGGCGAGGTTGTTCACGTGATCGTTCACGCCCCCCGGCGTGCCGAAGTCGTACGGCGAGACGAGCGCTATCTTCAACGCCGCGTGGTTGCCCTGATGTGGCGGTTCGAAGTGGGCGGGCGTGGCTGTCTCGATCACAGTGCTCGTGAGTCCTCCGTCTTCCGTTCAGGGACGGCTCACCCAGTATATGCCGGTTCCGCTGCCCTCGTCGTTCCCACCCCTTCCTCGTCGTTCCTGCGAAGGCACGCGCTTCAGCGCGCAACCTCGCCCTCTCCCGTCATTCCCGCCTTTCACTCGTCATTCCCGCCCTCATTCGTCATTCCCGCGAAAGCGGGAATCCAGCGTGGCCGTCAGGCCACACGTGCGCGGGCAGCGCAAGCGGTGGGGTGTGGCGATGGCGCCCCCCAAGCCGGCCCTGGGCCTGCCGAAGGGCGTTCGGGCGGGTGGGTGGGAACAACCACGCTGCGCTGAAGGCAGTTACGCAAAGGTCCGCGTGCACGCTGCTAGCCGCGCAGCAACTCCGGGGTCAACTCTCGGCCTGACCGTCGCCCCTGCTCGAAAGCGGTGACGTTATCCAATGTCACCTCTGCGATGGATTCGAGCGCTTCCCGCGTGAAGAACCCCTGGTGGCCGGTGATCAGCACGTTGGGGAAGGTGAGAAGTCTGCTGAACACGTCATCCTGGATGACTTGATCTGAGAGATCGCGGAAGAACAGGTCCGCCTCTTCCTCGTAGACGTCCAGGCCAACGTAGCCGACGTGGCCCGTCTTCAGGCCGTCGATAACGGCGCGGGTGTCCACAAGACCTCCCCGGCTCGTGTTGATGAGCATCACTCCGCGCTGCATCAGCCCCAACGCGCGCGCGTCGATCAGGTGATGCGTCTCCGGAGTCAGTGGAACATGGAGTGTGACTATCGTCGATGACTCGAGTAGTTCATCCAGGTCGACGTAGCGAACGCCCCACTCTGTGCATTCGGGGTTGGGCGCTACGTCGTATGCAAGTACGTCGCAACCGAAGCTTACGAGCACCCTCGCTACCAGAGCGCCGATCCTCCCCGTGCCGATGACGCCCACCGTCTTGCCATTGAGGTCGAATCCCAGGAGTCCTTCCAGGGCAAAGTTGCCTTCGCGGACCCGGGCATGCGCTCGATGCAGTCTGCGGTCCAGCGTGAGGATGAGGCCGATCGTGTGCTCAGCCACCGCGTAAGGCGAGTAGGCCGGGACGCGGCTCACCGTGATGCCCAGGGCAGCCGCGGCATCCAGGTCCACGTTGTTGAAGCCGGCGGACCGCAGCGCTACCAGTCGCGTGCCGCCTGCGGCAAGGGTACCGAGCACGCCTGCGTCCAGCTCATCGTTCACGAAGGCACAGACTGCGGGATTTCCCGCGCCAAGGCTTGCCGATCCCGCCGTCAGCCGCCCCTCCAGGAACGACAGTTCATGCCCGTGGCGTACGTTGGCGGCAACCAGGAACTCACGGTCGTAAGACTTTGTGCTGAAGACGGCGATTCGCACTGCGGCCTCATTGGCAGGATTGACCCGGTACCCTCAGGACAGCATTCCCGGGCTCCCGGCTCAGTTGATGGTGCGGGACCCGACGTCCTCGACCCTGAAGGTCGCGTTGTGGACGGGGAGCCAGTTGCCGCCGACCTCTACTTCGAGGACGACAGAGCACTCCTGGCCTTGCAGGTCGTCGCTCAGAAGGAATTCGGAGCGGCAGACCTCTTCGGACATCTTGCTGCGGATGCGCTCGCTGGTCGCAGAATCGCGGTGGATCTCGTCGAGGTCTTCGTTTCGCCAGATGATGCGGGCGTTCACCGGCGAGATGTCGTAGTCCCGGTTGTTCAGGAGGTAGGCGTAGACCCTTGCTGCCTCGTTTGTTCGATAAGTGGCTCTCAGGAGAGAGAATGACCACGCGATGTTTTCCAGCATGACGGGCTCCCTTCCAGGCGTGAGGTGCTCCACCTGACCTGCCTGCATCCATCGTACATCGCGTCATTTTCAACGCCTAGTACGGGCCTGTGCAGGGGTCGGGCGACTGCGTGGGCGCACCCGAAGGCAGGACCCGGTCCGTGGTGAGCCTGTCGAACCACCACCCCGCTCTACCCCACAGCACGCTTCATGAACCCCGTGAGCGTCTTGTAGTTGGGAGCATCCCCCTCCTCCAGCCACTCCACCGCAACCAGTTCCCAGCCCTCCGCGCCGAGCGCATTCAGCAGGCCCGTCACGTCGCCGGTGTCGTTCATCGCGTCCGCGCCGTCGCCGAGCCGCGGCCAGAGCGCAACGGCGCGGTACTCCCAGCGCATCGGCCTACGGCTCCGGCGCGTAGTGGGAGAGTACGGGCTTCGCCAGCATCTTCTCCGGCTTCCACGAACTCTCCGCCCGGTTGAACCGCACGAGGCCGAGGAAGCGTCCGTCCTCCGAGTACGCCCTGCGGGGTTCGAGGTGTTTCGCGTACGGAGCGGAGCCAGGCAGGTTGACGGGTTGGCCGTTCCGGAGATGGCGTTCTCCCGCCGAGGGCACGAGGAGCGCCGGGGTCTCCCGGAGCGCGGCGTCCGGCGGCTCCAGCAGCCCCTCCCAGTCCTCCTCCGCCTCCAACTGCTCGATGGTCAGCGCGTCGTCCAGCGAGAACGGCCCCACGCGGGTGCGCGTGAGCGCGCTCAGGTGCGCCGGGCAGCCGACGGCCTCGCCAAGGTCGTGGGCGAGGCTCCGCATATAGAAGCCCTTGCCGCAGTCGACCTCCACCACGGCCCGAGGCGGCTCCCACTCGCGCAGCGTCAGCCGGTGAACGACCACCTCGCGCTCCGGACGCTCCACCTCCACTCCAGCGCGCGCGAGGTCGTACAGGCGCTGGCCCTCGTGCTTCACGGCGGAGTACATCGGCGGGCGCTGCAGCACGAGGCCGGTGAATCGCGGCAGCTGCTCCTGGACCTGCTCGCGGGTGAGCAGCGCGTGGTCGCCGGTCGCCGTCGTTTCACCTTCCGCGTCGTACGTATCGGTCGCCGCGCCGAACGTGATCTCGCCCACGTACGTCTTACCGCTGTCGACGAGGTAGTCCATGAACCGCGTCGCCTGTCCGAGACAAACTGGCAGCACACCCTCAGCTATCGGGTCGAGCGTGCCTGCGTGCCCAACACGCTTCACGCGGGTGATACGACGCACTGCGCGGACGACGTCCATGGAGGTGATGGCCTTCGGCTTGTTGATGATGAAGGCGCCATCGGCCTCCACCCTTGTTGTCGTTCCGCTCATCCCTGTTCCTTGATGTCGTCCAGCAGGCCAAGCACGCGGTCGCCTTCTTCGATGGCCGTGTCCTGCTCGAAGTGCAACTCTGGCGTACGTTTCAGGCTCAGCCGCTGGTGCAGTTCCCGCCTGATGTAGCCGGACGCCGACCGCAGGCCGGCGAGCGCCTCACGCGCGTCGTCCTGCGTTCCGGCGACCGTGACGGCCACGGTGGCGTGAGAGAGGTCCGCGCTGACCTTCACGTGCGCAAGCGTCACGAGACGCGCAAGCCTCGGGTCCTTCAGCCGCCCGGCGGTCAGCCGGCCGATCTCGCTCTGCAGCACTCCTGCGATGCGGTCCGTCCTCCGGGTCATGGGTCGCTCGATTCCGTACTCAGCCCGGGTTCAGGAGCGCTGCTGGCGGTGCGACTCGATGATGTCGCCTTCCTGGAAGTCGTTGAACCCATCGAGGGAGACGCCGCATTCGTAGCCGGTGGCAACTTCGCGCACGTCGTCCTTGAACCGGCGTAGCCCGGCGATGGGGCCGTCGAAGATGGCCTCGCCGCCGCGCAGGACCCGCCCTCGCGAACCACGGGTGAGCTTCCCGTCCGTCACGTAACAGCCTGCGCTCTTCCGGCTGCGGCCGAGCGAGAAGACGGCGCGCACTTCCGCAGTGCCTTCGGTCACGTCCCGGACCTCCGGTTCCAGCAGGCCATGCAGCGCCTTCTCAACGTCTTCCGTGAGGCGGTAGATGATGTCGTAGCGCCGTATCTGCACGTTGTCGTGGTCTGCGAGGCGCTGCGCGCCCTGGTCCGGGCGCACGTTGAACCCGACGATGATGGCGTCCGATGCCACAGCGAGCATCACGTCGCTCTCGGTGACCGCGCCAGTGCCGGTGTGGATGAGGCGTATCTGCGTCTCGGGAGTGCTCAAACGCTCCAGCGCCTGTTTGACGGCGGCAACGCTGCCCTGCACGTCGGTCTTGAGGACGAGGCGCAACTCCTTCGCCTGGCCTGCCGAGATGCGCGCTCCCATCTCTTCCAGGGTTGCGCCGCGCGCACGGTTCAGGTCTTCGCGGCGCAGCCGCTCGGCGACCGTCGAGCGGGCGGTCTTCTCGTCCGGTACCACAACGAGCCTGTCGCCCGCGCCAGGCAGTTCACCGAGACCCAACACCTCGACCGGCATGGATGGCCCCGCGGACTGGACCCGCTTCCCCTCGGCGTTGACGAGCGCCTTCACACGCCCCCGCGTCGAGCCGACGACGATGTGGTCTCCCACTCTCAATGTGCCCGTCTGCACGAGTATTCGCGCCAGGGCGCCCCTGTTGCGGTCCAGCTCCGCTTCCACGACGACGCCCACACCCGGACGCTTGGGGTTCGCCTTGAGCTCCGCCACCTCGGCCACCAGTTCTATGCTCTCGAGCAAGTCCCCGATGCCGTCGCCTGCCTTCGCAGAGACCTCCACGTCGATCACGTCGCCGCCCCATTTCTCGACCACGAATTCGCGCTCGGAGAGCTGGCGGCGCACGCGTTCGGGGTCGGCGTTGGCGCTATCCATCTTGTTGATAGCGACGATGATGGGCACGTCCGCGGCCTTGATATGGTCGATCGCTTCCACGGTCTGCGGCATCACTCCGTCATCGGCTGCAACGACGAGAACGGCGATGTCCGTCACCTGCGCGCCCCTCGCGCGCATGGCCGTGAACGCCTCGTGGCCCGGGGTGTCGATGAAGGTGATGGGGGTGTCGTTGTGCAGCACCTGGTACGCGCCTATGTGCTGCGTGATGCCTCCCGCCTCCTTTGCGACGACGTTGGTCCTGCGGATAGCGTCGAGCAGTGTCGTCTTGCCGTGGTCGACGTGTCCGAGGACGGTTACGACTGCAGGCCGGGTCTCGAGGTCGGCAGAGCTCTCCTCGGCAACGGAGCCACTGGCAGTACTGACGGCGTCTTCCACCTTGCGCGCGGCGTACCCAAACACACGGGCCACGGATGCGGCTGTCTCGAAATCGACGTTCTGGTTGATGCTCGCGAACACCCCGCCGCGCATGAGTTGCTTGATCACCTGCACGGGTTCGACGCGCATGCGCTCCGCGAGCATGCCCACCGCAATGGCCTCGCCTATCGGCAGCGCGCGGAGTGTTACTCGGCGGGTGGCGGTTGCCGACCTCTGTGTTTCCTCGACCATCTGCTCTCCTATCCGGTGGTCCCGGCAGTCTCCGCAGCCGTCCGTATGTCCGCCGCCATAGCCGCGAGTCGTTCGTGATCGCTCTGCTGAATAGGGCCACGCAGGGCGCTGGCGAGTCGTCCTCCCCGGAGAGCCGCATCCCAGCACGCGGGCCGACGGCAAAGGTACGCGCCGCGTCCCGAGCGTTTGCCCGTGTCGTCCACGGCGCACTCACGCTCCGGTGTCATCACTATCCTGACCAGTTCGCGCTTGGAGGTCTTGACGCCGCAGATCACGCAGGAGCGCTGCGGTATGTGGCGGTTCCGCATGGAGTCCTCCGCGCGGGGCTAAGCCCCGATGTCGTCACCCCCGGTGCTCCCAGGAGTCCCGGTCATGCCTGGAGCCCCGGCGCCTCCCGGCCGCCGGCCGCCTCCGCGATTGGGAGCGTTGCCACGGCGGGGGCCTGCGCCGCCGCGACGGCGTCCGCCTGCGCGGCGCGGCTGGGGCGCGCCCAGGATGTCCTCCGCGAACCGGATCGTTGGGCCGCCGCCTATGGGTTCCGGCACCTTCCAGACATCGTCATCGCCGAAGTCTTCTTCGACCTCCTCCACGATGATCTCTTCGATCTCCTCGTCCACCTGGCCGAGCGATTCGAGCGCGAGCATCTCCTCCGGACTGAGGGCGCCGGTGAGGTCTTCGGCCTCCTCCACTGGCTGGGTGGCAGCTTCCGCTTCCAACTCAGCCATGATGGCGGCTTCTTCAGCCGCGATGGCCGCCGCGCGTTCCACAACAACCTCGCTGTCGACTGCCTCTGAAGCGACGGCGACGGCCTCCTCGGCCTGCGGTTCCACCGACTCGCGTTCGGCGACTGCGCCCTCGATCTGCACGCGCATCCGCTCGATCTCGATCTCGGTCGAGCTCTTGATGTCTATCTTCCAGTTCGTCAGCTTGGCAGCGAGGCGCGCGTTCTGCCCCTCGCGACCGATGGCGAGCGAGAGTTGCCTGTCCGGCACCACGATGGTCGCCGCCTGCTCAGCCTCGTTCAGGTCCACGCGCAGGGGTTGAGCGGGGCTGAGCGCGTGCGAGATGTAGACCGACAGGTCACGCGACCACTGGATGACGTCGATCTTCTCGCCCTGCAACTCGTTAACGATGTTCTGGATGCGGATGCCGCGCAGTCCCACGCACGCCCCCACAGGGTCGACGCCGTCCTGCCGGGCGTAGACGGCCACCTTGGAGCGCGAGCCCGGCTCCCGGGCGATACCGCGTATCTCCACGATGCCGTTGTATATCTCCGGCACCTCCATCTCGAACAAGCGCCGGAGGAGGTCCGGGTGCGTCCTCGAGACGATGATCTCAGGACCGCGCTGCGTCCGGGTGACCTCCGTGATGATCACCTTGAGCTTCATCCCCGGCCGGTAGCGCTCCATGGGCGACTGCTCGGTCGGAGGGAGGGTGGCGGTCGCACGGCCGTTGAGGTCCATCGTCGTCGATCCGCCGAACGAGCGCTGCACGGTAGCGGTGTAGACCTCTCCGCTCTTCTCCGCGAACTCCGCGTAGACCAGTTCACGCTCCGCCTCGCGGAGCCGCTGAAACACCACCTGCTTTGCGGTCTGCGCCGCGATGCGCCCGGCGGCATGCGCAGAGAGCTGCTCCTCCAGCGTATCGCCGAGTTGCAATGCCTGGTTCCTGGTGAGCCGCTTCGCATCGCCGAGCGTTATCTCAGCGAGATCGTTGGTGACCTCTTCGACTACCGTCCTGACCTGGTAGACCTCCACCTCCCCGGTGTTGGGGTCCAGGTGCACGCGGATGTTGCTCTGGCTGCCGGATGCGCCGTCCCTGCGATATGCGGAGGCAAGCGCCGCCTCCACGGCCGAGACGACCATGTCTTGCGGCAGGTTGCGCTCCGCTGCGAGCTGCGTAACGGCGATGAGAAAGTCGCTCTTCATGCGTCCCTTCTACCTCCAGCATCGGCGTTCCCAGAAAACGCGAGAGTGGGCGATGCCCACTCTCAGCACTGCAATACTACTCCTTTAAGCGCCTGCCGTCCACTCGTAACGGAACGATTCTCGCAACCGGTAGACAGGGCTGGAATAGCTGCACCCGCAGGTCGGCTGGGCGCCCCTGGGCCGTGGGAAATGGCAGACATACAGAAGCGCGGAGCCTCCAGCCGCCAACGCGTACGGTGAGAGTCGGGAGGCGTCCACAGGCGATCAGGACCGTCGAACGAGGAGTCCCTGCGAGGGGCTCCGGAGCAGAGCCCCGGAAGGCATAGACAACGGGGACGGAGATGATTACGATTCGCATCAGGAGAAGACAGGAGATTGGCGTTCGTCAGCTAAGGAGGCGGCAATGGTAGCCATCATTCGTGCACGCGGGGACCGTTCCATCCGAGACTACATAGACCCGGAACGCGGTACGGTGAGCCGAGAGCTCTACGTCAACCCGGACATCTTCGAACAGGAGATGGAGCAGATATTCCAGCGCTGCTGGCTGTTCCTCGGACACGAGAGCCAGGTCCCCAACCCGGGCGACTTCGTCATCAGCCGTATGGGCACCGAGGAAGTGATCGTGGTGCGGGACCGGAAGGACAACCAGATCCGCGCCTTCCTCAATTCCTGTCGGCACCGTGGCATGAAGGTCGTCCGGTACGACCAGGGCAACTCCCTCATCTTCACCTGCCCCTTCCACGCCTGGACGTACGACACGACGGGACGCTTGGTGGGCGCCGGCTTCCAGCACTCCCCCGAAGCCTACTGCGGGACGCTCCACAAGGAAGAGTGGGGGCTCGCCGAAGTCGCCCAGTTCAAGAACTTCTACGGCTCTCTCTGGGCGACCTGGGACCCCAAGGCCCCCTCGTTCGAGGACTACCTCGGCCCCTTCACCGAGAGCCTCCGCCATTGCCTGCAGTCGAGTGACGGAGTCGACGCCGGACTGGACATGTTCACTCCGTTCCAGCGCCACCGGCTTCCCACCAACTGGAAGGTGCCCGGCTTCACCTCCGTCACCGACCTCACCCACACGGCGATGACCCACCGCTCCGCCGCTGCCGCCAAGCTCCATCAGGACCGCGGGTCGAAGGGCGGGCGTGACCGGGCGCGGAATGCCGCCCCGTTCCCCATGAACAAGTACGCCATCGGCGACCACAACCTCGGCCACGGCGGCATGTGCACGCTCTACCACCAGCCCGGCGTCCCTGAGTATGAGGAAGAGTGGTACGAGGAAGGCGTCGACGACTACTTCCGCGAGGCCACTGCTCGCAAGGGCAAGCTGTTGGCTGACAAGGTCATGGCGCCCCACGGCTGGGGCGGGGGCCACTTCGCCATCTTCCCCTCCGTCATGGTGGACAGTTGGCGGCTGCGCTGGTGGCAACCCCACTCCGTGGGCGTTGTCGAGCGCTGGACGCTCTCGGGCGTTGACAAGACCGCGCCCAAGCACGTGCGCGACGCCGTCCGCCACTACTCAGAGCGCTTCAACGGCCCCGTGGGTTTCTTCGAGTCGGACGACATGGAGAACTGGAACTACGTCTTCCCTGCCAGCCAGGGCGCGAGGGCGCGGAAGCTGGACTACTTCTTCGCCAACGGGAAGGGCCTCGGCAAGTACAACGACCGGCTGCCGGGTGTCGTCTTCAACGGCTCCTACACGGAGGAGGCGCAGCGCGCGCGCTTCAGCCGCTGGCTCGCCTTCATGGAGGCCACCAGCTGGGACGACCTCTACCCCGTCAACAAGTCCGCCGACCACCGCATCTGGTAGAGGAGAGCCGTGACGGAACCGAAGAAGTACGTGTTGAGCGGCCCGAACGGGGCCGACACCTTCCGCAACCTCCCGGAGGGAACGAAGATCGCCACCATATACGGAGGCGCCGGGGAGATCACGGCGAACCCCGGCGACGGCGCATACGTGCTCGTGCGGTTCACCGAGCACGAGAACGCGGCCCTGGTGGGCGAGGAAGAGTTCGTCTTCTTCAACGAGGTCCGCGAGGCGACCGAGTAGAGGGACCTGACGTCCTGCGAGCGCCGTCGTGCGAACAGTCCGGCGGCGCTCCGTGCATCCGAGGAGGGGAAACCATGGTCGATACCCCGAACGCGGCCCGGCAGGCGCTGGAGGACGTGGTCCTCAAGCATGAGCTCGAGCAGTTCCTCTACCTGGAAGCGCGACTGCTCGACGAGCGCAGGCACGAGGAGTGGCTCGACCTGCTGGCCGACGACCTCCATTACTGGATGCCCATGCGCCGCAACATCAAGTTCGGCGACTGGGACCTCGAGTTCACCAGCATGGACGAGGAGATCAACTGGTTCGACGAGGGGAAGGACGTCCTCGCCGGACGTATCCGGCAACTGAAGACAGGCGTCCACTGGCCCGAGGAGCCTGTCTCCCGGTTCGAGCACCTCATCTCCAACGTGGAGCTCGTGAGCGTCGAGGGCGACGAGATCAGGGTCAACAGCAAGTTCTTCTGCTACCAGAACCGGCTCCAGGACGAGGTGAACCAATTCGTCGGACGCAGGGAAGACCTCCTGCGCCGTGATCCGGACACCGGCTTCAAACTCGTGTTCCGCAAGCTCATCCTCGCTCAGAACGTCATGCTCCCCAAGGTGCTCAACACCTTCCTCTAATCGCCTGATCCCTTCCCCCTTGATGGGGGAAGGTTAGGATGGGGGTGAACCGGCGGGGCGGTGTGGCGGTGTCGGATGTAGGGGCGTCCCTCGTGGGCGCCCGAACGAGAAAGAGTGGTAACCATGGCCGCGCGCATAGAGTGGCGAACCAAAGGCAAGGGCGAAGATGCCCTGCTCTACGTTGGTGAGTTCGGCGAGGACGACAACACCGTCCTGCGAACGTGGGACGCCGACTCCGACGTCCTCACCGACTTCCTGAACGACATGGAAAGCCTCGACACGAACGTCGCAGGCCTTGAGGTCGACGCCGACCGGCGCGACCCCGAGCAGTGGGGCAAGCTCGTGCTCGTGCGCCTGCCCACCGGTGAGGTCATGCACGTCGACCCCGAACCCTACTGGGACGGCATCTACTACTGGTTCCGTTCACGCGGCATCGACCCGCACAAGTGGCGCGGCCAGACCCGCTGAGTCCCCGTCGCTCCAGCGAAGACTGGAACCCGGACGCGCAGCCCAGCCAGCGCACACGGCGGCTCGCAGAGACCACTCACGCCCCGCACGACGGAGAACGCCCATGTTCCTGACTGACGAACAAACCCAACTCGCGAACGACATAGCGGAACGCCTCATCGCTCGCGGCGAGACCGTCGCCGTTTCCGAATCGACGACGGGCGGACTGGTCTCGGCTGCGTTGCTGGCGGTCGCGGGCGCATCGCGCTACTACGCTGGAGGCGGCGTCCTATACACGCTCAACTCGCGCACGGCGCTCGCTGGAGTGGCTGCCGAGACCTACGCCAACTACCGCGGCACCACGCCGGACATGCTCGCGACGCTTGCCGAAGCGATGCGCGAACGCTTGGGGGCCACGTGGTGCATCGCCGAGTCCGGAGTCGCGGGGCCGGGCTCCGGGCGCTTCGGCGCGCCCGCCGGACGCACGACGCTCGGTGTCGCGGGCCCCATCGCTCGCACCGAGGTCATCGAGACCGGCATCGACGACCGCCCCGCCAACATGGCCGAGTTCGCCACCCTCGCCCTCCGCTACCTCCGCGACGCCCTCCAGGAAGCGGACGCGTAGAATCAAACCCTCTACACGCCTGAGCGTGAGCAGAAGCGTTGCTCTATACTGAGCGCCTCTCGCGGACACCGGCGAAAGGAGGGTGCCATGCAGTGGGGATCGGGCCTGTCGCGCCACATTGACCTGAGTGCAGCGCTGGACGAATGTGTAGCATCGATCAGCACCCAGGTTGACGACACCAACGCCGTCGACTTCGTAGCGGTGTTCACGTCTCGCCACGACCCCCAGGCGAGCACACTCGCTGCCACCGTCAGTGAGCGCTTCCCCAACGCGGTCGTCATCGGGTGCTCCGGCTCCGGTGTCATCGGCTCCGGGCGTGAGGAAGAGGAAGCGCCCGCGCTCTCCCTCACCGCCGGAGTCATGCCCGGCGTCGTGCTCAGCGCGTTCCACGTGCGCAGAGACGAACTACCGTCGCCCGACGCTCCACCCGACGCCTGGCATACGCTGCTCGGCGTCCCGCCGGACGTGGCCCCGGACTTCATCGTGCTCGCCGAGCCGTTCACAATGGACGGCGACTCCCTCCTCGCCGGGTTGGACTACGCCTACCCCCGCGCGGTCAAGGTCGGAGGACTGGCCAGCGGCGGCGGGCGCTTCTCGACACACAGCCTCGTCCTCAACGGCGAGATGCACCGCGAAGGCGCCGTGGGCGTCGCGCTCTCCGGCAACGTGGTCATAGACAGCGTCGTCGCGCAAGGCTGCCGCCCCATCGGGTCGCCGATGCACGTCACCGACGCGGAGCAGAATATGATCGAGGCGCTGGACGGGATGCCGCCCATGGAATGCCTCCAGAACATCTACACAGAGGCCTCCCCACGCGACCAGGGGCTCATGCGCCACAACCTCTTCATGGGCATAGCGATGGACCCGCTCGCGCTGAGCGACGCCGCCGACGGATTCCTCATCCGCAACGTGCTGGGCGTCAACCAGGAGAGCGGCGCGCTCGCGGTCGGCGCGCTCGTTCGCGAGGGTCAGCTCGTGCAGTTCCACGTGCGCGACGCACAGACGTCCGGCGAGGACCTCCAACAGTCGCTCGCAACCTACCTGGACGCCGCGGGCGAGCGCACCGCCGCCGGAGCGCTCATGTTCTCCTGCACCGGGCGCGGGCGGTACCTCTACGGCAGGCCCGACCACGACACGGACATCTTCCGCGACGTGGTCGGCGGCTTGCCGCTCGGTGGCTTCTTCTGTAACGGCGAGATCGGGCCCGTGGCCGGAACGACCTACCTCCACGGCTACACGAGCTCATTCGCCCTGTTCAGGCCAAGGACCGCCGCGGACTAAGCGATCAGGGCCAATCTCGCCAGCCCCGCCGTTCCGTCATTCCCGCGAAGGCGGGATTCCAGGGTGGCCGGCAGGCCACGCCTGAAGGCTGGGTGGAGCGGGGCGCCTGGTCCCCTCTCCCTTGAGGGGAGAGGGTTGGGTGAGGGTGAACCGGGGCGCCTGGTCCCCTCTCCCTTGAGGGGAGAGGGTCAGGGTGAGGGTGAACCGGGGGATGGGGCGTGGCCCCCGCGATGGGGGTGCCCCCACGATCGAAACAACGAAACAACGGAGGGAGAGCAGCAATGCGAGGACTCGACGGACGAACGGCAGTCGTCACCGGCGGAGCGCGCGGTCTGGGCAAGGCTGCCGCCGAGCGGCTGGCGGAAGAAGGCGTGAAGGTGGGCATACTCGACCTGCGCGGCGACGAGGCGCAGGAGGTCGCGCATGCCATCGGCGGCGCGGGGTTCCAGTGCGACACGACGAATGAGGAGCAGCTCGCGGCCGCGATGGAGGGCGTGAACGCACAACTCGGCGGCGTCGACATCCTCGTCAACAACGCCGGCCTCATCGCCCCCCGCAAGGAGTGGGCGACGTGGACGAAAGAGGAGGTCGAGCGGTTCGCCGAGGTGAACTACATCGGCTACTTCCTCACCATTAAGGCAGCCTACCCCTACCTCAAGGCGAGCGGACGGGGCCGCATCATCAACGTCGCATCGCGCACCTTCTTCATGGGCAACCCCGGCCAGACGCCCTACGTCTCCGCGAAGGGCGCCGTCATCGGCCTCAGCTGGAACATGGCCAAGGAGCTCGGCGGCGACAACATCACCGTCAACGCCGTCATGCCCGGACAGGTCGCGACGCCCGGCACGCTGGAGTACAACGACGAGGAGATGTTCAACCGCACGATGCAGAACCAGGGGATCAAGGCCCGCGTCTACCCGGAGCACCTCGCCTCCCTCATCGCCTTCCTCGCAAGCGACGACGCCGCCATGATCTCCGGCCAGTCCATCGTCGTCGACGGCGGCGGCCTCCTGCACTAGGGCGCTAAATCCCCTCTCCCTACAAGGGGAGAGGGTTAGGGTGAGGGTACTGCGGTGAGGTGGCTGGGGGAGGTGTGCCTGATGTAGGGGCATTCCCTTGTGGGTGCCTTGCCCACGCCCCCTACGCGTGCGCGTGGACGTGCTGCGCCAACCCCTCGCGCTCCGCGAGGAACCACGCGTACGGCGCTTCCGACAGGTGCAGCGCATGCGTCTCCGGATCGCACGCCGCCCCCACCCACACCTCGCCGTCCGCGAAGTACTCCTTCTTCCACACCGGCACCACGTGCTTGATGCGGTCCACCACGTACAACCCCGCAAGGAACGCTTCCAGCCGGTGCGGCGCACCCGCCGCGACCACGAGGCTCACGTCGCCGATCTCCAGCCGCCCGATGCGGTGCCGCGCCGACATCGCTGGAACGTCGAACCGCGCCATCGTCTCCTCGAGTATCTGACCGATGACCTTCTGCGCCATGCGCTCGTCGGCCTCGTACTCCAGCCGCAGCACCGAACGCCCGCCCGTGTTGTCGCGCGTCGTCCCCTCGAACGTCACCACCGCGCCGTTGAATGCGCGCCGGACGGCGTCCGCCGTCTCCCCAACGTCGATCTCCTCCGATCCGACCCACACGTCGACGCCGCCGCTCACCGGCGGGTAGAACGCAACGTCGTCGCCGTCGTGAAGCGGGTACGCCAGGTTCCCGAACTCCTCGTTGACCGCGATCAGGTGCGGCTTGAAGTCGCGCGGCAGCGCGGGGGCCGCGGCGAGCAGCGCCTCGACCGCATCCGCGACGACCGCGCCGTTGTTCAACGGCAGCGTCACGCGGTCAAGCCCGGCGGTCTCGCGGTAGGAGGCGTAAAGGCGTACGAGCACGTCCATGGCCGGATTATACCCCCTGCCCCGGTCGTTCCTGCGGAGGCAGGAACCTCGCAGCCTTTGGGGTAGAGCGGGTTGGGGCCCTCCTCCCTCGACCGGAGAAGGATAGTCCGAGGGTGAACCGGCGGGTGGGGATAGGGTGGGGTCTGCTCCCCTCTCCCAATGGTGGGAGAGGGGTTGGGGGTGAGGGCTCGGGAGGCGGTTGGAGGTTCGAGAACTGTTGGTGCAGAGACGGACCGATCCCACGCTTGGAACCGTGAACCTCGACGCCACGTATACTTGAGTGAGAGGAGACAAAAATACATGACCCGACTCCTACCGACCTCCGCACTCCTGTTTTCCATGCTCTGGACCGCCGCCTGCGGCGCGGGGCCCACTCCCACCCCCACGGATACTCCCCCACCCGTCGCTACCCTTCCTGCAGCGACGGCCACGCCGACGCTGGTCCCGACCGCCACACACCCTCCCGCGACCGCGACGCCCGTGCCTCCGACGTCAACGCCTGCGCCGACTGCGACGCCTCCAGAGCCGACCCCGACCCCGGCGCCCACGCCAACACCCACCCCGACGCCGCCCAGCGAACCGGAGGCGCTCTGCATCACGACTGAGGCCTACGCATCCGACTACCTCATGGCCGTGATAGGCGAAGAAGCCATTCCCACCGCGTACGACGCCATCAACGGCGGTGGCTGCGACTTCTCGGTCCCCATTCACTCGGTGCGGATCGAGCTCACCAGCGGCGAGCATGCGCAGACCGTGGACGTCAGGTTGCCGGAGCCGGCACGCAGCATCGGCGTGCCGTTCAACGACCTGGACATCCCGGTGATCGACGCGGAGCTGCCGGACGGCCGCTACTCCCGCCGCGTAACGGCGCTCGCCAACTTCTGGAACGGGCAGGCGGAGATCGAGATCCCCGGGTTCGAGGATGTCTACCTCGTGCGTGACATCGACTCGCAACAGGCGGACCTCTTCCGCCACCAAGGCAGGTGGGAGCGCAGTGGCCTCGTCGACTACGACTACACCGGCGCATGGCTCTGCCTCACCTGCGACGAGTTCTACGTCGCCACCGCTGCGGTCAGCGTCCGCGACAACGCAGTGACCTCCGTCTCATCGGCCGACCCGAACATCGCCGTCATCCCCGTGCCGGAGCGCTTCATCCCCATCGCGGGCCTCTTCGAACTCCTGCAGGACGCCGTTGACCAAGGCGCGCACAACATCGACGTCAACTATGACGAGCAGTACGCTTACCCCACCACCTTCTTCATCAACTACGACGACGAGGTCGAGGACGAAGAACGCGGCTTCACCGTGCGCAGCTTCACGCTCCGCTAGAGCCGCAAGGGTGACTGGTGTCATGCTGAGCGGAGCCGGAGGCGCAGTCGAAGCATCTCTCAGGGTTCGTCATTCCCGCAAAAGCGGGAATCCAGCGTGCCCGCCAGGGCACACCGGGCGAAGGGGCGGGGATGGGGAACGCCATGCTGAGCGGAGCCGGGGAACGTTCGAGCGCCCGCGCGCGTATCACTCATTGAAGGGTGGCAAACAGCGAGGGCGCAGATGATCAACCGGATGAGCGTGGCAATGGTAGGCGTGGCGATGCTCGTGCTCGTCGCAGCATGCGGAGCGGACAGCCCAACCCCTACCTCCACGCCGCTTCCCCCGGCGGCCACCTCGACGCCGACGCCCGTGCCCCCGACGCCAACCCCTACGGCCAGCGCCACCGGCTCGCCCCAGGCGGCTCTCCTGCAGGCTCAGGAACGGTGGGAACGATCCGGAGTCGCCGGCTACGGATACACCGGCGCGTGGGTTTGCTTCTGCCCCGAGGATTACCGCGCGGACACGCAGGTAACCGTGAGTGACGGCAAGGTGACCGGCGTGGCTTCCGCCGACCCCGGTATCGACACCATCCCCATGCCGGAGCGCTTCGTTCCCATCGAAGGCTTGTTCGCCCTCATCCAGGACGCCATCACGAACAACGCCGCCCGCGTCGAAGTCTCCTACGACGGAACGTACGGCTACCCAACGAGCCTGTTCATCGATCACGACGAACGCATGGCCGACGAAGAAACCAGCTTCGCCATAAGCAGCTTCACCCCCCGCTAGGGTAGGATGGGGATGCCTGATCCCCTCTCCTCGAGGGAAGAGGGTGAGGGTGAGGCTGAATCGGAGTGTGGGGAATGGGTTTCGCAAGGGTCCCATGACACAGCGCGGCATGCGGAAGGAACAGACGCTCTTCGAGCACGTGCGCCGCCAGCACGAGGACGAGAACGCCCCGCTCGCGGCCCGCATGCGCCCCCGCACGCTCCAGGAGTACGTCGGACAGCGCCATCTGCTCGGCGAGGGCCACGTGTTGGAGCGGGCCATCCGCACCGGCCAGGTGCCCTCCATGGTGCTCTGGGGCCCGCCCGGCACCGGCAAGACGACGCTCGCACGGGTCATCGCCGGCCTCACGAGGTCACACTTCATCGGAGTCTCCGCCGTCACCTCCGGCGTCGCCGACCTCCGCCAGGCCGTCGAGGAGGCGCGAGAGATACGCGCCACCGAGGACCTCGGCACCATCCTCTTCGTCGACGAGGTGCACCGCTTCAACAAGGCGCAGCAGGACGCGATCCTTCCCCACGTCGAGAACGGCACCGTCACCTTCATCGGCGCGACGACCGAGAACCCGTCGTTCGAGGTGATCTCCGCCCTCCTCTCCCGCACGCGCGTCCTCACGCTCTACCCGCTCAGCGACGACGAGGTCGCGCAGGTCGTCCGCCGCGCGCTCGCCGACACCGAGCGCGGGCTGGGGAACGAGCGCGTCACGCTCGACCCTGACGCGCTTGCCTTCCTGCAGGAGGTCGCCTCCGGCGACGCCCGTGTCGCCCTGAACGGCATCGAGCTCGCGACCGAGATCGCGCTGCGCGGGGCGGACGGGACCAAGCGGATCGACCGCCCGTTGATGGAAGAGGCCCTCCAGCGCCGCGCCCTGCACTACGACAAGGCAGGTGACAACCACTACGACACCATCTCCGCGTTCATCAAGTCCGTCCGGGCATCGGACCCGGACGCCGCGGTCTACTGGCTCGCGCGCATGCTGGAGGCAGGCGAGGACCCCCTCTTCATCGCGCGGCGCATCGTCATCCTCGCAGCGGAGGATGTCGGCATGGCGGACCCGCAGGCGCTGCCGGTGGCCATCGCGGCGCAGCAGGCCGTGCACTTCATCGGCCTACCCGAGGGCGCGATACCGCTCGCCGAGGCCACGGTCTACCTCGCGACCGCCCCCAAGAGCAACGCCTCCTACATGGCGTTGAACCGCGCAATGAGCGAGGTGCGGAGCGGAAAGCAGCATCCGGTACCCCTTCACCTGCGCAACGCGGTAACCGGCCTGATGCGTAACCTGGGCTACGGCGCGGAGTACAAGTACGCGCACGACTACAAGGGGCACTTCGCGGGACAGCAGAACCTGCCCGAGGAGCTCACGGGCAAGCGCTTCTACGAGCCCAGCGACCAGGGCTACGAGCGCACCGTGCGCGAACGGCTGGAGGCGTGGTGGGGAAAGGTCAAACGCGCGGGTGCTTGACCACGCCCTGCCCGTGCCCCTCCGTCATCCCGCGCCCCCTCCGTCATCCAGCGCCCCCTCCGTCATTCCCGCGAAAGCGGGAATCCAGAGCGCGAAGGCGCCTGATCGGCGCTAGCCTTAGCCTGTAAGCCGCCTGATGGCGACCCGCTCCCTGACCCCATCGAGAGTGCACTCGCACTCATTGAGGATGTCGCGTCCCAACAGCGACGGCAACTGCTGTGCTTCGCTGCCGGCCATCAGGTGGATGTCTATCTCGAACTCCTGGAAATGACCGAAGGCATCGTGGTCCCGGAACCGGAGGACAGCCCTCGTCCTCTTGTACCTGGCATCGCCGCCCACCCCGCCCACCGTCCGATAAGTCCCGCGAACTCTCGCGACATCGACCCTCATCAGCCCAAGGTCGCCGGGCATCAGCGATGTCGCGTCGGCGCCCGTGTCCACCAGGAAGCCCACTTCTCCGCCTGTGCGCAGGTCGGGGAGGTACACCTGGGCCCTGACGTAAGGTGCAGGCGGCTGGTCGTCGTCCCGGTAGTTTCCTTCGATCGCCACGTTTCACAGGATCCGGGGTATCCGCTTACTGGCTGCGAACCGGACGGCAGCGTGATTCGCGGGGACGTCCTTGTCATCCAGCATGGATATCAGCTTCTTCAGTTTCTTGTGCGTAGCCACGACTTGCCCTTTGTAGACCGCGACATAGTGGTCCGGGTAGTCCTTCTTGACCTGTGCCCAAATGGAGTTGAGGTAATCGCTGTCGATGCAGAACTGGCGGAAGTGGGCGTCCAACTCTTCCCGGTTGGGAATCTCGATGGTCATAGCCGGTCGCTCCTCTGTCTGGTTCCGGTGGGTGGCTTGGCGTCACGTTGAGCAACAGTATAGCAATCGCCTCATGGGTCTCTCGCCTACGAGCGCACCGTCCACGAGCGGCTGGAGGCGTGGGTGGGGAAAGGTCAAGCGCGCGGGTGCTTGACAGAGCGAATTCGTTATCTGTTTCACAAACCTGCATGCAATCCGACGGAAAATCCGCTCGCATAGGGGTTGCATGTCGCTGTACCACGTCCTAGACTGAAGTCAGACCGGATGGGACAGCGGGCGAAGGGTGGTCGCCCCTCCCGAGAAACCCGGCACTCATGGAAGGAGGTGCACCATGGGCATACGCGCGGTCTACGTGCTGCATCACCGGTGGCACTTCCCTTGTACGGCCCTCCCGGCAGCCTGAGGCAGCCGGAGGAGGGCAATCGGAAGCCGGAAGCTCCGTTACACAGAGCGGGCAGAAGCGCCCAGATTGGCTCACAGAAGCCTGAGGCGGCCCGGATCCGGCAGTGATCGCCGGGAACGGCAACGGAGCGGAAGGTGAGCCCCGCGAGTCGCGGGGCACAAACCAGTGCCGGAGCGGCCTTAAGGCCTCTCCGGCACTTCTGTTATCCCGGTCTCCCAGACAGCGCGGCTGCTCTTACACCCCGTAGAACGCCTTCGGGTTGTCCTCCAGGATCTTCCGCGCGACCGTGTCGCTGATGAGCCCCTCGGACGCCCACCGCCGCACCGCGTCGATCGCATCCGGCTCCGCCGACGTGTCGAAGTGCGTGTAGTCCGTGCCCATCATCAGGCTGTCCTCGGTGCCGTATTCCAGCACGTACGAGATGTCCTCCACCGCGTCCACCGCCACGAAGAAGCGGTTCCTGCGGAAGAGGTTCTCCCCCATCTCGAACTTCCGTATCCACGACCGCCGCTTCTTCTCCGCCTTCAGCCGGTCGACGACATACGGTATCCACGTGGAGCCCGCCTCGATGAAGCCCCAGCGCAGATTGGGGAACTTGTCCGGCACCTCGTAGAGCACCAGCGCGTGGAACGCGTCCATGATGGGGATGCCGCCCAGGCTGTCACCGTGGCCGAGCCGCGCCTCGGTGGGGTTGCCGTTGCCCGTGTGGACGCAGATCGGCAGGTCCAGCGCGCTCGCCTCCTCGTACAGCGGGAAGAAGTACGGGTCGCTTACGCGCCTGCCGTGCTCCAGCCCGCGCTTGAACACGCCCACCGCGCCGTTCTCCTTCGCCCAGCGCAGGTAGCTCACGGACGCGTCGATGTCCAGCAGCGGCGGCACGGCAACCCACCGCAGCCTGCCTTCGGTCGGGGCGCACTTGCTGGAAACGTAGCGGCTCCAACTGTCGACCAGGGCCCGCTCCGCCTCCGGGTTGCCGGTGACGTAGGAGAGGAAGAACGTCGGGTAGATGACGTGCACGTCGACCCCGCGCTCGTCCATGTGCTGCAGCCGCTCGTTCACGTCCAGCAGTTCGCGCGAGTTCAGCGTCGTGCCGGTCAGCTCGTCGTTGCGGATCATCCGCTGGCGCAGCCTGCCGTCCACGAGCCACCAGCGGCTGGCGGAGGCGTCCATCCCGCCGGGGACGACGCCCTCCGGCGGCGAGATCGTGACGGGGCGGAACCGGGCTGCCGGTCCCTCCATGTACTGCCACGCCTCTTCCGGTTCGTCGATGTGGGTGTCTGCGTCTATAACGGGCATATCGCGCCTCCCCGTTGGTTCTCGTCCGCGCAGCCCGTGGCTGCGCGCGGAGTCTACTACGCTCCGCCGACGATGCAACGCCGTTGACACCAGGAGGACGTGCGGCTAGCGTTGAAGCGTGAGGAGGTCACCGGCTATGCGTTCTCCCAGCCAGGAAGCGGTGCGCAAGGTCCTGCTGGACGAGTTCACATACTATCTCGACCATCAGGACGAGATGGTGGCTCAGTACGATGGGAAGGTCATTGCTCTCAAAGCCCACGAAGTCATAGGGGTGTACGAGAACGAGAGCGAAGCGGTCACGGAGACTCAGAAGGACCACCCACTGGGCACGTTCCTGATTCAGAGGGTCTCGGCAGGCGAAGCTGACTACACCGCCAAGTTCCACTCCCGCGTGTCCTTTGCATGACAGAGCGAAGAGGCTCCGCGTTCACGGTAACCTCCAATGCCGGCCTGCTGAATGTCCTCACGAGTCCATGCACCGTCTCTTCAGCCACCGGTGCAGCGGACGAGCGAGCCCACTCCTTTACGGCCATCTGGGATACGGGTGCCACTAACTCAGTCATCACACAGGATGTAGTTGACGCTTGCGGTGTCGTCGCTATCGGGATGGACAAGGTCTACAACGTCAGCGGGTATGCGATACAGGAAACTTACCTCGTGACCATTGAGCTGCCCAATGGAGGCCGCTACACGCCCGTCCGCGTGACTAAGGGCGATCTCTTGGGAGAAGCAGACGTCCTCATAGGCATGGACATCATCAACACCGGGGATTTTGCAGTAACCAACCTTGGCGGAGTCACCAAGTTCTCATTCCGTTCCCTTCCATGGAGCATATCGACTTCGTCGAACAAGAAGAGTTACGTTCCTAGCTCCCTGTCACCACTGTGACACGCGCCCCTTGCGCGAACGTCCCCCTCTGCCGCACGATGGTAGTGCGCGACGTAGAACGCGCCATTGACCCTGGCGGACGAGCCGCAGGAAGACCGCTGGCCCCCTCAGCGAAAGAGCGAGGGGGCTTTGTAGTTAACCCACCCCGTCACTCCCGCGCCTCACTCGTCATTCCCGCGAAAGCGGGAATCCAGAGGCCGGGTTATCCGGGTGGAGAAGGTGGACCCGTGGCAGAA
>DAOUHP010000079.1:0-72046 GCA_034428575.1 Dehalococcoidia bacterium | reverse complement strand
GCAGGGCAACGCGCTGCACTACCACAACGACGAGGACGGCTACTGGCTGGTGCTCACCGGCAGGGCCCGTTTCTTCGGCGAGGGCGATACCCACTTCGGCGACCTTGGCCCCATGGAGGGCATCTACACGCCCCGCTACACGCGCTACGGGTTCGAGTGCATCAGCGACGAGCCGTTGCAGGTCCTGCGCGTGAGCCAGATGCGGGAGGTGGAAGGGAAGCCGGGGCTACCGGGGATGGTTGTCCTCTGAGCCGCGTCCGCCTTCAGGCGACCCGTGCCAGGTCCTCCACGAGCTTGACCAGCGTGCGCGTAGGGACGCCGGTCGCGCCCTTGACGACGTGGCCGGCGGCGCGCTCCGACATGAACGTCCCCGCGATGTCCAGGTGCGCCCACTCCACACCGTCCGTGAACTCGCCGATGAACAGCGCCGCCGTGATGCTCCCTGCCGGACGTCCGCCCGTGTTCTTCACGTCGGCGTAGTCGGAGCGGTTCTGCCGCTTGTACTCCTCGAACAGCGGCAGTTGCCACATCTTCTCACCCGTGGACTTCGATGCCGTCAGCACCGAGTCAACGAGCTCCTGTGACGTACCCATCACGCCGCTGGCGACGTGCCCCAGCGCGACGACGACCGCGCCGGTGAGCGTCGCGATGTCCACCACCCGCCGCGCTTGCTTGACCTCTTTGATGTAGCATATGGCGTCCGCAAGGATGAGCCGCCCCTCCGCGTCCGTGTTGTCGACCTCGATCGTCTTTCCGTTCATCGCGCGGATGATGTCGCCCGGACGCTGGGCGGTGCCTGACGGCATGTTCTCGACCGCGGGGACGACGCCGAACACGTTGATCTTCGGCTTCAGCGCTGCGATGCCTTTCATCGCGCCGATGACTGACGCGCCGCCGCTCATGTCGCCCTTCATCTCCCACATACTGGCCGCGGGCTTGATGGAGATGCCGCCGGAGTCGAACGTGATGCCCTTGCCGACGATGGCGACGTTGTTCTCCGGGTTCTCCGGGTCGCCCGCGTACTCCATGATGATGAGGCGCGGCTCGTTGGCACTGCCCTGCGTCACGGCGAGCATCGCGCCCATGCCGCGCTCCATCATGTCCTCCCGCCCCAGCACCGTGATGGGCAGCCCCGCCTCGTTCGCCACGTCGGTCGCGACCTCGGCCATGCGGGCGGGGTTGACGACGTTCGCGGGCTCGTTGACGAGGTCGCGCGCGAGGATGGCGCACTCGGCGAGGAGCGCTCCCTTGGCCGCGCCGGCTGCGAGCGTCTGCACGCGGCTCGCGTCCCGCTCTATGATGACCAGCTCGTCGAGCGACTTGCCGTCGTCCCCGTCGCTGCCGTTGGACTTCGAGCGGTAGCGCTTGAACTCGTAGAGGCCCAGCAGCGTGCCCTCCGCCATCGCTTGCGCGGAGTCGCCCGCTTCCAGCCCGCCGATACCCGCGCCGTGGGCGATCGCTGCGGCGCGCTTCGCTCCCAGTTGCCGCAGCCGCCGCGCCACGCCGCCTGAGACGGCGCGCACCACGTCGGTATCGAATTTCTCGCGCTTGCCGAGGCCTGCCACGACGACGCGCTTCGCCGGCAGCTTGCCGAACGTGTGGATGGTGACGGTCTCGCCCTGCCTGCCGACGATCTCCTTGTCCGCGATGAGCGCGGAGATCGCGCCGTCCAGCGCCGCGTCAACGGCGCCGGTCCCTCCGCCGGGCGACTTCACGCCCTCGAACAGGTTGACGACGATGGCGTCGGCGTCGGATTCGGTGATGGAGCCTTGCTCAACTCGCACGGTGGTCATATCGCGCTGCCTCACTGCTGGGAGTCGCGTTAGCGTACCACAGGCCTCCTCTCCCCTGAGGAGGCGCATGCGTAATCTGTCGTAGGGAGGGGAGAGTGCCGCTCTCTTCTCCCTCGGGGGGAGAAGCTGGGATTCCCGCTCAGTCCATGACGTGGAAGGCGCAACCGACGAGTCCGGGGCCGGTGTGCGCCCCGATGGCGGGCGTGAACTCGGTGATGAAGAGTTCCTCGATACTCAGCCGCGCCCGCAACTGCTCCGCGAGCATGGCCCCCTTTTCCGGCTCCATGGC
Source organism: Dehalococcoidia bacterium (assembly GCA_034428575.1). GTDB lineage: Bacteria > Chloroflexota > Dehalococcoidia > Lucifugimonadales > Australimonadaceae > Bin16. The sequence continues at coordinate 69,964 of DAOUHP010000079.1, read as the reverse complement.
GTGCATCACGGCTACGCGGGTGGGGCGGCCGCTGGTTCGTTCAGCGGCGATGGCAGTGAGGCGCGCGAGCGCCTTCGCCTCGGTGCGTGGGCGCTCCACCATGCCGATGCGCCCAGCGGAGATCTGCAGGACCGGCTTGAGGTTCAGGACGCTCCCCATCCACATGAAGAGTCTCGGCACGCGCCCGCCGCGCCAGAGATAGTAGAGCGTGTCCAGGTAGCCGATGAACTGGGTATCGCCTATGCGCCGCTCCATGCGGGCCAGCACGTCGCTCATTGAGGCTCCTGAAGCCGCGAGCCGGGCGCCGTCCAGCGCGATGAGCCCCAGCGCTGCGCCCGCGCTCCGCGAGTCCACGAGCGAGACATGCAGGTGCGGAAGCTGCGCTTCTGCGAGCCGTACGGCCTCTGCCGCCGCGCTGTGCGCTGCGCTCAGCTCGGACGATATCGTCACGCAGACAACCTCAGCGGCGACCTCGCCTGCGCGCCTGATGGCGTCCAGGAACGTCCCCGGAGGGGGCGCGGCGGTCGTGGGCATCCCGGTGCTCGACTTCAGGAGCGCGTAGAACTGCGCCGGGGCGATGTCCACGCCATCGGCGTAGACGCGCCCGTCGATGCGGACCTCCAGCGGCGCCAGGAACAGTGGCAGTCCGCGTGTGATGTCCGCAGGCAGGGATACGCTGGAGTCGGAGACGATGGCGGTGGCCATGAGTGGACGGCATTATAGGGCGCAGCGTGGGCGGCTTGGCCGCCGCCGCAGACCGGATTTCGCTGGGATAACGGTGCCTGCGGCCCCGCCGGTCAGGCGATGCTGCGGACCATCTCGCGGAGGACGACGAGCAGGATGATGGCGGCGAGTGGGGTGAGGTCGCGCGCTCCGACGGTGGGGATAACCCTTCGCAGCGGCCGATAGAGGGGGTCCAGCGCCATGCCGATGGTCTGGTAGAGGCGCACGACGGCCTCGTTCCGAACGCCCGCGATGACGAGCCAGGAGAGGATCGCGTGGGCGAGTATCGCCAGCAGGAGGACCTGGATGATGGCCGAGGCCAGGGATGCGATCATCGTTTTCCTCCAAGTTCCCGCGAGCGGTGGAATGCGGCGGTAACGGCCTCGATGAGGGCGCTCTTGAAGCCCTTGCGCTCCAGCTCCCGGAGTGCCGCCGCAGTGGTGCCGCCGGGCGACGTGACCCGCTCCCGCAGGATGGCGGGCGCTTCGCCCGACTCGCTGGCGAGCCGGGCCGAACCGAGGGCGGTCTCAACCGCGAGCGTTTGCGCCATGTCGCGCGGCATGCCGACGAATACGCCGGCTTCCGTCAGCGCTTCGATGAATGCGAAGACGTAGGCGGGGCCGCTGCCGGAGACGGCAGTCGCCATGTCCAGGTAGTCCTCGCTGTCGACGCGCCATTGGCGACCGAGCGTGCCGAGGAGCGCGGCGGCCGCTTCCCGCGCAGGGTCCGGCACCTCGGGCGTCGCGGTCCAGACGGACATGCCCGCGCCGATCTGGGCCGGGGTGTTCGGCATCACACGGATGATGCGGTCGTGGCCCAGGCCTTCGGCGAGTGACCCTATCGTCACCCCGGCGGCGATGGAGAGCACGGTCTGCTCCGCGTCGAGTCTGCCGTGCAGCTCGTGGAAGACGTGGCCGGTGTGCTGCGGTTTGACTGCGATGACGACGATGTCCGCGCCTTCCACCGCGGGAACGTTGTCCGCGTGGACGGCGACGCCGTAGCGCTCCACAAGCTCGGCCCGGCGCTCGGAGACGGGCTCGCCGACGCTGACGTCGCTCGCGGCGCACAACCCCGAGGCTATCGCCCGGCTGAACATCGCTTCTGCCATGACGCCGCCGCCTGCGAACCCGACGCGCATGCGTTCGCTCCTCGTAGAAGTACGCGCCAGCGTGTTCTCCATGCCGGCGCGCGCGGAAAGTATAGCATCGGCGGAAGGAGGGGCGTACGAGTGAGCGAGGCTATGGCAGGCGAGGTGACGGGAGGCGGCCGCTGCGCGAGACCTCGGCGGCGTAGCGGATAGCCTCGATCATGCCTGTTGCGTCGGCGACACCTTTCCCCGCGATGTCGAACGCGGTGCCGTGGTCCACGGAGGTGCGGAGGAACGGCAGGCCGATGTTGAGCGTGATGCTCGCAGCCCAGTCATGCACCTTGACGGCGATATGCCCCTGGTCGTGGTACATGGCGAGCACGGCGTCGTACCTGCCATCGATGGCTTGTCCGAAAACGGAGTCCGCCGGAACCGGGCCGGTCGCCGCGATGCCCTCAGCGTTCGCGTCTTCGACGGCGGGGCGTATCTCTTCGATCTCCTCGGTCCCGATGATCCCGGCCTCCCCGCCGTGGGGGTTCAGCGCGGCGACCCCGATGCGCGGGTCAGGAATGCCGTGCTCGGTGAAGAACCCGTGCGTGAGGCGCAGGGCTTCGAGCACCCGGTCACGGGTCACGTGAAGCGCGGCATCGCGCAGCGGGTAGTGTGTGGTGAGGTGCACCACGTTGAGGCCGTTCGTGAGGAGCATCGTGAGCACGCGGGGGACCCCAGCGAGGTGCTGGTATATCTCCTGGTGTCCGAAGTCCTCGTGACCGGCAAGGCGGGCCGCCTCCTTGCTGATCGGGGCGGTGGCGATTGCGTCCACCTCGCCCTCCATCGCAAGGCGCGCGGCTGCGGATGCCCACTCGACCGCCGCTGCGCCGGCCCGCGGGGAAGTCTCACCGTAGGGCAGGGTGGCGAGTCCGTCGTCGTCGAGCGGGGAGATGACGCTTACACAGCCCGACACGGGGGAGTCGGCGATGCCGTTGACGCTTCGTGCGCGCAACTCGCTGCCGACAAGGTCGAAGGCCCGGTCGAGGACGCCGGGAGAGCCGACGACGAACAGAGCGGTGTCCATCACCAGGTCCGGTTGAGAGAGCGCCTTGGCGACGACCTCGGGGCCGATGCCAGTGGGGTCGCCAAGGGTTATCGCTATACGGGGGCGGGTGTTCATGTTTGATCGTTCCAGTGGGGTGTGCACCAGGGATTATAGCGGCTTAAAGAGGGCGGGCCCCGTGGGAAGATACCCAACGGGGCCCGATGGCCCGCTCCCGTGGCGCGTCGAGAGGGGCCTGCGGAGGAGGGAGACGTGGAAGCGCGCAGGGGAGCGCGCACTTCCGGTCACCCCGGCCCGAAGGCCGGAGCACGTAAGCGTAGTTATGTCGTTCAAGGGTGGGGCGGATCAGCCGCGCGCAGCGCTGGGGTCGAGGGGCCTCGTCATGCTCGGCCTGCGGCCCCGGCGTCCGGTGCGCTTCACGGGCACCGCGAACTCGTTGGGGATGAGGGTGAGCTGGCTGACGCTTTCGTCGGGAGGTCCGACGCCGGTGGACTGGAACTCGCGTATCTCTTCTATGAACCCGTCCAGGGTGTCGTAGTCGCGGTAGACGCTGGCGTAGCGGACGTAGGCGACGGGGTCGAGCTGGCGCAGGCGTTCGAGTGTCAGATCCCCGATGACGGAAGCGGGGACTTCAGCCTTGCCCAGGTACTGGAGGTCGTTCTCTATCTCGCCAACGAGTTTCTCCAGCGTACCGCTGGGAAGAGGACGCTTGGTGCAGGCGAGGCGGATGCTGCGGAGGAGCTTCTGCTTATCGAATTCGTCGCGGCGGCCATCGCGCTTGACGACCTGCAGGGTGGCGTGCTGGATGCGTTCGTAGGTGGTAAATCGTACGCCGCATCTGACGCATTCCCTGCGCCGACGGATGTCCTGGCCGGTGTCCCGAGAGTCGGTTACCCGGGTGTTGGGGTCTTCGCAGTTCGGACAATGCATCGTGACCCTCGCGGCTGGAATCGTGCGGTGCCTCTGTCAGGGAGGCTCCGTCCATGCCTTGGACAACAATATAGAGGATTTTAAGGTGCGCGGGCTACCAGATAAAGCCCTTTTGACTGGCAAGGGCTATTCTTTTGCAACGCGCACAGAAAGTCAATAGGCAATTTCGGAGATTCTACCAATTGCTGGAGCATACTGCTGCGACGCTGGCATATATTGCGTTAATGCAGCCAATATGTGAGGCATGCGAAGGCCCCCCAGAGGGGACCCTCATGGGGGGCTTGATCGCGAGACCTGCGGAGCGGGCCTGGGGAAACCTGCTCCGCGCTCCGCCGCCATGGGGGACAGCCGGCGGAGTTCTGTTGTCTTCACCGCCTGACTAGACCGCCTGGCGGTTGTTGGGGCGGAGGAACGGCGGCAGGTCGAAGTCCGTCTCGTCGCTGATGGCGCGGCGGAGGAACTCGGCGATGCCGTCGTCGTTGAGGCTCATCTGCTCGATGCTGGGGAGGCCGGTGGCAATGATGGTGACGCACATCTCGTCCTCCATCTTGGGGTCCGTCACCATGCCGAAGATGATGTTGGCGTCCGGGTCGACGGAGTTGGCGATGACGTCGGCGGCTCGCTGCACTTCCTTGAGGGTCATGTTGGCGCCGCCGGTGATGTTGAGGAGGACGCCCCGCGCCCCTTCGATGTTGACGTCCAGCATGGGGCTGTGGATGGCGCTCTTGGCAGCTTCCATTGCGCGATTCTCGCCGTGCGCAGAGCCGATGGACATCCAGGCCGGGCCGGCGCCGGTCATGATGGTCTTGACGTCGGCGAAGTCCAGGTTGATCTCACCTGGGATCGTCACCAGTTCCGCGATGGACTTCACGCCGAGGCGGAGCACATCGTCGGCCAGCTTGAAGGCGTCTTCGGCGGAGAGGTCCTCGTCGCACATCGCACCGAGACGGTCGTTAGGGACGACGATGAGCGTGTCCACAGCTTCGCGCAGGCGGGCGAGCCCGTCATCGGCGTTCTTGCCGCGCTTGCGGCCTTCGAAGCGGAACGGCTTGGTTACGACCGCGATGGTGAGCGCACCGGTCTCCCGGGCAACCTCGGCAACGACAGGGGCTGCACCTGTTCCGGTGCCTCCACCCATGCCGCTTGCTATGAAGAGCATATCGGCGCCGCGGACCGATTCGTAGATCTCCTCACGAGACTCTTCGGCTGCGGTGCGTCCGATCTCAGGGTCGCCGCCTACGCCGAGGCCGCGTGTGATCGTGTCGCCGATGCGTATCTTGACCGGCACGTCGAGCCGCACGAGGTGCTGGGCGTCCGTGTTCACGGCCAGATACTCGACGTGCGGGACGCGTTCGCGGTACATGCGGTTGACGGCGTTGCAGCCGCCGCCGCCTACACCGATAACCTTGACGCGCGCGATGCCGTCGATGTCCGCCTTGTGCTCGTTGCCGAATAGTTCCATGGTCATAACCGTTACCCCTTTGCCTGGTCCGTATTGGACTGATGGTGTTGTCTTCCTGAGACGCCCTCTTCCGCTTTTTGCCCTGCTACTCCCGTTGTGGGAATGCCCTGTTTCTTCGACTCATACGCCCGCTCCCGTCGGCTCCCTTGACTTGAAGCGGGACAGCCAGCCGCCGGACCGTCCTCGAGGTTGACCCGCGGGCTTCGATTCCGTGAGCGCATCGACGTGTCGTTGGCGCATGGCCCACAGCACCAGGCCGACTGCTGTGGAGTAGGCGGGGTCCATCAACTCATCCGGCAGCCCAAGCGTGGGTGCGGGAGTCCCGATGCGCACCGGGCGTTTCCCGTAATCCGCCACGATGTCCACGATCCCGGGCAACGCTGACGCTCCGCCGGTCAGCACGATCCCGCCAGACGGGATATGCGAAAGCCCGTTGGAGGCAAGGCGATGCATCATAAGCCGCACGAGTTCCACGGCCCGGTCATGCAACAGCCGGTTGAGTTTCTTGAGGTGCACAGAGGTGACATTGCTGCCCAGCCCGGGCTTCACGTCGGCGGTGTCGCGCTCGGTGAGATGCTCGAACCAGACCGAGCCCCTGGAGATCTTGGCGCGCTCGGCAGCGATGGGGAGCAGACCGAGTCCGGTTGCGATGTCGGTTGTGAAGTGCTGTCCTGCGATGGGGATACTGGTGGTGTACCAGGCAGACCCCTCGCGGTAGACAACAACATCCGTGGAGCCGCCACCGATGTCCACGAGGACGACGCCAAGGACTCGCTCTTCCGGATTCAGGACTGCTTCGCCGCTGGCGAGATGCTCCGCGACGAGCCCGCGGAGGGTTACGCCGGACGCGGATATGGTGGCGCGAAGTGTGTCTACCGGCACCGAATCGCCCATGATGACGTGGGACTCTTCGAACGACCGTGGAACAGTCTGGATGACCCGCATGCCGATGGGATTGTGAGAGGTGGACTGCACCAGGTCATCGACGTTGGACTGCGTGAAGTAACCCTCGCTGTTGACGATGCCGTGCCCGGTCTCGTCGTGGCGGACGTTCTGCGACTGCAGGTGACTGCCTGTGACGCCTGCGATGGCAGGCGGCAGCTTGCGCCCCAGCGCCTTTTCCGCCTCGCTTACCGACAGCCGGATGCACTCCTTCATCGCGTCGGGGGTAACGACCATGCCCTTGCGCATGCCGGCCGAAGCCGCGTAGCCCTTGGCAACTATCTCCACTCCGCCGTCCATGCCGGCCCTTGCGACAAGAGTTACGACTTTCGTCGTGCCGACGTCGATGGCGGTATAGAGCTGTTCACGCGAGTTTGTCATCAGACCCCTTCCGAATTCCTACGTGTTCGGCAACGCGCATGCGCGCGCTGCGGCTGCGCCTGTTGCGGGCAATCTCCTCGGCGCCCGGCCTGATCACTCGTTTCGTTATGGGGCGGACCATGCCGCTATTGACGAAACGCTTGACCTCCCGGTCTTCGAGGGAGTGGTAGGCGATGGTCACCAGACGTCCTCCAATGTTCAGGACGGAGGCGGCCTGGCTGAGGGCGAGCCGAAGGTTGCCGATCTCATCGTTCGTGGCCATGCGGAGCGCTTGGAAGGTGCGCGTGGCGGGATGGGTCCGGCCCCTTCGGTAGCCGGACGCGCGAGCAACGATCTCCGCGAGCTCGACGGCATCGGTCAGCGGCCGGGCGGCGACGATGGCACGTGCGATACGCCGTGAGCGCGGCTCCTCGCCCAGCTGGTAGATCAGGTTCGCGAGCTCCTGTTCAGGGAGGCCATTAACGAGGTCCTCGGCTGAAGGCCCCTCAGGCGTGAACCGCATGTCCAGCGGAGCGGAGCGCCGGAAACTGAAACCTCGCTCCTCGGAGTCCAGTTGGCGAGAGGAAAGCCCCAGGTCGAACAGCACACCGTCGGCGGGTATGAAACCGTGGGTGCGGGCCTGCGAGGCAACCGTGCCGAAGTTGGCGTTGACGAGGACGGCGCGGTCGCCGAAGCGGCGCAGGCGCTCAGTTGCGGGCGGCCCCGCCTCCGGGTCAGCGTCCAGGCCGAGGACTCGTCCATCCGGAGAGGACGCTTCAAGGATGGCCACGGTGTGTCCCGCGTCGCCGAGCGTACAGTCAACGTAGGCTCCGCCAGGGTGGACGGCGAGCCCGGTAATGACCTCCGCGGTCATGACCGGATCATGGTATATGTGGCTGTTGTCGGTCATTGGACTGGTTCTGCTCCGGTGTCGTTCGCTCCGGTGGCAACGTGTAGGAAAACGTTAGACGTTGTCTAAGACTGAATCAATGCGTTTGCATAGCATTCAATCGGATTTATGCGGCTCACGCTGGGCCTTCCACCAGACGGCTGCCACACGAAAAGGGTAGCGGTTCTGCAATGGGCACAGTGTGCGACGATCCCAGCCACAACATGTTGTAGGTATTTCCCAAACTTCTCTTAGAAACGACGCCGGGTTCTTCTACGGCAACAGAGCAGTTGCTATAATGCACTCCACCCCGCGCCCGGGCGTCCGCCGCCGCAGGGTCTACTCCATACTGTCGAGAATGCCGTATGACACAAGAGACCGCTGCCTTCACGCCTCCCTACCGGCTGCTCATGGGAGCTGGACCTTCAAACGTCCACCCTCGCGTATTGCAGGCGATGAGTTCCTCGCTCCTCGGGCACCTGGACCCGAACTTCCTCGCCGTGATGGACGACGTGCGCGCGCTGCTGCGCTACGTCTTCCAGACGGAGAACGCGGTGACGATCCCCATCTCCGGCACCGGCACCGCAGGGATGGAAGCCTCGATGGTGAACATCATCGAACCGGGCGACACATTCGTGGTAGGGATCAATGGCTATTTCGGGCAGCGGCTGGGCGAGATCGCAGAGCGCAGCGGCGCGAATGTCATCAGAGTCGAGCACGAGTTGGGTAAACCTGTGGATGTGGACCGCTTGCGTGAGACGGTCTCCGCGGCGGGGAAAGTGAAAGCGGTGGGCGTGGTCCACGCAGAGACATCCACCGGCGCGGCGACTTCCATCAAGGAGATAGCGGACGTTGCACATGAGGCCGGCGCGCTGCTGGTTGTGGACGCGGTCACCTCGCTCGGCGGCGTGGAACTGCGCGTGGACGAGTGGGGCGTGGACGTCTGCTACAGCTGCACACAGAAGTGCGTCGGCGCGCCTCCAGGGCTTGCGCCCCTCACGCTGAGTCCCCGGGCGGTGGAGACCCTGCAAAGCCGCACCGGCAAAGTGCGGAGTTTCTATCTTGACCTCACCGAATTAAGCAGCTACTGGGACCGGCGCGCGTATCACCACACCGCGCCCATCTCCATGATCTATGCGCTGCGCGAGGCGCTCCGGCTTATAGCGGAAGAGGGTATCGAGGCGCGATGGGAACGCCATACAAGGAACGGGGGGGCGCTCCGGGCCGGACTGCAGGCGATGGGGTTGGGCCTGGTGGCAGACCCGGAGGTGCAGTTGCCAAGCCTCACCGCCGTTCACGCGCCGGAAGAGGTTGACGAGGCGCAAGCACGCCGTTATCTGCTGGACAGGCACAACATCGAGCTCAGCGGCGGCCTTGGGGCGCTCGCGGGGAAGGCGTGGCGCATCGGGCTGATGGGCCACAACAGCACCAGCCCCAACGTGCTCACCGTGTTGGGCGCATTGGAAGAGGCGATGGGCGACCAGGGCTACGAGACGCAGGCGGGCGCGGGCGTCGCTGCCGCGCAGCGGGCGCTGCGCGGGGTGGACTAGACAGAGCCTTCTCCTTAGCTCCCTTGATTCCGCTGGTGGTGACCGATGTACCCGACCACTACCTGCCCCAGGTCGGCGTCCCACGCGAAAGCGATGCGGATAGTGTACTGGGGGTTGCCACTGCTACCCCTACCGAGGTGTTCTGTCAGTTCGTACTTCACTCCGCCTGCAGTGGTGTAGTACCAGTCCTTGAACATGCCGATAGTCACCGCAGATTGGTGCGGGACGTATGACCAACCTGGGCATGCCTCCTTGAGCATCTTGTCGAAATCGGGGTCGGCCCCGGCGGGGTTGCTCCGGACACGGCGGTAGTCGGCTGCGAGCCAGGCCAGCGCGTCGTAGACCTCGGAGGGACGCTGGAAGGGAGTGTCCTCTTTCGATCGTGAATTCAGCGCGATGACCAGTTGGCCGGAGAAGTTGCTCTCCGCTGCCGCGATGGCGTTGCGCACGCTCTCTATTCGGGAGTGAATGCCCTCTGCGTCGCTCGCCTCAGAGCGAGTGGGTGCAGGAGCGCCCCGCCATGCTTCTTCGCGCTGTTTGCTCTCGCGCAACTCGCGTTTCAGTCTGCTGTTCTCATTGCTCTCTGCTTCTTTCTCCATGCGGAGTTTGTCGGTGGCGTGTTGCAGGGCGTCGTTGGCCTGCGTGAGGCTGACGTTCTCAGCGGCGAGGGCTTCTTTCTCTGCCTGGAGTTTGCCCCGGTTCTGCTCCAGGACGGCGTTGGCTTCCGCGAGGCGGGCGTTCTCCGCGGCGAGTTCCTGTTGTGCATCCGCCAGCGCCTCGTACTCCCGAACAGTTATGTCTGCAGGAGCGTCCGGCCCGTCTGTCAACTGTTCGTCGGCGTCCTCCATTTCGTCCGCTGCGGCTATCAGTTCTTCCCAGGTATGGACAACTCTGTATATCTCTCCTTCGTGTTCTTCCCTCTCGTCGGCGCGCCGCAGCTCCTCTTCCCTGGTGTCAGCCTGAGGGCGTATCTCGGCGTATGCCTCCAAGGCGGACTCCAGCGCGTTCATGAGAACGCGCGCCGGTTCGATGAGGTCCGGATGGGCGTCGACATCCTCGCGTGCCCCGCTGATGTCCACATCCAGATAGCGCAGTTCGTCTTTGAACCGTTCGGCGATGTCGTCGAGCATGCCATCGAACTCCTCCCGGAGGGTGGAGTTTCGTTCAGAGGTCTTTACGGAAACCATCTCCACCATAGTGGAGATGAACAGGGGCGCCTCAACCCATTCAGGGGCATCGGGGGAGAGGTCGTTCATCTGATCGAGGACTTGTCTGAAGAGGTCGGACTCGAACACTTCGTCCTCGGGGAAGCGTCCCGATAGGTAAGAGAGCATGAGGGCGATGTCATAGTGATTAAACCCGGAGTGCTGTACGGAGAGCATGTTTCCTTCAAGCAGGCATTCATGCTTGGGCCAGACCGCGTGGAAGTGGTCGCCCCTCTCGACGATCGGCACGCCCTTGTCGTTCAAGTGATCGGTGGCGATGCGCACGATCTCCGGACTGGCCTCAGCCCACACCCGCAAGATGGCGCTTGCCAGCTTGTCATTGCCGTCGAACAGTTCCAGGAGGACGAGATCGTTGAGCGCGCCTGGGCGGGCCATGCTCGGTTTCTTGAACCCCTTGATAGCGATTCCGGAGTTATCTACCGCGGCATTCAGCGCGGCCCGAGCGCCTTCCGATGCCGCCGGTCTATGTTCCAAAGCGGTGGACACTACGTCCCGCGCATGAGTGCCGATCACATCGAATATGGCACTGAGCGGGACATTCTCATCTGCCGTGCTTATGTTGTGAGCATCATTGGCAACCATCGGAGCACTCCGAGCATGGACTTGCGGCTACGGCTTGACCGCCTTGACGCTCAGTATAGGCCAGTAGAACTCGATCAGGCCGTCCGCCCTGGGCGTGATGCCGAAGGCTTGCGCCGCAGCCGGAGGCGCATCTCTGAGCGCTTGTCCCAATCGAGCGGCTTCCTCTTCAGGCATCCCCGCACGCTCCGTCCAGTCGGGGTACTCGAGGTCAACGCGCGATAGCGCGGTTTCGACGACACGCAGGCCTGCGCGTTCGATAGCGCTCAGCCATTCCGCCTGAGTGGGGTTCCGCACATGGGAAGGGTCACGCCAGATCTCGATACCGTGCATCCAGGTCTCGGCTTCCGTGTCATCAGGCGAGATCGTGTCGATGAGGATGAGTTCGCCACCGGGCGTCAGCGCGCGGTGCACATCTCTCAGCCAAGCGTCGATGTTCAGAAAGTGGTGTGCGGCGGTGCGGCACGTTATGAGGTCCAGGCTGGCGTCCCGGCAGGGCAGGGACTCAGCGGCGGTCAGCATCAGTTCGGTGTGCGGGGCTCCGCGTTCGTCCCGGAGCGAGCGCGCCTGCTCCAGCATCTCCGGCGTTACGTCGGTTGCGATCACACGATCGCAGCGGTCGGCGACGGCGAACGCGGTGAAGCCCGGCCCCGCGCCGATATCCATGGCCGTTCCGTACCGGCGGTCGGTCAGCATGGAAGCGGCGGATGCGAGCGCGCCGGCCTGTGCGTGTGTCTTGCTCGCACCGTAGGCTCCGGCGAGCCGTCCGAACTGGCTCTGCGAGCTTCTGTCGGGCTGTGCGTTCGTCATCGGGGATCCCTCCTAGAATGCGAGCCATGCGAGCACCGCGGTTACGATGCCTACAGCGAGTCCTGCAATCGTTACAACCGCATCTTCCAGCGTGACGGGGCCGAGGTAGAGCAGCGGGAAGCTGATGATCGTGCCTGCGAGGACGACGTGCCGGAGCTTACGTTTCGTTGCGGCTGAGAGCATGGCTTACCTCGATAACGCGGGCAGCAGTTCGATGATGATGATTGCCTCGATGCCCGCCAGCACGACGAGTCCGAGGATGTACGGGATGACGATGCGGAATATGTCCCGCTCCTTCCCCGCAAGACCCACAACCGCAGCGCCGACGAGCACCTTTGCCGGAGCCATGGGGCTGCCGACGGACGCACCGATGGACTGGATGCTGGAGATGGTCACGGTGCCGATGTCGAGCGCCCTTGCGGTTTCCAATTGGAGCAGGCCGAACATGACGTTCGAATTCGTGTTGCTTCCGCTCATGAACGAGCCGAGCAGGCCGATGAACGGAGAGACGAACGGGAAGAGCGGGCCGGAGGCGTTGGCGATACCGCGGGCGAGCAGCACGGTCATGCCGGTATCCGCCATGACGACGGCCATCATCACCATCGTCGTTACGCCGATGGTGGAGCTCAGGCTCTGTCCGTAGGTCAGTCTCGCCGCCTCCCAGGCCACGCCCTTACGCCAGCGCTTCGCCAGGACGTACACCCCTGCGCTGAGCACGATGCTGAAGAAGATGAGCGGGGCGGGGTGGTTGAGTATGCGTATGGGCGCGTAGTCGTTGGCGGCGGCTACCGCGAACCCCTGGGCCGTAGTGAACGCGGGATAGTCGAGCGACCAGTGGATGCCGCGCACCGCGTCCTTCACAGGGCCGATCTGGGAGATGACGCTCAGCGTGATGAGGAGCAGGTAGGGCATGAAGGCCAGGATGAAGGGCATCGGAGGAGTGGTGGGTTCGTCTGCCGCTCCGGCGGGTGGCGTGTCGGGCACGGGCTGCGCCTGCGGGGCACCTCGCAGCAACGGCGTGCGGGAGAGCAGGGCGAGCACCACCATGCCGAGGACGCCGGGGACGGTGGACGCAATCTGGGGCGCGCCGGCCAACGCGAGCGCGTACATCGCCGCGGCCATGAGTGAGCCGGCGATGACCACCATCGGCAGGCTGCGCCGGAGCGCACTCATCCCGCCCTGTATATGGGCAACCAGCATGCCGCTCGCGACGATGATGGGCGCGAAGAGCAGCGCCATGTGCGGAGCGATGACGTCGCCCTCGATGCCCGTGACCAGTTGGATGGTGTAGTAGGACGAGCCCATCGAGCCGAACGTCACAGCCCAGCCGTGCCCTACGAGCGCCATCGCGGCGGCGCGAGCAGGCGGGAAACCAAGCATGATAAGGAGCGGGGCCGAGACGGCCACGGGTACGCCGAACCCAGTGATGCCCTGGATGAAGCTGGAAAAACCCCACCCGATGAGCAGCGCCTGCACCAGCCGGTCGCTGGCGAGCCTCGCCATCGTCCGACCGATGGCGTCGATGCCCTTCAGCTTGTCCACCATGTTGAACAGGTAGACCGAAGTCCAGACGATGGTGAGCACGAAGACGGCGAGGCTGAGGCCCTTGGCGCTCGCTATGGCGACGTGGTCCCGCGCTGCGCCGAAGACGAGCAGCGCCAGCGCAAGGGCGAGCAGCCATGCGGCAGCCCCGGCGCGCGGCGCGCTCCAGTTCAGCCAGATGATGGCGACCACGAGGAGAATGACCGGCGAGACGGCCAGCAGCCAGTTGATGAGCGTGAGATCTGGGCCTGTCATGAGAAGCGAGGCGCAGTCTAGACCTCCGGGTTGCTCTCACACAATGGAGGCAGGGGCGCTGTTACAATCGTGGGAGGTTCCTGCCCATGGTTCTCTCGCTCTCCGAACGCCTATCCCGTGGTCTCCTGCTCTGCGACGGTGCTACCGGCACGCAGCTGTACGCGCACGGTCTGACAGCAGCGCTGCTGGAACCGGCGAACGTCGCGCAACCGGACATCGTGAAGGGCGTGCACCTCACCTATCTTCGAGCGGGCGCTGAGCTGATAGAGACCAACACGTTCGGCGCGAATGCGGCCAAGCTCGGCATGTACGGCATGGCCTCGCGCGTCGAAGAGTTGAACCACGCCGGTGTCGCGCTGGCGAAGGAAGCGGCGCGGCTGCACGGCCAGAACGTCTGGGTGGCGGGTTCGATGGGCCCGTTGCCGCCGGACGCAACCGGAGCAGGTCTGTTCTCCCCGGCGTCGGCATGGAACGTGTTCGCAGAGCAGGCTGCTGCACTCTCCGATGCCGGGGCAGACCTCATCCTGCTGGAGACCTTCACGTCGCTCGCGCAGCTCAGGCAAGCTGTCGAGGCGGCGCAGTCCGTATCAGACGTTCCGGTTATCGCTGAGATGACCTTCACGGGCGACGGCCTTACACCGACCGGCGACTCGCCGGATGACGTGGTCGCGGCGCTGAACGAGGCGGGGCTGCTTGCGCTGGGCGCGAACTGCAGCGTGGGGCCTGATCTGCTGCTGAGCGTCGTCGAACGCATGGCGGCGACCGCCACCGTGCCGCTCATCGTTCAACCGAACGCGGGACTCCCTGCCTATGTGAATGGACGGCTGGAGTACGCGGCGCCGCCGGAATACTTTGCGGAGACGGCGCGGGAGATAGCGCGCGCAGGCGCGGCTGCCGTTGGGGGATGCTGTGGAACGACGCCTGCGCATATCGCCGCGGTGCGAGATGCGGTGCGGGGTGTTCTCCAGTCCTCAGCGCGACGCCCGCCCGCACCGGCCGCTCCACGACCGCAGCGCATCGAGGCTCCGGCTGCTCCGCCGACGGGGCTGGCGGAACGCATCGCGCGGGGAGAGTTCGTTGTTACGGTGGAACTGGCGCCGCCGCGCGGGTTCGACATCAGCGGAACGCTGGATAAGTTGCGCGGCATCGCCGGGAGCGTCAGCGCGGTGAACGTGGCGGACAGCCCGCGCGCGCAGGGGAGGATGAGCGCACTCGCCACGGGAAACCTCGTGCAGTCCCGGCTGGGTGTGGAAACGGTGATGCACATGGCCATCCGCCACCGCAACCTGCTGGCGTTGCACTCGGACCTGCTGGGCGCCCACGCGCTCGGGCTGCGCAACGTCTTTACGGTGATGGGCGACGTTCCGCTCACGGGCGACTATCCCTACGCAACCGCGGTGACCGACGTGACGGCGTCCGGGTTGATCCGGCTCATGGCGGGTTTCAACGAGGGCGTGGACGGGAACGGGCGGGAGATCGGGCAACCGACGTCGTTCTTCATCGGCGCGGCGCTGAACTTCAACGCTCCGGACCTGGACAGGGAGCTTCGCGTACTGGAGCGCAAGGTGAAAGCCGGGGCGCACTTCCTGCTCACGCAGCCGGTCTACACGGCAGAGCACGTCGAGCGCGTGTGGTCGCTGCTGGGAGGCTTCCCGCTGCCAGTCATCATGGGCGTGCTACCGCTCCGGAACGCTCGTCACGCGCGCTTCCTCCACAACGAGGTTCCCGGCATCGTGGTGCCGGAGGACGTCATGGGGCGCATTGATCTTGCCGAGTACCGGGGCGACGCCGGCGGCAAGGAGGGCATCGCGCTGAGCCGCGAACTGCTGACGGCGCTCTCCGGGCGCATCGCCGGAGCGTACTTCATGCCGCCGTTCGAGCGATTCAGCGTAGTCCCGGAGACGATGGAAGGGCTTTCGCTGCCGGGGCTCGGTTCACCGTAAGCGCTGGATGGTATCCTGACTGCACCGCAACCGTACGCGTGGGGCCGTAGCTCAGTTGGGAGAGCACCTGCTTTGCAAGCAGGGGGTCAGGGGTTCGAGTCCCCTCGGCTCCACCATTTCCGCCGTCGATATGAGCCCGCAATGACGGTCGGCGGCGCAGTCGCCGAGGGCGGCGGTACACAGCACTCCGGCTACAGCTACTACGCTATCGGCCCCCGGTGATTGCTTCCACCACCTCGAAGACCCTCTCCGCTCCGGCCGGGCCGCCCGCCGGCATCAGCAGTACCCGGTCCAAGCCGTCGCCTGCCAGCGCTTCGAGCTTCGACGCGCAGTCCGCGGCGTTTCCCACGATGAAGAAGTGCTCGCAGACCGTGGCCAGCAGGTCGTCGGAGAGGTCCGACGCTGCCTCCGGGATATCGGGCCGCACGCCGATGCGGTCCAAGCCGATATCGAAACGTTTCAGCCTGAGCCAGTTGAATGCAGCCCTGCGCGTGCGCTCCCGTGCAGCCTCCGGGTCGTCGTCTACCGAGACCAGCGTATTGAAGGTGACCTCGAACGGTCGCGCCGCGAGTTCGCGCAGGGCCTGCCCTTCAGCGAGCAATTCGACCCCGAGCCCCCGGATGGGCGCCGAGATGCCCGTGAATAGCAGGGCTCCGTCGGCTATCTCCCCGGCGAGGCGGATGGCCCTGGGGCCGGAAGCCGCGAGCATGACCGGCGGACCCGGCGGGTCGGGGTCCTCGATGCGCTCGCTGGGGCTCGACCCGAATGGCACGGCGTCACCGCGGAGCAGCGCCCTGATGGAGGTCACGGCCTCACGGAGGCGCTGCCGGGAAGCCGGGGGCTGACCGGTATGCTCGGCCGTGGTCCCGCCCGCGCCTATCACCAGCTTGAAGCGACTGCCCGCTATCTCCTGCATGGAGCGCGCGAGGACGGCCAACTGGAATGGGTGGCGGGTGAGGACGTTGGTGACCGCGGGGTATAGAGCGATGGACGACGTGACCCGAGCCGCCAGGGCGAGAGCGAGGAAGCCGTCGCGCCCATGCTCCAGGTGGTCGGGCATACCTACACCCGAGGCCCCGGCTGCTTCGGCGCGCCGGGCGAAATCGACGGTCTCTTCGATGCTGACGCCGGTGGGCGCCAGGATGTCGATGAACACGCTTCACCTTCCAGCAGCGCGGGTCTGCCGGGCAAGCGTAGCACCACGGACGCAAGGCCGCCAACGAGGACCGATGATGACGAGGCTCAGGAGTCGAACGAATATTGTTGACAGTGAAATCGGCCGGGTGTACAACGCTCTAAAAGCTTCGTTTCGAGAAGAGCGCGGCTGCTGCCGTACGGGTCCGGTGAAGGAGCGGGTCAATGACAACGCGAACGAAACCGTCCCACCTCGACTACACAGACCTCATCGATATCCGGGACAGATCCTTCCGTGTGCATTCAAGCGTGTATACGGACGCGGATGTCTTCGAACGGGAGATCGCGGAGATCTGGGAGAAGACGTGGGTCTACGTGGGCCACGAGAGTGAGGTCGCCGAGCCCGGCGACTACAAGACGGCCCAGATCGGCCGCTACCCCATCATCCTCACACGGGACAAGAACGGCGGGCTGCACGCCCTCCTCAACGTGTGCCGTCACCGGGCGAACGCCATCTGCCGCGAGTACTACGGGAACTCGCAGAACTTCCGGTGCCCGTACCATGCCTGGACGTACCGCAACAGTGGCGAACTCATCGGCGTTCCGGACGGCGGGCGCTACCCGGAGGGGTTTTCACCGCGGGGGATCAGCCTCATCTCGGTGGCCAAACTGGACACGTATCGCGGGCTGATGTTCGCAAGCCTCTTCGAAGACGTGCCTTCGCTGGATGAGCATTTAGGCTCGCTCAAGGAGCACATAGACCTGTGGGCCGACCGGAGCATCGGCGGCGAGCACAGGCTGCTGCGACCGCACCGCTACGCCTACCCGGGGAACTGGAAGTTCCAGTGCGAGAACGGCGTGGACGGCTACCATCCGGGGGTCGTCCACGAATCTGCGTTCTCTACGTTCGGCAACTTCGGCATCGGCAACTTCAACGCCCGGGACCTGATCAAGCGGGGCAACATCTCCCGCGGGTTCCCGCGGGGCCACTCCACTCTCGAGGGAGGCGTCATGGACGGCCGCGGCCTCGGTCGGGGCCTGCCGGAGCGCTTCCAGGAGTACCACGCGAAGCTGCAAGAGGTCCACGGCGACGAGCGCGCGAGCGAGATCATCTCGAACCGGCACGTCTTCATCTTCCCGAACGTGTTCCTGTTCGACGAGCTGGTCCGCGTCATCCAGCCCATATCGCTGGAGTACACGGAGGTCTACTCCCACCCCTTCTGGCTGCACGGCGTGTCCGACGAACTCAACACCCGTAGGCTGTACGAAGGTACGCGCCAACTGAGCACGACGGGAATGGTGAACCCGAGCGACCTCGAGATGTTCGCCGCCAACCAGACGGGCCTCCGATCGCGGATGGAGTGGCTCATAGTGGACCGTGGTATGGACCGCGAGCAGGCGGGCGCGGCTGGAGAGTGCATCGGGAACTACTCGGATGAGGTCCCCCAGCGTTCCTTCTATCGCTACTGGGTCCAGGTCATGGGCGAGGTGAGGGCGGGTCTCTAGACGTGGTTTCTACGGCCAGCATGACCCGCCAGGAAGCCGAAGACTTCTTGTACGAAGAAGCCCGGCTGCTCGACGAACGCGAATTCCCACCCTGGCTCGACCTCTTCACCGAGGACGCCATCTACTGGATCCCCATCGAGGAGCACTCAGACCCCACGCGGGAGACGTCGATCCTCTGGGACGACGGTCAACTGCGCCAGTTGCGCGTCCATCAGCTCGCGCATGAGCGCAACTTCGCCCAGTCGCCGCCCTCGCGAACCGTCCACAGCATCACGAACGTGCAGGTCACGCCCGGGGAGGCCGACAACGAGGTCAACGTGCGCTGCAACCTCGTTGTGCATGAGGTCCGCACGGGCGACCATCGCCAGCTGGGTCTCGGGGACCTTCGCGCTCTCCCCGCCAAGTGCTACTACGTGCTACGCCGGGAGGACCGCTGGCGCATCGCTCACAAGAAGGTCGTGCTCATCAACCGGCACATGCCCATCATCAATCTATCATTCCTCATCTAGCGGGAGGTTGACGATGGACAGCTTCGTCGTGCAGAGCGAGTTCGCGATGGTCGAGATCGCACTGGACCAATCGGCCAACGGAGTGCGGCTGCACATCAAGGACCTCGGCTCCGGCGACGAGATCTACCTGGATCCGCTCGAACTCGAGGCACTCACGCGCGTGGACCACGAGTTCTTCGTGCCGCTCGTAGCGCCCTCGACGCGGGAGAAGCCCCTTCCGGCAGACGACGTCGGCCTCTAGGTCAGAGGTCCGCGCGACAGGTCTCCGACCCGGCCGACGTCGGCCAGGGTTTCGAGCGACACCAAGGCATCGATCAGTGTCTGCAGTTGCGCGTCCGGGATGGGACTGGCTGCATGGCCTGCGCAGTCCCTGAACTTCTCGATCAGTTGCTCGTCGCTCAAGGGGCGCCTCGGATGGCCGAGAGAGACCTCCACGCTCTCGGTGAGCACGCGACCGTCGGCGGTGTGCAATTCAACCGTTCCCTGGTCCGCATAGGCATCGTCGACCTCGCAGGCGGCGAGGTCCGCGACGCGCAAGGCTTCCTCCTGCAGCAGGCCAGCCTTGGTGAAGTCATCGAGGACTACCTGGCCGTTGGTCAGCGCCTTCGCGATGCCGTAGACGATGCTGTTGGCCGCTGACGTGGGGTTGGGCGGGCGGCGTCGCTCCTCGATGGGCTCGCACCAAGGGCGCAGCGCCGTCCCTGCGCGTGCGACGATCGCCCGGACGTCGTCAGGGCCGACGCCCTGCGCGGCGATCCGAGTAGCCGCCTCGATGTACGGATGGACGTTGCCGCTGGTGGGCCAGGGCTTGAACCGCGCGTCCAGCAGGCACCACTCTTCACCCAGTCCCTCCGAGAGCGCGGATGAGTCGTACGTCCCTCCGTAGAACAAACCATAGATTCCCGCTCTGCCTTCCAGCACGTCAACCTCAGCGCCCAAGCCCTGTTCGGCGAGCAGGGCGGCGAGCATGCCCCCCAGGTTGGCGAAGCCGCCATAGATCGCCTTCGCGGGAGGGTCGCCGTCGAAGACGACCTGCATCGAGCCGCCAGCCTGCATCAGCGCCGCGCCAAGCGCGCTGTGCATCCGCTCAGCGCTGAGGTCCATCACCCTGCCCGCTCCGACGGCGGCGCCGAAGTAGCCGAGCAACTGTCCCTCGAGGAAGCGTTCGTTGGCGTTGACCCGGGCACGCGAGAGGGCCACCGCCAGGCGGGCGGTCACCTCGGCGGCGGCGGCCATCGCGGCGATGAGATCCCTGCCGCTGACGCCGCCGCGGCGCTCGGCTGCGGCGAGCGCGGATGGGAGCGTGCTCACGCCAAGGTGGCCACCGCTGCCGCCCAGGGGATCGAAGTTGAGCGCATGGGCCGTGGAGCCGTTCACGAACGCAGCGGTCAGCGCGGGGGCCTTCCGGCCATAGCCGATGAGGCTGCACTCCGCCCCTCCGCCCGCGCCGCGCACGACGCCCTCCGCCTCGGCGCACCCGTCGCCGAGGGTCGTCGCCGCCAGCGTCGTGCCGACCGTATCGAGCGCGATGCGCTTGACCACATCGACCACCTGGGGGGGCAGGTCGTCGTACCGGAGGTCGGAAGCGAAAGCGGACACAGCCCTGGTGAGGGCCATCGGTTGGGTGTCCATCATGCCACCGGCCCTGGAAGAGCGGACTCCGGCGAGCGCCGCAGCCTCACCATCGGTATCCGCCTAGGATGCGAAGAAGTCCAGGACGACGCGGTCGAACTCGTCCCGGTGCTCGACCTGCGCCCAGTGCCCGCAGCGCTGGAAGACGTACAGCCGGGCGTTCTGCAGCTTCTTCAACATCTGCAGACCGACTTCCAGCGCGCCGCCCTTGTCCTCCTGGCCCCAGATGATCAGCGTGGGCACCGAGATGCTGGACAGCTCACTGTAGAGGTCGCGGCGCTTCGAGAACCCGCGCCTGCCTCGCTCCATGTTCACGGGCGTGATGCTGGACTCGTATCGTTCCCGGATGGTCTCCGGTGTGACGAGCGAGAAATCGTATATCAGGCTGCGGACGAGTCGCTCCATCTTCTCGATGCTCGGGCCATCCCCGGCGTAGTACGCGGCGATGTTGGCCAACGCCTCCTGGGGAGTCGGCTGGATCACGATTCCGGCTTCTGTCGGCTGGCTGCCGATGAGGACGAGGTGCTTCAGCCGCTGCGGGCTTCTGAGGGCGAAGCCGAGGCCTGCCTGTCCGCCCATGGAGTTGCCGATGAGGTCCACCTGGTCGACACCAACAGCGTCCAGAAAGTCCTCGATGACGCGGCCGATGAAGTCGAACCAGTCCTCGTCGTACTCAGGAAACTCGGACTTGCCCCAGCCGGGCATGTCCATCATGAGCACGCGGTGGTCTCGCGCGATGTCCGGCAGGTTCTGCTTGAAGTTGCTCCAGCTCGTGGCTCCGGGGCCCCCACCGTGGAGGCAAAGGATAGGGTCCCCTGTGCCTACCTCGTTGTAATGCAGGCGGATCCCACCTGCCTGGACATACTTGCTGGTCGATTCCTCGGTCGCCTGCGCCAGTTCCTGTAGAGTCGCCATGCACTCCCTCCTGTTGCGTTCTCAACCGATAGCCGACAGCCTGCTATGGATCGTATCCCCACGTCGGCCTTCGGCTTCGGAGTTTGCCAGTGACCCCCAGTCTTGTCAAAAGCCGGTTCCAGCGCGATCGAGGGCGATCTCAATTTCCGGTCTGGGTCCCGACCTGCAGGCCGATGAGGCGGGCGGCCACGGCGACGCCCGTCGTCAAGAGGATGATGATGACTCCAACCACGGAGGCTGCTTCGAGGTTGTAGCTGGTCAGGAAGTCGAGCTGGAGCAGGGCCAGAGGCCGGTTCTCGCTGCTGGCGAGCAGCGCAACCCGGCTGACGTCCCGCGCTGCAAACACGAAAGTGACGAGACCCACCGAGATGACGGTGGGCATCATGATGGGAAGCAGCACGCGCCTGTATGTATAGAGCCAGGAGCCGCCGCTGATCCGCGAGGCCTCCTCCATGTCCTGGCCGATCTGAAGCAGGTTGGCCTTGAACATCTGCGTTCCCACGGTTATCGAGCCCAGGGTCACGATCATGATCAGCACGAAGGTCGTGGAGTGCAGCGGACGAAGGATCGGTATGCCAAGCACCATCCAGAGAAAACCCAACCCCAGGATGATGCCGGGAAGGGCCCACGGGAGCCACGACAGGAAGTCGAGCAGGAATCGCAGCCGGAAGTTCGTGCGCACAATGACGTACGCGATGAGTGAGAACCAGACGATACCGAACAGCGCTGAGCCGAACCCGATGACCAGGGTGCTTCGGACGGCGCTGAGGAACAGGCTGTCGGAGAGCACCTTCTGCCAGTTGGCGAGCGTCCAGGGGTCAGGCAGGCCGCTGAAGTAGCCCCAGAGCGTCATGAAGGTACCCAGGAACAGAAAACTCGACGGGACGATGAGCGAGAGGACGAGGTAACCCGCAAACATCCCGAAGAAGATCCAGCGCCAGCGTCCGAGGCGGAACAGATTGACCTGGAACTGCCCGGTTACCGTCGCGTAGCGGCGCCGGCCGACGTACCAATACTGGAATAGCGCGAGAGGGATCAACGCGAAGATGACTGTCGCGGCCAGAGCGGTTGCCGCTCCGAAGTCGACAGGGGTGCGGCGGAGCAACTGAAAGATCTTTGTGCTGAACACTTCTATGTTGCGCAGCGAGCCAAGCACCTGCTCGACCTCGAATGCCTGGAACGAGATGACGAGGGCAATCATCGTGATGACGATGATGCTGGGCATCGCCAGGGGGAACACGATCTTCCGGAAGGTGCCGATGGGACTGACGCCGGCCATGCGGGACGACTCTTCCAGGGCAGAGTTGATATTCCGAAAGGCGGGCGCCAGCATCACCACTTTGAAGGCGATGGAGCTGGTCATAAGGTGAACCCAGACGATGCCCCACCACGAGTAGATGTCGAACGGCGACTTGTTGATGAAGGACAACCGCTCCAGGGTCGTGTTGATGACGCCGTAGTTGGGGTCAAGCAGCAAGATCCAACCCATTGTGACCGGGAGCGTGGGCAGGAAGAAGGTCACCCACAGGCCCAGCTCGATCCATCCCTTGAAGGGCAGGTCCGTACGGGCCAGGAGCCATGCCGAAGGAATGGCTACGAGGAGCGCTATCCCTTCCCGTGTCACCAGAAGAGTGACCGTATTGATGAGCGCTTTCCGCATCCCGGGGTTCGTAAACGCGAACCGCCAATTCTCCAGTGTGTACTCGGCCGGCTGCCCTGGCCTGGAGTCCTGGAAGCTGTTGAGCAGCAGCAGGAAGATCGGGTACAGGACGATGGCAGCCAGACTGAGGAGGAGGAAGACCTGGAGGATGGTCTTCGTCTCGATAGGCCACGCCGACGGCCGCAATTGCGCTGCTACGTTGGCCATACGGAAACGTGCCGCTCAGGAAGCGTAAGGAATACGGGCGCACCCTCCTCCCAAGCGGCGTCCAAGGGGAGGCTCATGATCAGGTGTTGGTCGTCGCCCCATCGCACCCGGGACTCGAAGCGGTCACCGAGGAACAGCAGCGTATCGATCACTGCGCGCAGCGTATTCGCCGATCCCGCACGCTCAGTGTCAAGGCTGATCCCCACGTGCTCGGGACGGATCGCCACGACCGCGCTTGCGCCAGGCTTTGGCGTCCAGGACCCCTGTGTGCGCCCCCAGACGGTGGAGCCGCCTTCCAACGTAACGGCGGCGGCGTCCGGACGGCTCCCCTCTGCCACGATCGCCTTCATGGTCAGCGTCCGTCCCATAAAGTCGCGGACGAACTCGCTCAACGGGTGCTGGTACACCTCGGCGGGCGTGCCGGCCTGTTGTACCTTCCCATCGTTGAGCACCGCCAACCGATCGGAGAGGCTGAGCGCTTCGATCTGATCGTGTGTCACCAGCACCACGGTTATACCCAGTTCCCGCTGGATAACCTTCAACTCCACGCGCATCTGCTCTCGGAGTTTCGCGTCGAGGTTGCTGAACGGCTCATCCAGCAGGAGGACTCCCGGCTCATAGACGAGAGCGCGGGCAAGCGCCACCCGCTGCTGCTGCCCTCCGCTGAGTAACGGACCGGGCCGCGATTCGAGGCCATCAAGCCCGAGCAAGTGCATCACCCGGGCGACGCGCTCTCGAATCTCGGAACGGGAAACGCCGCGTGCCCGCAAGGGGTAAGCGATGTTCTCGAATACATTGAGGTGCGGCCACACCGCGTAGGACTGGAACACCATCCCCATGTTGCGCCGGTGGGAAGGTACGAAGACACGCTCTCCGATCGAGACGATAGGCCGGCCTTCCAGCACTATCTCTCCCTCGTCCGGGTGCTCCAGCCCTCCGATCAGCCTGAGCGTAGTCGTCTTGCCGCAACCGCTCGGCCCTAGGAGAGTAAAGAGCTCACCGCGCAGGACATCCAGATCGATCCCATCGACGGCCGCGACACTGCGCTGAGCGCCGAAGTGTTTCCGTAGACCGCGGATGCGCAGGATGGGCTCTGCTGTGGAATCGAGCACTGCCGCCGCAGCGCCTCTCTCCTCAGACTGCGGTGTTCCCAAGGCGTAGTCCTTTTGTCGTCGCCGTCCATAGCTGCAGGCTTTCGCCCGCAGCTATGGACGGCGACATGTCTCCCTGAAGCGAGCCGGACTTACTTGCCCAGTTGGTCCAGGATGAGAGTCACTGCGTCACGCGTGGGGTTCAGGAGCCGGTCGCTGACCATGAACTCCTCGGTCTGGAAGTTCCTCCAGTCACAACGCGCGGGGTCCGGCCACCTGCCAGGAGTGCCGACGGGAACGTCGGTCCTCGCCGAGGGCTCCCCGGACTCGAACGACCAGAGCTCTTGCGCTTCCGGACCCAGTACCCAGTTCGTCCAGATCTTCGTGGCGTTCGGGTGAGGGTTGTCCGTCGGTATGGCCACGAAGCCGTTGGTCCGTCCCATCCAGCAGGCGTTCTCGAACTGGGTCGGTTCGATGTTGTTTGCCGCTTCGAGGCCTGCGTCCTGGAAGGACTTGAGGCGGTGGTCCGGGAAGCCGACGGCCATCCAGAGTTCGTCTGTGCGCACCATCGTGTCGATGAGCTGGTCGCCTGTTCCATAGATAGGCGAACCGTTCTCCTCGAACAGAGTGCGCAGGCCCGCTTCTCCGGAATTCTCGAAGATGAACGCGGTCTGGTAGTTGGACAGGAAGCTCTCTCTCGGGTCTGCGAAGCCGATCCTACCCGCGTACTTGGGATCGAGGAGCTGCTCGATCTGCGTTATCTCGTCCTGCGGGAGCAGGTCGGTCCGCTGCCACGTGATCGAGAGCGAGAAGGCGCCGAAGCTGAAGATGTATTCGTTCTGTGTGTCCAGGAACGACTCTTCGAAGCCTCCAACCCAGAGATCTTCCTCCAGCAGGTTCTCGAGCAGGATGTTGTCACTGATGCGCTGCAGGCCGCCCTCATCGGCAATCTCGAAGAGGAAGTTCACGCAGCGTGCCATCACAACGTCGTAGTTGAAGACACCCGCTTCCCATTCCGACTCACAGCGGGCGTCCGCCTCGCCACCAGGCAGGCCGAGGTAC
This sequence comes from Dehalococcoidia bacterium, assembly GCA_034428575.1. Classification (GTDB taxonomy): domain Bacteria; phylum Chloroflexota; class Dehalococcoidia; order Lucifugimonadales; family Australimonadaceae; genus Bin16. Next base: position 44,896 of record DAOUHP010000079.1, on the reverse strand, counting down.
TCGACGGTGATGCCCGGGAAGCGCTTCTCGAATTCGTCCTTCACGATGGCCCGCCGCAGCTCGGACTCGTGTCCGATGATGCTGACGGTACCTTCCGCCATGGCCGCTGCAAGCGTGGCGTCGTATTCCGATAGCGGCGTAGGCGTCGCGGTCGGGATCGGCGTTGGCGTCGGATCCTCGCCACAGGCGGCGGCCACCATGGCAACCGCTACCAGCGTCCCCAGTAGCACTGCTAAACGACTCACTGTCTGTCTCATGTTTCCTGGTCCTCCCTTGCCGGTTGGTTCGTGTCGGCGTCCCTGGACACCTCAGCTCCCGATGGTCTGTGGATGCATCATCTTCAGTGTCTCGGCCTTCCAGTCGGTATCCGCAGGGTACACCTTTTCGAAGGCCCGCAACTCGTAATAGCTGCTGCCAAGCCCGGCAGGGTCCGCCTCGTCAGAAACCAGCGCGACCCCCTCCATCAGCTTCTTGCGGACTCCGATGATCGGCAGGTCCGATTGACCGAGGTTCTCGCGGCTCCGGTCCACGATGGGGCCCACCGCTTCCTGGACCAGCCTGTCCTGGACATTGATGCCCTTCACTCCGGAGAAAGAGACGGTGCGCTGGGCCTCACGGTCGAGCCCCCAGTTGTTGTCCCTGTTCGGGTACGATCGGAATGTAGTCTGGTCGACGTGGGCAGGGCCATTCCCGCTGGCGTTGTCCTCGTACCAGAGCGTCCATTCGGACAATGGCTCGTCCGTGAAACTGTAGACCCAATTCCACACCATGCAGTTCTCATCGTCGATGGGCACGTAGAAGTGACCGGGAACGAGGTTTCCCCTGACCGTGTGAGCCCGTATCTGTGTCCACGGCATCACGAAATGGTGCGCCATCACGTGGTTGTCGCCGTTCTGCATCCTGGCGACCTCCCAGAAGCGGTGGCCGTAGTCCGTGTGCTCGACGTAGTACCGGCCGGCAGAAGCGAGCATGAAGGGCGAGCTGGGCGGCAGTCCCCAGCCGTCGTCCTCGTCGTCCTTGATTGCGCCGTGCAATGCCCGCGCGTGTGCCGGGTCTATGCCGCCCTCGACCGCCTGCACCCAGTTGCACTCCTGAATCACCTTCGAGACCTGCCGGTGCGACTCCGGCACCTGGGTGAACTCGAACTTCGGTTCCGGTGGACGCTTCTCCGGCGGCCCCATGTATGCCCAGATGATGTCGCCCATCTCCAGGGTCGGGTACGACACCAACCTCACTTTGTCTCCGTACTGGGCCCCCTTCGGCTCGTTCATCTGGTCCACGCACTGTCCCGACACGTCGAACTTCCACCCATGGTACAGACAACGTAACCCTTCCTCCTCATTCCGCCCCATCCACAATGGCGTCCCGCGATGCGGACACCACCACTGCACGATCCCGACGCGGCCCTTCGTGTCCCGGAACGCCACGAGGTCCTCGCCCAGCAGGCGCACCTGCACCGGCGGGCAGTCCGGCTCCGGCAATTCCCACGACAGCAACGCCGGCACCCAGTACCGGCGGACGACCTCACCCATCACCGTTCCCGGGCCAGTTCTGCAGATCAGATCATTCGCCTCCTTTGACAAAGGCGAGCCAGGCCCTTGCATCAGCTTCAGCTCTTCTGCAGTCAACATCATGTCTCAACCTCCGGTATCAGCTCGGGCATCGGGTCTCGTTGATAGCGAACGCCCAGCCCCCTCACTTCAAGGAGCCAGCGAATGTCTCCGGATGCATCTCCTCCAGTGAGGCTTTGCGCCAGTCCAACTGCTGGTCATAGACACGGCCGATGGCGCGCAGGCCGTAGTAGCTGGGCCCGGTGCCAGTGGGATCTCCGTTGTCGTCGACGGTGCGCACGGCCTCCATCAACCTCTTGCGGACGCCGATGACCGGCATGTCCGACGCGCCGAGGTTCTCACGGCTGCGGTCGATGATCGGGCCGGGCCCTTCCTGGACAGCCCTGTCCTGGACGTTGACGCCCTCGATGCCGGAGAAGGAGACGGTGCGTTGGGCCTCGCGGTCCAGTCCCCAGTTGTTGCTCTTGTTCGGGATCGACCTGAAGGTGGTCTGATCCACGTGGCCGGGGCCATTGCCGCTGCGCCAGTCCTCGAACTCACGTGTGCTCTCCGGAAGGGGCTCGTCCGTAAAGCTGTAGACCCAGTTCCACACCATGCAGTGCTCATCGTCGATAGGCACATAGAAATGGCCGGGAACGATGTGCATGATCCACGTGTGCAACCGGAGTTGCGTCCATGGCATGACGAAGTGATGGCCGTGGACGTAGTTCTTGCCGTCAGCGGCGCCGACCGCCCAGAATTGGTGACCGTAGTCCGTATAGTCCACGTACATCCGGTAGTGATCAGGGGCTGCGAAGGTGTTGCTGGGCTTCAGGCCCGCAGTGCCCGGGGCGTCGTCGGTCAGCGCCATATGGAGGACGTAGGCGTGCGCCGGGTCTATGCCGCCCTCGAGCGCCTGCACCCAGTTGCACTCCTGGATCACTTTCGAGACGTGCCGGTGGGACTCCGGCACCTGCGTGAACTCGAACTTCGGCTCCGGAGGACGCTTCTCCGGCGGCCCCATGTAGGTCCAGATGATGTCGCCCATCTCCAGAGTCGGGTACGACACCAACCTCACTTTGTCTCCGTACTGGGCCCCCTTCGGCTCGTTCATCTGGTCCACGCACTGCCCCGACACGTCGAACTTCCATCCGTGGTACAGACAACGTAACCCTTCCTCCTCATTCCGCCCCATCCACAATGGCGTCCCGCGATGCGGACACCACCACTGCACGATCCCGACGCGGCCCTTCGTGTCCCGGAACGCCACGAGGTCCTCGCCCAGCAACCGCACTTGCACAGGCGCGCAGTCCGGCTCCGGCAGCTCCCATGACAGCAACGCCGGCACCCAGTACCGGCGGACCACCTCACCCATCGCCGTGCCGGGACCCGTTCGGCATATCAGATCGTTCGCCTCTTTGGACAAGGGCGAGCCGGGCCCCTCCATCAGCTTCAACTCTTCTGCCGTCAACATCTCCTCACCCGAACGTTTGCGACGATAATCGCCGCCACAAGCCTGCTTGCCAGACGTTTGGCGGAGTCTATTTCCGCAGGAGGAACCTGTCAAAGTACGGGCGCCGGTTCCATCCGACGCAACGGCGCCGGGGCACCGTTATCTGCGCGGCAGGACACCTAGATACGCACTCATTGCTTGACTCGCTGGCCTGAATGCGTTCTTGAACCGAGGGCCCGCCCCGCCTCCCGGGACTAGGTGGCAGGCACCTCTCTTGGCACAGGCTTGTGACCCCAGATTGCTGGCGATACATGCCGTTGCACGACCCACGTGGAGTCGTCTATCACCCGGGCGCCCCAGCCGTATTCAATCTCAAACCCGGAAGGGCTGACCATGTAGAACGAGAACATGTGGTCGTTCGTGTGGCGACCCATGTCCAGGGACAATGGAGTCCCGAAATCCTTGCAACGATAGTAGGCAAGTCCGACGTCATCGAGGTTCTTGACCTCGAGCATGATGTGCTGCAGGTGCTTGGGGGCATTGGCCTGCACGATGGCGATCGAGTGGTGACGGGGGTTGCAGTGGAAGAAGATAGCCTCCCCCAGCACGGGGACCGAGATATAGTCACTGACCTTGAACCCAAGCACCTCATGGTAGAAATCTTTAGCTTCCTGTAGGTCCTTCTGGAAGAGGATCATGTGACCCAAGCCCAACGAGCCAGTATTGAAGCCGCTGATGGGCGTCGTCGGGTGGAACGGACGCTCCCACAGCACCAGAGGCCCGTGGAAGATCTCCATCGGAGCTCCTCCGGACTCCCTCAGCTTAATCATGCGGACCACCTTCCGGTGTTCCAACTCCTCGGGCGTGGCCTCCTCGAACGGGATGCCGTGCCTGGTGAGATTCTCGGCCATCTCGTCCAAGGCCTCGTCGGTGGGTACCTCCCAGCCAACGAACACGACATCGTCCTCACCGGTCGGGGTGAGGACGAGCCGATGGTGGTGCTCGTCCATCCGGAGGTAAACGGTCCCGTCAGGGCCCTCTTCGCTCTCCTGCAGGCCGAGTACCCCGGTCGTCGCGAAGCTGCGCCAATGGGCTATGTCGGAGACGCCGATGCCAATGTAGCCCAGCCCTGAGATTCCCATGCCATCCTCCTGTGTCGTGATGGTGTCATACTCGCCCTTCGGAATTGTTGTGATACTCCTAGCAAGTCTGCCGCCTGTCAAGCATAGTGGTCCGATGACACCCGGGTCACTGTGAGTCCTGGGAAACACTGGCCAAGGCCGTTTGTTGCCGCTATAGTGCGTGCGCCATGCACCACCGTCATCACGACGAAGACGAAGCGCACGGGCATCTCCACGGAGTCGTCGACCCATCGATCGTCACGACGAGCCGCGGCATTTGGGCAATCAAGTGGTCCTTCGTGGGGCTGGCGGCCACCGCCGTGTTCCAGATGGCCATCGTGGTGCTTTCCGGCAGTGTGGCATTGCTGGCGGATACCGTCCACAACATAGGCGACGCCCTAACCGCTGTACCGCTGTGGATCGCATTCTTGTTCGCCCGCCGCCGTCCGAGCTCGAGGTTCACCTATGGATTCGGTCGCGTCGAGGATCTGGCGGGTGTGGTCATCGTTCTGGTGATCCTTGTCAGCGCCGTAACGGCTGCTTACCAGTCGGTCGTCAGGCTGATAGACCCGCGCGAAGTCCAGTTTGTTCTGGTCGTTGCGGCTGCCGGCGCCATCGGCTTCATCGGCAACGAAGCCGTAGCGCTCTTCCGCATCCGCGTGGGCCGTGAGATTAACAGCGCAGCGCTCGTGGCGGATGGCTACCACGCGAGAGTCGATGGTTTCACAAGTCTCGCGGTGTTCGGAGGCGCCATCGCCATCTGGGCAGGCTTCCCCATAGCCGACCCGATCGCCGGGCTGATCATCTCCGCAGTCATAGCGAAGATCGTGTATGACTCGGGGAGGTCTGTCTTCGGACGCATCCTGGACGGTGTCGACCCAGTGGTCCTTGATGAACTCGTGCACCAAGCCAGTCATGTCGACGGAGTGTGGAACGTCACTTACACGAGAGCGCGATGGATAGGTCATCGTCTGCACGCCGAGGTGCATATAACCGTGGCGGGCGATCCCTCGCTCGATGAAGCCCATGAACTGGGATCACGCGTCTCACACGCGCTCAGTCATGCTATCCCCTATGTGGGCGAGGCTATCGTCCACGTAGATCCCCTCGGCAAGGCAGGCATCTTCTACCACCGAACGCCTGGCCACGAGCATGACAATCTTCCGCTCCACAGCCACTAGAAGGCTGCCGAAGACGGTACGCTGAGCTAGCTCCCCTGAGGGCCGATGAGGATATCGTCGCCCTCCACCTTAACCGCGTACGCGATGGTGTCTTCTTCGGCGGGCGGGAGGCGGGCCGCGCCAGTGACGAGATGGAAGTACCCCTCATGGATCGGGCATTCGACCTCTAGCGTCTCCGTATGGAGGACTCCCTGGTCGAGCATTCCCCCGGCGTGGGTGCACCAGTTATCGATGGCGTAGTAGTTGCCATCCACGAGGGCGAGCAGGATCTCCTCCGGGCCCGCCGTGACCATCATCATGTCGTTGTCGGCCAGGTCCCCAACCTTGGCGACTGCCACCCATCCAGTGAGCGCCACTCGAAGCTCCTTGAGCGAGGTGATGCGACCATCGTGTCGTAGCGACCGATTCTAGCACCGGCGCAGCATCACTATGAAGGCTGGGAGATGGCTGCGCTCGCAGACCTGGCTATTCGGATAGAGTCAGCAGGGATATTCGGCAGCGCGACGGCGAGGGTCCGGCGGCCTTGCCGGTGCGTGGGTGACTGATAGCATGACATTGACCTCTGGATAATCTGTTCCTTAAGATTCTGTGCGATCACCGTGTCGGTTTTGCTGGACCCTGCCGCGTCTCTGCCCCTTAAAGTCCCCGTGGAAGCATCGTTCGGACACAGTGGAACTGGAGGAAGGAGTCATCGTGGCGATGGAACAAACGGATCTGCGAGACAAGGTAGTCGTGATTACAGGAGCGGCCCGCAGCATGGGCAGGGCCTACGCGGAAGGGTTCGCTTCGGTCGGCGCGCGGGTTGTTGCTACCGATATGTCTTGGGACAAGACCGGGGACCTTCGCGAGAGGATCGAAGCCGGTGGGAATGGGCTCGCCCTCGAGATGGATGTTACGGACGACGAGCAGGTCGCGGAGGCCTACGAAGCGACGATGGCGAAGTTCGGCACGGTGGACGTGGTCATCAATAACGCCGCTCTGTTGAACATGATCATGTTCCCGCCCGCTGGACGCCCCACAACGTTGGAGACGAAACCTGAGAACTGGACGAGGATGCTCGACGTGAACGTCGTTGGGCCTCTTCGGGTGATGCGCGCCTTCTGCCAACCGATGCTCGAGAACCAGCGAGGGAGCGTGATCAACGTCGTCAGCAGCGGGATACTGGCCTTCTCCCACGGCGGCGGATACCAGGCGCTTCGACCATGGACCAAAGAGATGCCGTATATGGCAACGAAGGCTGCGCTGGCGAACATGAGCTTCTACATGGCCGACGAGGTCAAGCAACACAATATCGCCGTCAACGTCGTCTTCCCCGGTCATACCAGGGCGTCGTGGTTCGACGATGCCGTCCGGGCAAGGGTTGCCCGGGGCATGCCGCCGGGGTTGCGTCCCGTGGTTCCGGGACACATGGTGCCCTTGGTGATGTTCCTGGCTGCGCAGGATGGCAGCGGCGTCACGGGCAAGATGTTTGACGCGATGGTATGGAACGTGGAGCATGGTTTGGGTGGCCACGAGACGTGGGTCGACATGGGATTGCCCGCCGACCTCGAAGAGGCGTTCGCAAAGGCCGGTGCAGCTGTTGCATCGGGCGTGTCCGCGCCACCCCCCATGCGCCCTTAGCCGGGCTGCTGTCTCGCTGCAGCTATCGTGTGAGGAGGTGTAGAGATGCTTAGCGCAACCGACAACGACCTGCTAACGAGGGTGGGGCCTGGAACGCCCATGGGCAGGCTGCTTCGCGAGTTCTGGTTCCCCGTGGTGCCAAGCACGGAGGTCGAGAGACCGGGGTCTCGGCCTCTGCGCATCCGACTGCTAGGCGAAGACCTGGTCATCTTCAGGAATACTGCCGGTGAGGTCGGTCTCCTATCTGAGTATTGCTCGCATCGGGGCGCGTCGTTGTACTTCGGAAGGAACGAGGATGAGGGACTCCGGTGCGTATACCACGGATGGCTGTACAGCCCCGATGGGCGCTGTCTGGAGATGCCTGCGGAGCCAGTGGGCAGCAATTTCAAGGACAAGATCAAGCATCCTTCGTACACGTGTCACGAAGTGAACGGCACGATCTGGGCATACATGGGCCCGCGTGAGCAGCCCCCGCCGTTCCCCGATTATGGCCTGGCGCGGATGCCCGTTGACCACAAAGCTGTGAGGCTCACTGTCAGGGAGTGCAACTGGATGCAGGCCTTGGAGGGCGATCTGGACCTCGGTCATGGCGCCTACCTTCACAGCACCGTGGACGAGCAGTACCTCATGGGCAACCACCTGGACCGCTTTCTCCGGGAAACACCGCATTTCGAGGCCGTGGAAACGGAGTACGGCATTGCGCATGCCGTCCGTCGAGGATGGGATGAGGACCATTACCTGTGGGGCATCGGTCACTACTTCTTTCCATTCCTCACGCTGTTCCCCCCCGTTGGCGACACCATGCAGGTCGTGCCGGGGCATATCTGGATCCCGATGGATGATCGAACGACGCTGGTGTGGTCCACGCAATGGCATCCGGTTCGGCCAATCGCGTTGGAATCGAGTCAGGGCACGCTGGGTGGCGGGCAGAGTTCGCAGACCAGCATCTTCGACTGGGGTTGGGAGCAATACGTGGAACCGGACCCGGAGTCCGGTGGGCGATGGCATCAGAAGGGTAATCGCAACAACGACTACGGGTTCAGCGAGGAGGCACAGCTAACCAGGCGCTATTCTGGGCTTCCGGCAGTCGAACTCCAGGACCGCGGCATACAAGAGAGCATGGGCCTGATCCTGGACCGTTCTATCGAGCACCTGGGTGCCAATGATGCGCCATATATCCGCGTGCGACAACGGCTGCTGAAGGCTGTGATGGCGCTCGAGGAGCGTGGTGTTGTGCCGTCCTGCGTCGACGACCCGGCGGCCTACCGGTTCCGCTCGGCCACGGGCTTGCTGCCCAAGGCCGAGTCCTGGGTCGAAGGAACGCGCCCCTGGTGCGTGGACGAACTGGGTGTGCCGGTTGTTGCCAAAGGCCACCGACCGCCGGACTACGAGACGCGTCTGGCCGCAGGCAAGGCTGGTCGCCAGTAGCAAGCCCCCTTTGTGCACCGTATCCGAGGGAGGAAAAGATGGCGGACGAATGGTCACCGAGTTGGAGCAATGCCGTATTCTCACTGGGCGAGCGCGACCGGCGCTGGGCCAGGGTGCGGAGCTTGATGGCCAGAGACGGCATCGACCTCATCGTGTGTCTTCCTTGGACGAGCAACCACGATCGTGGTCAGGCTGACCCCCGCTACCTTACTCAGCTAGGAGAGAACAGCGATGAGGCGACGGTCGTCTTTCCCCTGGAGGGTGACGTCACGGCATGGCATTCACGAGGCGGCGTGTGGCCATCGTCCAACTGGCTTTCAGATATCCGAGCTGCGGGTCGCGGCACCGGCGGCGCTACGGTCGTCGGCTGGCTCCGTGAGAATGGATTCCAACGCGGAACGATCGGCGTTGCCGGGCTGACCGGCGGCGTGCTGTCCCACAGCCGCAGCCTGGAAGGCGAGACCAACTGGCAGTCAGTCCAGATCATCAAGGACGCATTCCCAAGCGCGCGCGTCGCATCGGCTACCGACCTGCTCGCGGAAGCGCGGTACCAGAAGAGTGAGGAGGAGATCGAATTCCTGCGCAAGGGCACCTGGCTGGCGGAGCAGGTGCTTCAGTCGGTCGTCGAGCACGCGCGGCCAGGCGTCGCCGAACGGGAAGTGTGGGCGCGCATGCTGTACACCTTCGCTGACCTGGGCGGCAGCTACGAGCCGATGTTCGGGTGGATCAGTGGGCCATTGGGCAATACGTACCACCGCGTGGAGCAACCCACGTTTCGCAGCTTCGCGGAGGGTGACGTGCTCGTCGTGGAGTTCGACGGACGGTGGGGCGGGTACATCAGCCAGATCGACCAGCTCTTCACGTTCGGAACGGCGCCCGACGACGTTCGCGGCGCCATGGAACTGACGTATGAATCGTTCAACCGGGTCGTCGATGCCATGAAGCCAGGCGTTACCGTTCGCGAACTGATGAAGGCCGGTGAAGTCGACGGCCTTGGCGGACGCGGCGCGGCACGCCTGACGTTGCACGGGCGGGGCACCGGTGACGACGGCCCCCTGGTCGCCGGGCGCTTCGACCCGCGTGTGCTGGACGTGGAATTGAAGGAAGGCTGCGTCATGGTTGTGAAGCCCAGTGCGACCGTAGACGGCAAGTCAGACTACGGACGCTGGGGCGACTCCGTGGTTGTCCGTGCGGATGGCGCCGAGCGGTTGGGGACTCGTCCGCAGACGCTCTTCGAGTTGGTGTAACGCGCCTCTTCACTCTCCTGATGGAGGGAGTGAACCAGTCGATGCTCTCCTGGAGGTGAGCCGGATGATTGAGACATGGAGCCCTGACTGGAGCAATGCGGTCTTCTCCACAGCAGAACGGGACCGGCGATGGGCAAGGGTCCGAGAATTGATGGACCGCGACGGGGTTGACGCCATCGTTTGTTTGCCCTGCTCCAACAGCCACAACCGGGGCGGGGCTGATGCGCTCTACCTCACGCAGTTGGGCGAGAACAGCGACGAGACAACCGTCTATTTCCCCATTGAGGGCGAGCCGACGGCCTGGCTGTCCAGGGGAGGCGTTTGGCCAAGTTCCAATTGGTTCACCGACATACGGGCAGCGTCCCGGGGCACTGGTGGACAGGCGATCGTCGACCGCTTGAAGGAAGCCGGGTTTGCAGGTGGGAAGATTGCGATCGCAGGGCTGACAGGGGGCGTCCTGGCGCACTGCAGGGAGGCGGAGGGTGAAGCGAACTGGCAGTCCGTGGAGACGGTCCGTAAGGCGTATCCAGCGGCCGGGATCGTCTCCGGGACTGACCTTCTGGGCGAAGCGCGGTACGTGAAGAGCGAGGAAGAGGTCGAATTCCTGCGAAAGGGCACGCAGCTCGCAGAGAAGGTACTCGATACCGTGAAACAGCACGCGCGGACGGGCGTCAGGGAGCGCCACGTATTCGCGCAGATGATGTACACGAGTGCCAGGGAAGGCGGCAGCTTCACTCCAATGTTCGGCTGGATCAGCGGCCCTGCAGGGAATCCCTACCACCGCGTTGAACAGCCCAGCTTCCGCAGTTTTGAAGCGGGCGACATCCTGGCGATCGAGTTTGACGGCCGCTGGGGCGGCTACATCGCGCAGATAGACCAGACGTTCACATTCGGCCCGGCAGGGCAGGACACCATGGACTCGATGGAGTTGACGCTCGAAGCGTTCGAGCGCGTGCTGGAGCGTATGAAGCCAGGCGTTACCGCGGGTGAATTGATGGAAGCAGCGAGGATCACGGGCCTCAACGGCAGGGCGGTTGTCAACCTCGGCATGCACGGACGAGGCACTGGTGACGACGGCCCCCTCATCACGCCCAACGTCAAGCCTGAGGCCATGCGAGTCCAGATGTTGGAAGGCGCCGTGATGTGCGTCAAGCCCGGTGCGACGCTGGACGGAAAGCCCTACGGGGCGAACTTCGGTGAATCGGTGGTCGTCACGCCCAATGGCGGCGTTCGCCTGGGTACGCGACCACTCGAACTCTGCGAACTCCCATAAGCCTCAGCGGCTGCAACGGGGTCCGACCGCCAGGGTCTGCCAGACGGGAGCGTCGTGGGCCGCGGGCTACGCCGTCGCCGTTTCCTGGACGCCGATGCGTGAAACGATCCTCCTCAGAACGAGGACAAGAACCGTCACCAGGAGTGTCAGCAGCACGCCCATCGCTGCTCCCTCACTGGGCGCAGCGGTTGTCCCTTCGGAGGTGCTGAACCGGCTGAATATCTCTACGGGGAGCGTCAGGTTCTCCGAGGACACCAGGAAAATTGCAATCGTGAACTCGTGGGTTCCTATTATGAATAGCTGGAGCCATGCGACAAACATGCTCGGCATCAGTAGTGGAACAACGATCCTGCGCAGCGTGTAGAGACGGCCCGCTCCGCTCACCGCCGCTGCCTCTTCCAACTCGTTGCTGACCTGTATGACCCCGGCATACGTGATCCTGTATGCAACCGAGGTACGATAAGCATACGCGACGACCAGGACCCACATGGTTCCATACAGAGGTATCCAGTCTGACATCAGGAAATAGAACAGGAAGAAGGCAACTGCGGCTACCGTTGCAGGGATGGCAACCGATGAGGTAACGAACAGATCCAGGAGGCGTCCTCCGACCCTGGAGCGCGTTCGTACCACGATCCAGGCGGCCACCGTGGATAGCGTTACCGCGAGAATAGCGCTCAGGCTGGCCACGATGAGCGTGCGCATCAGCGCACCCCAGAACCGTTGATCTTCGAAGAGAACGGTTCGGTACGCGTCCAGGCTCGTGAGATCGGCAAAGGCGTTCCAGGAGAACGGGACGTAGAACCGCAAGAGGCTTTGCCAGACCAGGATGACGATGGGCAGGACCGCATTGATGAGGAAGTAGAACGCCAGGAAGAACATGATGACCCAGGTCCACCTGCCTAAGGTAACACGCTGAGGCCGGAATCCACGGCTGCCAACGGTGGCGAAGCGAGACGCCTGGCGGGTTGCGAATGCGTATATTACGAACAAGAGCGAAGTCAGTAGCAGGAAGACTATGCCGTATGCGGAGGCGATGCCGTACAGAGGCAATTCTTCTCCGCTGCCCTGGATCGCGTTCCATATCCTCAGGCTGAAGATATTGGCTCCCGCAGCGATGCCAAAGAGGAGAGGGACCTCGAAGACTCCCAGAGTGTGGATGATGCTGAGCAGTAGAACGGCAAGTACTCCCGGACGCAGGATAGGCAAGGTAACTCGGCGGATGTTCTGCCAGATTCCCGCACCGGAGACTCGTCCTGCTTCTTCCAGCGAGCTGTCCATGTTGCGCAGCATGGCGCTAAGCATGAGGAAGAAGAATATGCCTCCACCCAATCCCTGGACCAGCGCCATGCCAAACATCGACTGCGGGATTATGGGGCCGCGTTCCCAGAACGGCAGGATCGCTCGGATCCCTTCATTGACTATGCCTGTCTTGGGGCTGAGCATCAGCAGCCACGCCTGCGCGCGAACGATCTGCGGCATGATGAACGGGATCAGAATCATCACGAAGAGGAATGAACGCCCGGGAATATCCGTTCGCTCAACCAGCCACGCAAAGGTCAAGCCTATTGCGAATGAAATCGCCACAGACCCGAGAACGAATATGCCGGTGTCCCGGATCGTGACCCCTAACCCTGAAGCATCGCTGATCTCGATGAAGTTCTGGATGCCTGTGGTCGCGCCTTCCACATAAGGCAGGGTGGGGCCTCTCAGGGAGGCGTATAACTGCGCTCCCATCGGTACGATGAGCAGGTATACGAGGGCTATGACCACGCCGGCAGTGAGAACAGTCATTCCGTTGAACTGCACACGGCGGCTTATGAAGGAAAGGAATGACCCTCCTGTCGGGTTGCGGAGAACTCGCGCCTCGTTCGGGTCCGTTGTGCTGAAGTTTCGCATTTCGGGAGCCTATAGTGGGAGAGACCGGATGGTGCTCGCAGCTGCTGCGTTCCACCGGCCTCTCCCGCTTACCTTTTCTCCACGTGAGGACTAGCAGGTTCGGATATCAGCCTCCCGTGATCATGGTCCGGTACTTGGACGTCAGTCGGTTCACCTCATCGACGATGTCCGAGTCCTCTACCGTGTACCAGTCCTGGTCCAGCTTGCTCAGGATCGCCTGAAGGCCGATATGGCGGTCTGGCCACGTGGGTATGCCCACGTAGGGCCTTGAGGGCGGGAGGTTGGGGTCGCTGAACTGCGTGCTGATCCACTCGGGATCGAAGTTCTGCCAGACGGCATACAACATCGCTCCCTTGGGGTTCCTGGCGCCCTTAATTATCCCTGAATGCCCCGGCCAAGTACCGCCTCCCTCCCAACCGAGAACGCCGGTGAACTTCGCCAGCGTCTCGTTGTAGAGAGCGCGTTCGGTGCTCGGCCACGCCACGTCGTATTCCCCTGCTACTACGAGAGCGCCGGGGTTCTCCACGAGGGTGACGATCTTCTCGTCGATGAGTCGGGTGGCAAGCTCATCGGTGCGTTCTTCGCCAAACTTGACGGCCGTGTAGGCCATGCCGAGCGGGAAAAAGCGGATGCTGCTGGCCACACGGTTCTCCCAGTCCTCATTCAGGTAGTCGAAGGGGTTGGTCGGAACGTCAGCCTCATCCAAGGCACTGGCGTTGTACCACTGAACGTGCCCACCCATGTTGTTGAAGACCATGCCCGGGTTCTTGGGGTCCAGGAACTCGGTGGGTATACCGAGGGCGCTCCAATCGATGGTCGTGTCGATGGCGCCTTCGTTGTAAGCGGGCTTCCAGATCTGGGTGGCCCCACCGGTGAGGTCAGCTTCGACTTTGCCAGCCTGCTGGGCGGCTATGATGGCAGCCGACGTACCGAACTGGAAACCCTGACCGATAACCTTCATGCCGGGGTAGGCTGCCGTGAAGGCGCCCTGTTGGGCCTGGTTCGGCGGACTGAATCCCCAGTTGATGACTTCGCCACTCTCTTCGGTCATGGCTTCCTCATAGAGCTGCTGCAGTGCTTCCTCGACTACTGGCCAGTAGTCCGTGAAGAAGTTGTTGCATCGCACGATGGTGCCCACTACCTCGCGATCGCACTCCAGCTCGGCGATCTTGTCAGCCAGGCTCATGGCAGCCGGCTCCGGCTCCGGGGCTGGCATGGCGGCCGCTGTTGTGGGAGTTGGCTCCGGCGGTGGTGGGGTGGCTGTCGGCGTTGGGTCGGCGCCGCATCCTGCCAAGATGCCTATCAGCAAGGCACCTGTCGCGATGGCTATGAAGCGTTTTGCGGTCATCGGCTCACTCCTTGGATCCGGAATGTTCCCCCTGTAGGGAATATGCGCAACACGCTCCCTCACGAGAGCGACGGGAGTGTACGCTTCTCGTTGAGTGCTGACAAGCTCATGCACCTTTGCAGTCGATTCTTGGCAGGCTTTACTGACTATTCCGCCGATGAGGCAGGCCTTGATAGCCTGTTAGGCTCCATCAGCCAGCGCCCGTGTTGCTGCATGGGCTTGACGGTGCTACGATTTCGGCGTTCTGGCTCCCTGGTCGTAGCGTGGCGCTCACGCACGGCGGGGGGCAGCCATGGGGTTGAGGGACCGTTGGCGGAGCTCACAGATGTAGTGCGTGGTCGTAGACAACGAGGTCTTCGTGTCGGAAGAGTGAACAGTATGCTCGACCCGCAAACCTACCTGGAGATTGTCCTGCAATACTATCGGGAAGCTAAACTCCTCGACGCGGGGCGCTTCCACGAATGGCTTGACATGTTTTCGGATGACCTCTTGTATACGGTACGAACGCCCGAATACTTGCAGGGCGTTCAGGATGATTCCGACCTGCCCCACTTCGACTGGATACGTGATACGAAGGAAGACCTCGCGGCGCGCGTGAAGAAGCTCGACACCGGCCTGGCTCACGTCGAGACGCCTGCGTCCATCACGCAACACGCCGTCACCAATATCCTGCCCGAGGAGGGTGTCGACGGCGACATGATTATCGACTCCGACATCATCGTCACCCAGGTGAGGCGGGATGTCTACGAGAGTATCTGGAGCGGCCGGCGTGAGGATGTGCTTCGTATGTCTGATGATGGATGGAAGATCGTCAAACGCGACGTGTTGCTCGTGCAGAAAACACTACCGAGGGCTTTGTCGATCTTCCTGTAGGGCCGGATACACCAGTCCGACTGGACAGAGGATGCTACGCGGGAAGGGGGTAGTCATGGTGTTGAAGGGTCGGTTCGAGGAACTTGTGGACGTAGAGGGTGGGATCGTAGACAACGAGATCTTCGTCTCGGAAGAGGTCTACGCCCTGGAGCAGGAGCGTGTGTTTGGGAAGAGTTGGCTATTCCTTGCGCACGAGTCGATGGTGCCGAAGCCGGGCGATTACATCACGAACTACATGGGCGAAGACGCTGTGATCGTGATGCGGGGGATGGATGGGAAGGTCCGCGTATTCCTCAACAAGTGCCGTCACCGAGGGAACCGGGTGTGTTTGTTCGATCGCGGGAACGCGAAGGCGTTCACGTGTAGTTTCCATGGTTGGACGTACGGTAGTGAAGGTCAGTTGACGGGAGTTCCGCACTACGACGAGGTGTACCTTGGTCAGTTGGACCGGGGTGAGATGGGGCTCGTGGAAGTGCCGCGGGTGGAGAGTGCAGGAGGGTTGATCTTTGGGAACTGGGATGCGGACGCGATGTCCCTGGATGCATATCTGGGGGACGTGAAGTGGTACCTGGAGACGTTCTTGAGTGTTGAATGGCTGGGTGGGATACAGGTGGTACCGGGTAAGCAGAGCTACATGCTACCGGGGAACTGGAAGCTGCTTGCGGAGAACTTCCAAGGTGATCACTACCACTTCGCGTCGACGCATGCATCGGTCATCAAGCTGTACCAGATGGAAGCGCAAGCCGCCAACGGCGGGGGCACGGGTCGTCGAGCACGGCTCCGACGCCGCGGACCTGAGGACCCCACTTACGAGGTGACCGCCGGTTACCTTCAAGGCGCGCCGCATGGTCTGGGCAGTTTCCGGGTGGGGCGGCACACCTTCGAGAACGACCTGTATGCTGCCGAGTCGTTGGGGCCGGAAGCGGTAGAGTGGGTGCAGCACCGGTACAACCTGCTTCGAGAGCGGGTGCGGACTGTCAAGGAGGATGCCTACAGTTTCGTGCGGGGCAACATGTTCCCCAATTTCTCCGTCATCGGTGTCTCCAGCGCACTCGAGGCGATAGGGTTGCTGGTCTGGCATCCACGCGGCCCATACCGGACCAACCTGTGGCAGTGGGGTGCTGTGGAGAAGGACGCACCGAAGGTCGTGAAGGAGACCGCCATCGCAGCGCTGATGCAAGGCCAGGCTGGCGCAGGCTTGGTGGGGATGGACGACGGAGAGAACTTTGAGCGCATCTCTGAGATGGTGCGCGGTCCCAGGGCCCGGAAGGTGCCGTTCGACTACACGATGAGCCTCGGCTACGAACAGAGCTATCCCGGTAGCGAGGATTGGGACGTGGCCGGACTGCCCGGCCTGCTTGGCCCGCATATAACCGAGGTGAACCAGCGACAGTTCTACCGCTATTGGCGCGAACTGATGGTGGACAAGACGTAAGCGCGGAGCCGGCGCCTAAGGCTCCCAGCAGCTCGTAGCCATTCCCATCACACCTCTGAAGAACGGCTCGTAGGCGAATTGATGCGGCGTTTGGTCTCCCAGCGCGCCGAGTAAGACGATCCACTGGCGCAACTCAATCTCACCGTTGTCGATGAGGTCCTTCTGCGTCAACTGTGCAAACTGGTGGTTACTGCCCTTCTTCATGAGCTCCACGAGACCGAGGTCGTAGTCAACTGCGATGCTGCCGACCGTGTGCGGGCCGTCGTAGTATGGCCAGGGATAGCCCGCTGAGAAGTGAGATAGACCGCCCGAAGCATACAACGCCACGCGCTTGTCGTCTCCAACCGACGCAATGACCTCACCGATGGCCCGCCCGAGCGCATAGCAACGCGAAGGAGAGGGGGCAGGGATGTGGATGGCGTTCACGAAAACCGGGATGACCGCCATATCCTCCTCGATGTCCAGGAAGACGAGCGGTTGCGTGTGGGCGTGCGAGGTGAGCGAGCCGCCCGGCAGGTGGTTGGACGACGCCAAGTCGAATTCGCGATCGATGCATCCCTCGAGGATCTGACGTGCGAGTTCGGTGTCGCACTGGTACGTCACCTCACGTTTCGACGCGCGGTCCGAGAGGATGAACTCGCCGCCTGTATAGATGGCGAACTGGGGGAGGTTGTCCTCGCGGAAGTTCTCGTCCTGGTCATCGCCAATCATGATCAGCACGTCCGGCTTGAGCGCTTTCAGGTGCTCACGAAGGTGTTCAAGCCCATTGCGAATGCTGCCGAATCGGACCTGGTTCTCCTCCGGGTCCTCCAGGGCGACCTGCGGGACGTCTGCAGGCATTGTGCCGTAACGGTTCTTGTAGTTGGTCTGCGTTCGAACGCGCCGCGCGTCCCAGTCCGTTGGGTCCTCGAATGTGTAGGCGTGAGACGAAGCCATGCCGAGAACGATCTTGCCCATTGCCACTCTCCTCTCGCTCTTACCTGATCGTAGCCGGCCTATCTCGTTGTCCGCTCCCTTACGGTGCGACTGCGATGACGTCCATCACGAAATGCGCGTTGCCGTCCGGCGACGCACTGGCATTTGCTACCTGCATGGCTGAACGTGCCGGTGGGTCCTCGGGGAACGTCTTCATCCACACTTCGTGGAAAGCTGGCCGGGTCCTCAAGTCCTGGAAGAACACCGTTACCTTGGTGACGTGGTCCAGTGTGGCGCCGGCGCCTTCGAGGAGGAGGCGCAGGTTGGTGAATGCTTGCTCTGCCTGTTCCTTGGGGTCATCGCTCATGCGACTCGGCCCTTCACCCCGGGGGCCGTTGCCGCGAACCGCTGAGAAGAAGAGCAGTCCTCCCGCCTTGATGCCAGGAACCATTCCCGGGCCGTGGCTGGCGCCTCCGGGTTTGGGGCGGATAACCTCTCTTACCTTGCCCATCGTTTCCTCCTTATGCAACCGGGCGTGACATCATCCCTCGCCCCTTTGTCAGCCGTAGAACGCTGTTCTTGCCTTATCGTACTCAGCGTTGCTTCGCGACAATATCACCGCTCCCCATGCGCGAAGCGCTGGCAATCTCACTACGACCTCAAGCCCACGCGAAATCCGAATGCGCGAGCGACTAAAGCGACGCCGACCGTTATGACAACCATGACCGTCCCGATTACGGCGCCTTCCGCCAGTTTCCCGTCCAGCAGGTAGTCCATCTGGAGAAGGGACAGCGGTCGTGTGTTTCTCGTGCCGAGAAGGGCGATCGACGAGACGTTCCGGCTGGTGAGGATGAATACAAGCAGCCCCACGGCAATCATGCTGGGTGTGATGATGGGCAGCACCACCCACCGGTACGTCTGGAGCCATGAAGCTCCGGTGACTATCGAGGCTTCCTCCAACTCGAAGCTGATCTGACGCATCACCGCCTGAAGCATCTGTACGCTCAGCGTCATTCCGCTCACTGCAGCGATACCGATCAGGATGTAGTGGGTCCCATAGATCGGGCGCAAGAGCGGGTTGCCCAACACCATCGCGAGAACTCCCAGCCCCAGGATGATACCCGGCAGAGCGAGTGGCATCCAGGTCATCAGGTTCAGCGCCTCACGAGCAAAGAACCGGGTCCGCACAGTAACGTAGGCGATGATGGAAAAGCCGAGGGAGGCGACGAGCGCAGCCCCGCCACTGACGATGAGCGTGTTCCTCAGCGACGTGATGAAGGCATCTCGAGTGAGCACGTCCGTCCAGTTCGTCAGTGTCCATGTGTCCCGGATGTTGAAGAACCCGAAGATGTTCATGAAACTGCCGACGACCAGGAGGATCAGGGGCGCTACCGTTGCGAGCAGGCCCAGTGCAAGGATCCCCGCGAAGATCGGCCATTTCCACTTACGGAGTTCGACAAGGTTGGACCTGTACTGTCCTCCCACGGTCGTAAAGCGCCGTCTGCCGCTGTACCACCGGTACAGGATGATGAGCGGCAGCACGGAAATCATGATCATCGTGCCGATCGCGGTGGCGGCCGGGTACTGTGGTGGGTCGTCACGTATGAGATCGAATATCTTCGTGCCGAACACGAAGAACCTCGAGGGCGATCCCAGGATCAATTCGATCTCAAACGTCTGAAGCGAGTGGATGAACGCCATCAGGATCAACACGAGGATGGCAGGGCCCATCACTGGCACGAAGATGCGGGCGACGGTACCGAGGTTGCTTGCACCACTCACTCGCGACGCATCCTCCAAGGCAGCGTCCATGTTCATAAACGCAGGCGTCAGCAACACGACTTTGAAGGCGACGCCCGTGGAAGCCGTGAAGACGAGAATGATGCCCCAGTACGAATAGATGTCGAAGATGGGGCCATCGATGAATGGCAATCGCTGTACCCACTCGTTGATGAGGCCGTAGTCCGGGTCCAGCAGCAGGATCCAGGCTATCGTGACAACCAACCCGGGAATCAGAAGCGCGATCCAGAAGAGGAATTCGAGCCAGTGCTTGCCGGGCAGGTTCGTTCGTGCCAGGACATAGGCGATAGGCACGGCTAACAGGAATGCCAGCCCTTGCCGGACAAGGCTGACCTTGAAGGTGTTCACGACCGAGTCGAACATCCCGGGCTCGGTGAGCGCCTTGTTCCAGCCTGCAAAGCTCCACTCTACGGGCTGTCCGGGCAGGCTTGACTGGAAACTCTGGACCACCATGATGAGGATGGGGTAGAGGACGGCGACAGCCACCAGCACGAGGACTACAGTGAATATGAAGGTGTTCAGCCGAAACGAGATCGGCAGGGGGTTAGGGAATCGCCCAGCCTTTGCGATCCTCATCGGACCTGTCCCTTGTCACATGTTGTCCGCATGTGCGTGCTCCTTCGAAACCATCTCCGCCGTAACAGCTAGCGTGAGTTCCTGATGAAGGGGTCCAGGTCCCGGTGCGAGAGCAGCGTGAGCGTCGCCAGTTCCATGGGGTCCAGATACCGCTCTCGACCGGTCTCCAGGTCGAGTACCTTGAGCCGCGGCCCATTTGCCTGGTAGTCAGGCTCCACAAGCACCCTTGCAAACTCACTCGACAGCTCTACTGCCTGGGCCATGGGACCCTCCTGTCTCATCTTGTCAGAGCAACGGCAGCCGGTCGGTGGGCTGGTCGTTGTTGAGCAGGTTCACCTTTTTCTCTACGATCTGCCAGCTTCCATTGGAGCGCCTCAGGTGATGTTCGCAGGTACCGGCGAAGCGGGCCTCGATTGGGCCGCGTGACCAGAAGACCACATAACCGGCGCTCGTCTGGACCTCATCGTTGCCAAGCTCCTCGACGATAACATTCGTCACCATATGCGCGGTACGGGCCGCCGGGATCTGCGTATGTGCCGAACCATGTTGCAGCCGGGTGACGCGGTACTGTATCCCCTTCAGATTCTCGTGGATTATGTAGGCGTCGGCTGTAGGGTCGCTGTCGGCGCTCATGCTGGGTACGAAGTACTTTCCGTCCTCGGCGAACAGGCCGTACCACTCGTTGAACTGACGCCTGTCAAGCAGCCGTGCCTCCTCGTAGAGAAACTGCTCGACCTCGTGTTGCAGGGACTCCCTGGCTGCCACTGTTCGGTCCTCCGTGGCCTGATAGGTCTCCTCAGTCCTGGGACATCAGGCGAAGCCACTCTTTGTGCTGGTGCAGGGCCGGGACTTCTGTCATCATCCCGAGTTCTATCTCGCCGTGCTCATTGGGGACCTGAGGTTCCTCCAGCCCATACAGGAAGGAGACCCATTCGTCCTGTTCGACCGCGAGGCCTTCCTGCACGCGGGCGAAAGCCTCCATGTCGTCCACCTGGACCGCACCGGAGGCCGAAATGTGCTCCGACGACGCCTGTACGAACGCTTCATTCAACCCCGGGGGCGCGCCCTTCAGCTTGAAGGGATAGCCGACGATGAATGTCTTGTCCACCGCGATGGGCTTTATGACGCGGTAGTGACAGTAAGCCGAGTGCATGAGCAGGTTCGGGTAGATGATGACGTGGATGTCCATGTCGGCAATCTCCTGGGCCTGTTGGGCCCCATGCTTCGCCGCCATGATGTTGACGTATTCCGAGTCGCGTCCGGCAAAGGCCATCAGGGGTCGGTCGCCGCGGTAGTCGGTCATGGAGTCCCCGTGGCCGAGGACCCGGTTGATCCCCCTTCGGAGGTCGCTCCGTTGCTGTGGACCGGCGCCGTAGCGCTCCACCGCGCCTACGGGCCGCCTTGCCGCAAATGCCGCCTCATGCGTGAACCTTGCATGGATGTTGTCCGAGTAGTTCTCTATCTGCAGCTTCCAGTTTGCGGGGTAGGAGTACATCACGGGCTTGCACACCTGGATCTCACCGTCCGGGGAGCGGTCGATGAGGCAGTCAAGATAGTGCGTGGCCCGGCCCAGATGCTCTTCCAACGACATCCCCTCTGGGCTGAGGCTGCCAAAGACGAAGCCACGGTAGCTCTCGACGCGGGGCAAACTGACCAGTGGATAGTTGCCGGGGTCGAAGTCTGCGGGGCAGAGCTGACGGGACGGTACCGCTATGAGGTCGCCCTTGTTGGAGAACGTCCAACCGTGGTAGAGGCAACTGAACGTGCTGGAGTTTCCGTAGGGGAGGTTGCAGACTTTGGCCCCGCGGTGTCTGCACCTGTTGAACAGCACGTGGACGGTTCCCTCCTCATCGCGGGTCATCACGATGGGCTGTCCGGCAACCGTGTCTGTCTTGTAATCCCCTGCGTGTGGGACCTCGCTCTCATGGCCGATGAATACCCACGTGCGGCTGAAGATGCGTTTCATCTCCAGCTCGAAGATTGCAGGGTCGGTGTAGATGGCGCGATGGACACGGTTTTCCTGCACCAAGTCCCGGATGCTGGTCTGAACGTCTGTAGTCATCGCCTCGACTCCTTGTCCATCTACGAACGGTTGCGGTCCCTTATGCAGCAGCCAGGTTATAGAGGCGGCGGGCGTTGGCTCCCAGTATCTTTGCCTTGGACTCGTCTGTGAGGTCTGCACGCGCCACGAAGTCATGCTGCTCCGCTATGCAGTCGCCGGGCGGTTGGTGCGGGAAGTCTGAAGCATAGAGCAGGGCACCGTCTCCCATCACACGCACCGCGTAGGGCAGCACCTTCTCGTCCATCTCGCAGTGGAAGAAAATCCTGCCGCTGGTCAGATGTTCACGAGGCGGACGCTTGAGCTCCGGCGCCTCGGGCATCCAGCCCAGGTCGGTCGACCTGCCCATGCGGTCCAGCAGGAACACGAGCCAACCGATGCCGGCTTCCATGAAGGAGATGCGGAGTGTGGGGAAGCGGTCGAACAGTCCGCTGTACATCATGTCCGTCAACTGGATCAATTGGGCGAAGGGATGCGACAGAGTTCGCGCCTTGAGCGGCTTGTCGAACGCGTCCAGGCCCATGCCCTCGGCCGCGCCGCCATGTATAGCCAAGGGCACGTCCAACTCCTGTGCGGCCTCGTAGACGGGGTCGTACATGTGGTCGCCGAGGTAGCGCTTCAGGCCGACCGCGGGAATGACGGCGGCAACAAGGCCAAGCTCCCCGACGGCGCGCCGCAACTCCTTGGCGGCCTCGTCCGGTTCCTGGACGGGCAGCACCGCCACGCCTTTGAGCTTTGGAGAGCTGTCGAGGAACCGGGCCTTCAGCCAGTTGTTGTAGGCCCTGGCGAGCGGCACGGCCCACTCCGGCTCCTTCACCTTGCCCATGGCCAAGCCGGCTGTGGGGTAGAGGACGGCGCCGTCGAGCTCACCTTCGTCGAGGAACTCGATCCACCGTTGGGGCTCTACGAATCGGGTGCCGTCGCTCTCGCTGCGAGCGACCCGCTTTGCTCTGCCGTCGAAGATGTTCCGCGCCTGCCGGTTCCAGTTGTCACCACGCGGGAACAATCCCGAGGCCGCGAGCTCCGGGTAATAGCAGAACGGGGCCTCGAGGTGCTCGAAGATCTCCGTGTCTCGCTCGAAGATGTGTCCGTCGGCATCGAACTTCGCGAAATCGCTCACGATGTTGCTCCCTCAAGGTGATAGAAGCGGCGCGCATTCTCGCCGAGGATCCGGGCCTTTGTCTCCTCCGACAAGTCGGGGCGTTCCTGGAGCTTCTGCAGGTCCTCCATGCAGTACCTGGGGGGCTGATGCGGGAAGTCGGATGCATAGAGCAGGTTTTCGTCCCCCAGGATGGATATCGCGTAGGGAAGCATCTCCTCGTCCATCTCGCAATGGAAGAAGAGTTGCCCGCCCGTCAGAGTCTCGTAGGGAGTCCTCTTCATCTCGGGGGCTTCCACGGACCAGCCCATCGCCATCGACCGCTCCATGCGGTCCAGCAGCATGATTGCCCATCCGATGCCCGCTTCCATGAAGCCCATCCGAAGGCGGGGGAAGCGGTCGAAAACTCCGTTGAACATGAGGTCCGTAAGCTGGATGAGCTGTGCGAACGGGTGGGTGAGGGTTCGGGTCTTCACCGCGCTATCGAACTCCTGCAACCCTGGCATCATCGTCGCGCCGCCATGAACAACAAGGGGCACGTCCAACTCCTGGGCGGTCTCGAAGACCGGATCGTATACGCGGTCTCCGTGAAGCCGGTCCAGGCCGACTCCGGGAAGGAGCGCCCCTACGAACCCAAGCTCGGTAACGGCTCTTCGCAACTCTGCCTCGGCCAGGACCGGGTCTTGGAGCGGCAGGATGGCAACGCCGCCCAGCCGGGGTGATTGCGACAGATACCTGGCATGCAACCAGCTGTTGTAGGCCTTCGCCAGCGGGATAGCGAACTGGACCTCCTTGACGAAGCCGATGCGCGTGGCGGAGCTTGGGTAGAGCACTGTCCCGTCCAGGTTCATCTCGTCGAGGAAGTCGGTCCACTGCTCTGCGCCGACGTCGCGCACCTTCTCGTGGTGAACACCGTCGATGACGTCCAGGACGGTCTTGTTCCACACGTCTCCGGATGGGAACAAGCGGGCCCCACGGAGGCGCTCTACGTCGCCGAACGGGGCGTCGAGGAAGTCGAAGATCTCGGCCTCTTTCTCGAAGATGTGCCCATCTGCGTCGAACATTCCATTAGATGGCGCCAAGTCGGTCACCTCCTCGCCCCGCTGGACCCTTTCGGACCCTGCCAGGGTGCTGCCGTTACGTGCGCAACGGTATCACTCATCAGCCATGAATTGTCGCCAGGCTTCATGCTGCGCCAGCTGAACGAGCTCGCTCGCCTGAGGCAGCACTATCTCGCCGTTCTCGTCAACGTGGCGCTCCCCGTCAAAGCCGTAGGGGAACAGCACCCATTCGTCGGATTCCACCGCGAGACCTTCCTGGCAGCGGCCGAACGCCTCCATGTCGTCTACCTGGACCGCGCCGGCGGCGGACACGTGGTCGGATGCCGCCGAGACCAACTCCTCATTCAGTTCCGGGGGCGCCCCCTTCAGCTTGATCGGGTAGCCCTGCATGACGGTCCGGTCGACGGCCACGGGCTTCAGGACCCGGTAGTGGGAGTACTGCGTGTGCAGGAGCAGGTTCGGATAGATGACGATGTGGATGTCAGAGTCAGCAAGGAGTCGGCCACGCTCGGCCCCGTGCCACTCCTCGAGCAGTCTGACGTACTCGGCGTTGCGGCCGCTGAAGCCGTACCCACCGAACGGTATCTTGGTGCGCTCGGTGCCATAGTCGCAGACGACGTGTCCCCTTCCGATCAGTCGCAGATTACCCTGTCGGGCCCGTTCCGGGTCGATGACGGGAGCGTCGGCGTAGCGGGGACCCATGGATTGCCCGAGCAACCTCCGGGCATGGGTGGCGCTTTCGTGGGTGAACCGGGCGTGGATGTTGTCCACGAAGTTCTCCAACTGGAACTTCCAGTTGCCTGCGTACTCGTACATCACCGGCCTCGCGACCTCCACCTCGCCATCGGGTGCCCGGTCTATGAGGCGATCGAGGTAGACCGTTACCCGTCCCAGGTGCTCCTCGAGGCTCGGACCCTCGGGGGCGAAACTCGCGAATACGAACCCGCGGTAGCTTGCCACCCGGGGCAGCGGGAGAAGGCCGAACGAGCCGGGGTCGAAGTCCGCGGGGCACAGTTCACGGGACGGCACCGCAATCAGGTCGCCGGCATTGGTGTATGTCCATCCGTGGTAGAGGCAACTGAACGAGCTCGAGTTACCGTAGGGCTGGTTGCATACCTTCGCTCCCCGATGGCGGCAGCGATTGAACAGCACGTGGACCGTGTCGTTACCGTCGCGCGTCATCACAATGGGTTGTCCGAGGAGCGTGTCGCTCTTGTAATCGCCTGAATGCGGCACCTCGCTGGCATGCCCCACGAACAGCCAGGTGCGTTTGAAGATGCGGCGCATCTCCTCCTGGAAGACCTGCGGGTCCACGTAGACGCGGCGATGCACCCGGTCACGCTGGACGAGGTACTGGAGCCCTGGCCTGGTTTCCGTAGTCATGACACCCTCGATTCGAATCCCTGCGCAACCGTGCGCAGGTGCTCGCCCTACATGATGGGCAACTGGGTCAGCGGCAGGTCGTTGGTGATCAGGTACACCTTCTTGGAAGCGATGCGCCAGGCGCCGTTTTCCTCCCGGAGCAGGTATTCGCTCGTTCCCGGATGGTGCACTACTTTTCCGTCCTTCGACACGTATAGCAACAGGTTGCAGCGCACGTGTAACTCACCCTCGTCGCCGGGCTCCACCGAGACATTGGTGATGAAGTGACGTGTGCGCGGCGGCGGCTTCTGCGTTGGGTTAAGGGGGTGCTGCAGCCTCACCGTGCGTGCACGGAGCTCGTCGTAGCCTTCGTACGAGATCATCGCTTCGTCGCTGATGTCGCTGTCCTCCCGGATATTCGGGACCCAGTAGACGACATCCCTCGTCAGCAGGTCGAGCCACTCATCGAACCGCCTGTTCTCCAGGAGTTCCGCCTCCTGAAAGAGGAACTGCTCCACCTCGTGCTGCAGATCGCGGCTGACAACCATGATGCTCCCTAGCGCGCTTCGTCCGACATCAACCGGGCCCACTCCTGGTACTGGAAGCGCATCATCGTTTCACTCGAGCCGGTCCACTCGTACTCGCCGTCGTCGTTCCAGTGCTCGTTGTCGCCTCGCAACTTGAAGTTAACTCGGTCCACAGCGCCTGACGTCAGGCCCTTCTGCACCCAATTGAACGCCTGCATGTCGTCTACCTGGATCTCGCCGAGCGCGGAGACGTGGTGGGCGGTGTGCTTCACCAGCCGATCGTTCACGAGATCCGAGGCCCCACCCAGTTTGCAGGCATACGCGGTCACCTCGGTGTGGTCCACGGACACCGGATTGATGACCCGGTAGTGATTGAGCCGCGTATGCAGCAGCAGGTTGGGGTAGATCATGATGTGCCAGTCGAGTTCCAGCAACTCCCTGGCGCGCTCCGGCCCGTCACGCCGTTCCAGCGCTTCGAGGTAGGTGGGGTCCGCTGAATAGGCGTCCATCCACATCGCACCCCGTGTGCCGGCGAAGTCCGCCATGGAGTGCGCCGCGCCGAATGAGCGCTCGATGGCGACAGCGTCTGAACGGCGCTGACTGGCGAAGATGTCGCCGTACTTCTCTTTCATCATCTGCACGCCCACCATGATGGCGCTGTTGTGCAGGAACCAGGGGTGATAGTTGTCACAGTAGTTCTCGAACTGAAGCTTCCAGTTGCCGTCGTACTCGTAGCGGAGAGGCCTGGTCGCTATGATCTCACGGTCCAGCGCGCGGTCGGTCATCACATCCAGGTAGTAGGCGCCCTTCCCCAGATGCTCGGCCAGCGTGGGTCCCTCGGGACTGAGGCTGGCAAACACGAAGTCCCTGTGGGTCTCGACGCGGGCGACGTTCACCAGCCCGTATGAGTTGATGTCGAGGTCGTTCATGTGGTCGAGCATCGGGACGGCATTCAGCCTGCCTGCCGTGTCGTACGTCCAGCCGTGGTACATGCACATGAATGAGTTCGTGTTGCCGAAGGCCTCGTAGCAGACCTTCGAGCCGCGGTGTCTGCACACGTTGAAGAGCACGCGGACGAAACCATCGGAGTGGCGAGTCATGAGAAGCGGCCACCGTCCGACTTGAACGGCCTTGAAGTCGCCTGGGTTTGGGACTTCGCTGGCGTGACCGATGAATATCCAGGTTCGACCGAAGATGCGCTGCAGTTCCTGCTCGAATACCTCAGGTGACGTGTAGACGCTGCTATCCACCTGGTCGCCCATGACCAGACTTGCAAAGGGACTCCTCATGTGGACTGTCATGGACGTCCTCCTGTCCGTAACCCTCAGCACAAGGCGCACGAGCCCAAGAGGACCTTTCTATCCTCCTGGGCTCGCGCGTAAGCTGGCCTGTCCATGCCGCTGAGGCACCCCTCTTTGTCTAGTTCAGCAACTCCGCGACCAGCGCCTGCGACCTGGTCCGGTGGACGTTGTTGACCTCCAACTGCATGTTCAGCACCGCCTGCCCGGGCGCCAGGTCTGCAGACGACGCCGATTCGACGTCAGTCCGGCGGCTGGCGTCCAACGTGATAGCCGAGTGGTTCGCCTGGGCCTCCTGGGTGAGCATCCAGTTGACGAACACCTTGGCGGCGTTGGGGTTGGGAGCGTTCTTGAGCACCGTCAGTACTCCGAACCCGTAGGACTCCTGAACGAACTCTGTGAAGGGGACGCCCACGATCTGCTCTCCCACCCCTTGGCTCTGGAACTCGATGAGGACAGCCCTGTCGATGCCGATCGCCATCGGCGTCTTGCCGCGCACCAGGAACTCCGTGGTTTCCTGGTTGCTCGATGAGATCAGGAACTCCTGCCCCGGGAAGATAGACCGGAGCTCCTCCTCATATCCGTACACGATCAATGCAGCCGGAATCGTGCTGCCCCCGCCTGGCGCGGTGGGATTGTTCCAGGTGAGCATGCCCTTCCACTTCGGGTTGGCCAGTTCCGCCAGGCTGATCGATGCCGGGAGTTCGGACTCGGGGATGACCGAACGGTCCACGTAAAGCGACGGTTGGCCGCGGTTCGCGACGAACCCGAACATGTGCGTGTTGTTGGTGTCTGCGAACGCCAGGTCCCAGCCGCCCAGCCACTTGCTCTCGTCGACGACCTCCGGGAGGATGAGTTGCTCGCGGATGTTGACTACCCTGTCGAAAGGCAGCCACTGGTTGTACACCGTGGTGCCCACACAGCCGTAGCAGGCGTCGTACTGGTAGATGCCCGCATCCTGCTCTTGCGCGACTGACTGACCGAAGTTGCGGATGTGTCCGGGTTCAGTAATGAGTTCGATGTTGGGGTACTTCTCACGGAACAGTTCTACCGACTCCTGTCGTGCCTCGGAAGGAGGAACGATCACAACGACCTCACCTTCCTGCTCGGCGGCCGCCACGGTCTCCTCCCACTCGGCCTCCCATGCCGGTGTGGCTGGGGTCGGCGTGGGGTCTGGTTGGCTGGGGGCGGCAGGCACCGGCGTGGGGGTTGGCGGGGCCGCGGGCACTGGCGTGGCGGTTGGTGGGGGCGGGCTGGTGGGCGTGGGTTCGTCGCTCCCACACGCGACTATGCCTGAAGCGATAGCCACCAGCAGGATACTGAACAGGAGTGTTTTCCCTATCTTGGTGTAGCGCAGCATGTTCCTTACCTCTTGGTTTGTTTCGTTCTCCGGCCCTGAGGCCGAAGGCGGGTCATGTAAGGATGTCGTCGAGCTTGTACAGCCGTTTCGCGTTTTCGCCCAGGATCTGCGACTTCGTCTCCTCAGAGAGGTCTGAGCGCTCTCGCATCTCGCGTAGTCTCACTGTCACTTCTCCCGGTGCGATGTGGGGGTAGTCCGAGGCGTACAGCAGTTGTCGGTCACCCAGAACACTAACCGCATACGGAAGGATGGCCTCGTCTGTCTCACAGTGGAAGTAGAGCTGTCCGCCGGTCATGTGCTCCGCGGGTCGGCGCGTCAGTTCGGGGACCTCGTACGACCACTGGTCGTACGCCTCCTCCATGCGTTCCATAGTGAAGATCGCCCACGCGATGCCCGCTTCCATGAAGGAGAAGCGCACGTCAGGGAACTTGTCGAAGACCCCGCTGAACATCATATGGGTGAGCTGGTTCATCTGGCTCGTGGGGTGGCCAAGCGCCCGCGCCATGATTGCGCGGTCCATCATGTCAAGCCGGTGCCCGGGACCGCCCGCGTGTATGGCGAGCATGATGTCGAGTTCCTGCGCGGCTTCGTAGATGGGGTAATAGAAGGGGTCACCCAGTGGCCGGTGCACGCCTGCGGTGATGAAAAAGCCCGCCATGCCGGGTATCTCAGCCGCAACGCGCCGCATCTCCTCGGCCGAGTCGACCGGGCTCACAGTCGGGATGAGGGCCATACCCCGGAGCCTGGGGCTCGCCTGGAGGAACTTCTGGTCCAGCCAGTTGTTGTATGCCCGGGCGAGGGTGGTTGCCCACGGTTTGTCCTTGATGATCCCAAGCGTCATGCCCGCAGTGGGGTACAGGACGGTGCCTTCCAGGTTCAACGCATCCAGTACTTCGATCCACTGGTCGGGAGCGCCCTCTTCGCCTCGCTTGGTGTTCGAACCCTCTTTGTAGTCGCCCGCCACGGCGAGCGCAGTACGGTTCCAGTCGTCGCCGGCGGGGAAGAAGGAGCTTCGCATCAGGTTGGTGCGGCCCTTATAGGGCCCGTCAAGGTGCTCGAAGATCTCGGCACTCTTTTCGAAGATGTGGCCATCGGCGTCGAACATGAGATCCGCCCTCCTCCCGATGCACGTTCCAAGTCGACCGATACCCTGCAAGGACGGCAATCAATCTGTGGCCGCCCGGCGCGAGTGTATGCTCGCGCTGGATACATGTCAATCAATCCCTACTATGCGCCGAAGCCTAGGAATGATTAGCGAAAAACACTGCGGCATCCGTGCTGAAAAGCACGTCTTGCCGGCGTAAATCGTTGCGACACTGTTGCCTGCTACCTCGCTGTCAGGCGCCTTGCGGATCGAATAGCGTCGCACGTGTTTGGATGGGCCGCCAGCGCGCGGAATTCCCCTTGATGTGTGTTGACGGGCCTATCCGCCCCTGTCGCCCGTTACGCGCTGAGCGGTCGGCGATGTCTTCCTGCCGAACGGCGGCAGAGACCCGCTCGATGCGGCGATGAGCGCCAGCGCCGTGAACAGGCAGAACCACAGCAGCAACTCGGAGTCTTGCTGCAATGCCACGATCATGAGCGGAGCCACGCTTCCTAGGGCTATGCGGACCCACAGCCGGATCGGGCCGCGCAACCATCCGATCAAGCCGAAAGACAGCGCGCCAAGGCTGGCGATAGCCGTCGCGAACACCAACGCGATGCGTCCCGGTGAGCTCGGGTCAACTCCTGGCGCCGAGAGCAACAACTCCGGCGCAAGCAGGATCAGGAAAGGGATGAAGAACGCCGCTGAGGCTACTTTCATCGTCTCGAGTGCTGTCTCCAGAAACGGAGCTTTCGCGATCCCTGCCGCGACCATCGTGCTGGGGGCCATGGGGAGCGTGATCGCGCCGAGCACGCCGATATAGAACGCTGTGAATACCGTTATCGATGGGGGCAGGCCGAGTTCGTAGAACACGGGCTGGAAGGCTATGACCATAACGAAATACACGGCGAGGGGCGGGAGTGGACCGCTTATGAGCACGCCGAAGCCCAACACGATCAGTCCCGCGACGATGAGGCTGCCGGCGCCCAATACATCTACGAGCGCCCCGACGCGGATGATCAACGTACTGAAGAACAGGATCTCGGTGACGTATTGGACGACGACGATCGCCAATGAGAATGCGCTCGCCGTGACTGCGGCCCGCTTTATGCCGTCCCACCAAACGCCTGGGCTTCGCTCCACCCGCAACACGATGGCGAGCACTCCGAGCGTCACTGCAGCCCAGGTCACGGCGTCCACGAGGGGCCAGTTCCGGAAGATCAACAGGATGAGCGTGCTCACCGGAACGATCATCAACATCGCCGACCGGACCGCCTCGCCCAGCGGGATGGGTGGTGCCTCGTCGTCGCCGCCAGCCTGTTTGAGGTCGAGACGGGCGCTCGCAACCAGGATGTAGATGATGACCGAGACGTACCAGATAACTGCGATGAGCAAGACCATCTTGAGGATGGTCGTATACGGCACGCCAAGCGTGGCTGCCATGATGAACGGCACGATCCCCATCACCGGCGGAGTGATGGCCGCAGCGGTTGAGGCTGCGGACTCGATCGCTGCGGCCTCGACAGGCCTGTAACCCGCGCGCTGCATGAGTGGAATGGTGACCGACCCCGTAACCATGACGTTGGCGCTGCCGGTCCCGGTGAACGAGCCAACGAGTGCGCTCGTGGTGACCGCTGCGAGCGCCGGCCCGGTCGCGAGCTTGCGGGACAGTTGCTGAGCGACGAGCCGGATGAAGCGCCCGGCTCCCGACACCTGGATCAGTATCCCCCAGAAGATGAGAAGCCAAAGGTAATTTGCGACCTCGTAGGTCAGCTCTCCATGGATCGCCCCCAGCGTCAGTCGATTGAAGATCCGTTCTATGCCATAAGAAGGGACGGTGAGCGGCGCCGGAGCAAACTTGCCGAGGAACATGTACAGGGTGAACACCGGCACCAACAGGGCAAGCGTGGGCCCGAAGGCACGCCAGACCATGGCGACCACGACCACCAACAGTAGTCCGCCTACGACCATGGAAGGGACGCGGCTGCTCGTCAACTCCGCGCCTGCTGCCGCGCCGTAGGGCGAGAAGTACAGCGCCGTGTAGAGCGCTATTGCGAGGGCTGGGACACCGACAAGCCATCGGGGTAGACCGCGCTTCGCCTGTATGAACGCCGTCGCGGTCATTGCAGCCGCCAGAGTCACGTGGATATTCACGAACAGGCGGCTGTCCCAATAGACCCAGAACTGGGAGACCTGAAACGATAGCCAGGACCCCAGCACCGCCGCCAGAGCAAGGTCGAGCGGCTCGGCCCGTTTCAGGAGCAGGACGGCTTTCGTGAACGCAGTCCGCAAGAGTAAGTGCACGGCTACCTCGCTGTGGAGTCTACCGCCGTTTCCCGGTTGCCGTGGGGCCCGAGCTCTGGAGCAGGGAGGGAGGACCGATGGGAACACGGAAGCTCGCGTGGCGTCGCCTCCGAGAAATGTGATGAACGTCGCCTTCACTTACGATTAGCGACATGGGCCGAACAAGCGTCCACGTTTTTCACTTCAGAAGACGCTCAACTTGACCGAACCACACCCATCCGCTATAAGTCCAGTAGAGGGCAGTTGTTCGCGTGCTGCTGTATCCGCCGAAGGAAGGGAGTGGAGCATGGGAGCAGTGCTGGCGGTCGGTTGTACGCACGGCCCACACGTCGGTATGACCGATGAGACGATGGCCGATGTGTACTTCCGACGGAATCTTGCAGACCCTCGGACACCCGAACGCTGGAAGGATCGGGCGAATTGGCCCGCGCCCATGCGCGAAGAGTGGGCCGACGATGAGGGAGCGGCGGCGGCGAACAGGCACCGCAACACGCTTCTGGAAGGCTTTCGTGCGGCCCGTGCAGCCATAGACGAGTTCGCCCCCGATTTCGTACTGATCTGGGGGGACGACCAGTACGAGAACTTCAAGGAGGACCTCCTCCCTCCGTTCTGCGTCTTCGGGCTGGACCAGTTGGTATGCGCCGGCGGCATGCGCCTGCCCAATATCTGGAACGAGGGGCCGGACCACGAGCGCCTGATAACGGGTCATCGTGAGGCGGCGGACTACATCGTCCGGGAGTTGATCGCCGAAGGGTTCGATATCCCTAGCGCCTGGGGTCTGCTCCATGCCAAGCGGCTGGGCCACGCGTTCCTTCGGACGGTGGACTATCTCGATGCAGACCGCGTGGGGTTCCCGTATCCCATCATCCCATTCCACGTGAACTGCTATGGGAGCGACCTGCGGATACCCGGCTCCGGGGAGCGGACTGAGGTGGGACGGCTTCAGGAGCAGATGCCCTATACGCCCCCGCCTTCGCCAAGCCCCTGGCGGTGTTTCGACGTGGGCAGGGCGGTCCGCCGTATCGTGGAAGAGAGCCCCTGGAGAGTGGTGCTGATAGGCTCGTCCAGTTGGTCCCATGCGTCGCTCACCAGCAAGAACGACTACATGTTCCCGGACGTCGAAGAGGACCGGCGTCGATATGAAGAGCTGCGGGAAGGCAGACAAGGACTCTGGCGGGACCTGGACCCTCGCCAGATCCGGGAATCGGGACAGAACGAGTTACTCAACTGGGTATGCCTTGCGGGCGCAACGGAGGGTCAGGTCCCCGAGGTGCTTGCATATTCGGAGACATACATCTTCAATTCCAGCAAGGCTGTTGTACTGTTCAGGTAAGGACGAGCGAAGAGTTGGAGGGTAGTCATGGTTGAGACGGTAGACCGACCGGCAGACCCTATCGACGAGTCCAGCGCGACTCGACGGCCCAGACCCATGTCGGCAAGCGACATGCGGGCCCTCATTCCCGACCTTGGCCTGATCGAGTACTGGTACCCGGCGCTGGAAGACAAGAAGGTGAAGAATAAGCCCGTCGGGGTCAAGATCTGCGGCGTTGACCTCGTCTTCTTCCGTGGCGGCGACGGCCAGGTGAAGGCGCTGTGGAACGTCTGCCCCCACCGTGGCGGGAGCCTGATGCACGGGGACTGCCACTATGAGGGAACGATCTCCTGCCCGTACCACGGGTGGACCTATGACGGCGACGGAAACGTGCTGGCCGTGCTGCCCGAGGGGCCTGATTCCCAGGTCCCCGGCAAGGTCAAGGCCCGCGCGTATCCAACCCAGACCCACAAGGGGATGGTGTTCGTGTGGATGGGTGAGGAGGACCCTGCTCCTATCGAGGAAGACGTGCCGCCCGAGTTCTTCGACGACATTACGACCGTCCTCTTCCACACGGAGTACTGGCCCGTCCAGTGGAACCTTGCGCTGGAGAACGGCGGGGACGCCCACGTGCCATACGTTCACCGCAACTCCTTCCGTCAGCTGCAGAACCCCATGATGTGGTCTTCCGCAACCGGCTCCCGCCAGAAGATCGTCAACGGCAGGGCTGTGGTGGCCATAGGGGGACCGCCCAACAAACGAAGGTCCTCCGGCGGCAATAGCTACCGGAAGTACTTCCCGCTGCTGGACGCCACGTGGCCGAAGCATAGCTACCGCCTCTGGTGGTCGTGGATCTGGAGCATCAACAGGAAGCGTGTGGCGAAGTTGCCGCCGTGGGACGCTCCGGAGGAGTGGGCCAGCGGCCATCACCTGCCCGGCATGTACCGCGGCGACCACCGGACCGACCTGTACACGCGCAACTGCATCCCCGTGACCGAGAAACTGTCGCGCCAGATCTACTACAAGGCTGTGCGCCCGAAGAACTGGATCGGGCGGGTCTATGAACGGGTCTTTCACAGGGTCTACTGGCGCTGGGCGATGTACATCAACTTCTCGAGCCAGGACTTCAAGGCGGTCAGCCCCCAGCGGTACGACACGCCCGAGCACCTGTCCGCGACCGACCTGCACCAGGTGTACTGGCGGCGGCTGGTCCTGCAGGCGCGCGGGATGAAGCGTCCCGAGGAAGTGGAAGCGATCCCCAGGACCGAAGCCGAAGACCTCTCGTTCCGCTACATGGCGGATGCGGAGGCTGCCGTAGAGGCCGGCCAGAACGGTGCCGCCCCGAACGGCGCGGCTACAAACGGCGCCATGACCAAGGCGCACAACGGAAGCGCCTGAGTACATAAGGCCGGGACACGCAGCCGTGCTCCGGCCCGAACCGCCGCAAATACACAAGGACATCACGGAGTATCGATGACGCAGAACACCAGCGCCGAACGCAAGAGCATGAGGGACCCTGACTTCGACAAATGGTATGTGGCGAGCGCATATCAGGACTTCGTTCGCCAGGAGGGAGTCCCCCTTTACCAGGGAAGCTACCTCGAGGACCTGATCACGCTGGAACTGGGTGACTGGGAGCGGCGGGGAGGCAAGGCTGCGTACACACGCCTGGGTGACCAGGAAGTCAACAACCTCCAGATCGTCGAGATTCCGCCCGGAGGACAGCTGAAGCCGGAACATCACATGTACGACGCGGTGATGTACGTCTTGAAGGGTCGCGGGGCGAGCACGCTCTGGCAGGAGGGGGGACCGCATCATGCCGTGGAGTGGCACGAGGGGTCCCTGCTCGCCATCCCACTGAACGCCTGGCACCAGGAGTTCAACGGATCGGGGACCGAGCCCTGCCGCATCATGTTCGGGACCAACATGCCTGAGATCATCAGGCACTTCCACAACCTGGACTTCGTCTTCAACTGCCCCTACGTGTTCGAGGACCGGTTCTCTTCCTCTCCCAACTACTTCGCCGGTGAGGGCAAGAAGTGGAACCTGAGACTGTTCGAGACCAACTTCATCCCCGACATCAGGAACTTCGAGCTGGACGAGTGGCCAGAGCGCGCGGAGCGGACGTACATCATGCGACTCTCCATGGCCAACACCGGCCTCGGACTGCATATCCTGGAAGTCTCCGAAGGGACCTATACGACCGCTCACCGGCATGCCGCAGGTGCCCACGTGATCGTCGTGGACGGGGAGGGCTACGAGTTCCTCTTCATGCCCGGTGACGAGATGAAGCCGGAGAATCGCACGAAGGTATGGGTCCAACCGGGGTCTGTCATAGCTCCCATGACCGGCGAGTTCCACCAGCACTTCAACGTGGGGACGAAACCGTTCCGGCAGTTGGCCGTGCGCGGCGGGCCTGCGAGGTACGGCTCAGGCTCGACCTACGATCCGCGAGGGGCGGCGAAGGGAGACAACCCGAACGACCTGCAGTACAAGCTCAGCTTCACGCTCGAAGACCCGAACATCAGGGAAGAGTACTACGAAGAACTGGCGCGACGGGGCATCAACCTCCGGCTGCCCCCGGTGGACCAGTAGGCGCCGCGCAGAGGCCTGGCCGAATGAACATTGCCGACATCCAGTTGATGAAGGATGAGAAACGCCGGATCGTTGAGGTCACCGCGTACTACTACGAGATGGCCCGCATACTGGCCAAGGCAGGGCCGGACCTCATGCTCGTGGGGGACAGCGGCGGCCGCTTCCTGTTGGGGCACGAGTCGAACAACGACGTCACGCTGGACGAGATGATCCTGATGGCGCGCAGCGTCCGCCGGGGGGCGCCCCAGACGTTCGTGATAGCGGACATGCCATTCATGTCCTATCAGGTGAGCGTGGAAGAGGGGGTACGCAACGCCGGCCGCCTGATGAAGGAGACCAGGGCGGATGCGGTCAAGTTGGAGGGTGGGGCTGAGTTCGCACCAGTCGTCCAGAGACTCGTCGAGGTGGGGATACCCGTACAGGCGCATATGGGCCTGACGCCCATGGCCTCTGGCATGACCGGAGGCGCGCGCGACGGCCTTTCCGTTGCCGAGGACAAGCTGATGCAGGATGCCCTCGCGTTGCAGGACGCGGGTGCGTTCAGTGTGATCCTCACGGGCGTGACCCCCGAGGTGGCCACGTCGATCACGAAGGCGCTTCGCATCCCAACCATCAGCGGCACGGGAGCGGGCGACAATTGCGACGGCGATATCGCCGTCGTCCCCGGCGTGCTGGGGTGGAACGCGAACGAATTGGAACGCCCGAGGGCGAAGTATGGGCCCGTCGCCAGGACTATCCTGGACAGTGCCACCGCCTACGTCGACGACGTCCGCTCAGGCAGGCCTGTTCGTGCAGGTCGATGAAGAGGCGCTACGGGAGGAGTGAGAGGACAGATCGATCGGGCAACAACCGCAAGTCACCCCACAGGAGGAGGGCCATGTTCACCAGACGTTTCAACCGTTACCGGGGAGTGAGAAGAGTGCTTGCAGCAGGAGTCCTGGCTCTCCTGTTGCCGCTGGTGCTGGCAGCCTGTGGGGCCGACCCGACGCCTACGCCTACGAGTCCTCCCCCTCCTCCAGCCCCGACGGCCACGCCCGTGCCCGCTGCTACGACCGCGCCGGAGCCTGGCGTAACGGCGGCGCCGGCCAATACCCCCACACCCGACGCGATGATGGAGTTCAAGGCCGAGTGGGACGCGCTCATTGCCAAGGCGCAGGAAGAGGGCGAGCTCAGCCTCGTGCTCGCGGGAAATACGTCGCGTGCGCTGCGGACGGCGGTTATTCCGCTGTTCGAGGAGAACTTCGGTATCTCCGTTACCTCGCAGGGCGGTACCGGGTCAGAGAACGCCAACCGCATGATGGCGGAGCGCGAAGCAAACATCTTTTCAGTAGACGCCTGGGTCACCGGCACGACGACCCCGAGGAGCCTGTTGATCCCTAACAACATGCTCGTACCCATCGAACCCTTGCTCATCCACCCTGACGTTCTCGACACCTCCAAGTGGTTCCAGGGACGCCTGTGGTTGAGTGACCCGGACCTGACCTACACGCTGGGCTATTCGGCCAACGGAGGACGCCAATCCGCGTTCGCCTGGAATACGGAGAATGTGACTGAGGAGGACCTGGCGGCTACCCAATCGTACTGGGACTTCGTAGAAGACGAGCGATGGCACGGCAGGCTGGCTTCCGCGGAACCGTGGGGCACAGGCCAGGGGAACAACGCCTCGTGGGTGCACATCGAAGTCGGGCCGGACTTCTGGCGCCGGCTCCTCAGGGAGCGGGACCTGGTCGTCTACTCCGACCAGCGGCAGGCGGCAGAGGCCGTTGCGCTGGGGAAGCAGGACATATGCCTGCTGGGCTGCGGCCGCGTCGTCAACGACCTCACCTCGGAAGGGTTGCCCATCGAGCGTTACTTCCCCCATGCGATGAAGGAAGGACTGACGATCAGCACCGGCGGCAGCAACGTCATGGCCGTCGACCGCCCCCCCAACCCTGCGGCGATGCAACTCTTCATCAACTGGCTCTTGACGCTGGAGGCGCAGGAGGTCCTGGAGACCTCGACGGGGAACAACTCCCTGCGTATCGACACCACTAAGACTGGCGTGGAGCCTGACAACGTGCTGTACGAGGACATCGCTTACGCGAACCCCTGCTGCGATCCTAAGTACTACACGAACTTCGACACCGCGTGGGCGGAACTGCAGGTTCTCAGGGAGGACTGGCTCCAGGGCAACCCGTAGGAAGAGCGGAATCCTGGCATAGCATGAACAGGGTGCAGTCTGCCCATACCACGCTGGTGCTGCAGACTGCACCCTGTTTCAGGCCCACAAGAGATATCGGATGTTGGTTCAAGCGCGACAACTGAAGGCCCACATTCAACTGCCTCCCAAGGGTGCCTTCATCATGGTCGCGCTCCTCATCACGTTGGGGGCGTATGTCGTCTACCCGGTCATCCTGATCCTCGTCAACAGCTTCAACGTCGCGGGGATAACCGAGCCCTACGAGTTCTCGATGGAGAACTGGCGGATCGCCTTTTCCCAGCCCAGGCTCTGGACAGCCATCCGCAACACGTTCATGGTGTACTTCGCATACACCTCTATCAGTTTCCCGACGGCCGTGTTCATCGCATGGCTCCTGGCCAGGACCCGCATCCCGTTCTCGCACGGTTTCGAGTTCCTGTTCTGGGTTTCATTCATGATTCCTGGTCTCGCCGTTACGCTCGGCTGGATCTACATGCTCGATCCCGACGTGGGCATTGTGAACAAGGCATTGACCTACCTGCCCTTCATCGATGAGGCAGTGTTTAACGTCTACAGCGTGCCGGGGATCGTATTCGTTCACCTAATGGGGAACGCGATCTCAACCAAGGTGATGCTGCTGACGCCAGCGTTCAGAAACATGGACACTGCTTTGGAGGAAGCGGCGCACGTGTCGGGCGCTTCGACGATGCGTACGCTGTTCCGCGTTACGCTGCCGGTGATGATGCCAGCTCTGGTCGTCGTCTTCATGTTGAACGTCGTGCGGATGTTCAGCTCGTTCGAGACCGAACTGCTGCTGGGAACGCCCATCCGGTTCTACGTCTACTCCACATTGATCTACGACTTCATTCGTCTCCAGGACCCGCCGCAATACGGCCAGGCAACAGCGTTGGCATCCATAACCCTGGGGATCATCGCCATCATCGTGCCCATGCAGCGCTGGCTCTTGACCAGGAAACAGTACACGACGGTGACGGGCCAGATGCGTCCTGGCCTGATCTCGCTTGGCAAGTGGCAACCCGTGGCGACGGCCTTTGTTGTGTTCGTCCTTATCATGCTCATACTTGCCCCGATCCTCGTCTTGATAGGCGGCAGCTTCATGACCCGCGTGGGCTTCTTCAGCGCCACACCCTTGTTTACGATGAAGCACTGGAGCGCCGTTTTGAGCGATGACCTCTTCCTGAGTGCGTTCAGGAACACGCTGGTGCTCAGCATGTCCACGGCGATCATCAGTCCCATCCTTTTTTCGATCCTGGCGTACATCCTCGTCAGGACCAACTGGCCGGGCAGGACACTGCTGGACAGCATCATCTGGATGTCTGCGGCCGTGCCGGGGATGCTTGCCAGCCTGGGTCTGCTGTGGATGTTCCTGGGGACGCCCTTCCTTGTGCCCCTGTATGGAACCATCTACATCCTGGTACTGGTCATCGTGCTCCAGGGTAAACTGACCGGCTCGCAGCTGTTCAAAACCGCGTTCCTGCAGATTGGACAGGAGATCGAGGACGCGGCGCGTGTGCACGGGGCGGGGTGGTGGCGTACGTACTGGCGCATCTGGGTGCCCTTGATCATGCCGACGATGATCCTCATCGGCACGTTCAACTTTATCCTTGCGGCAAACACGACCGCCAGCATCATCCTCCTGGCAAGCCGTGGCACGGTCACGCTCTCGATACTCAGCCTGGAGTGGATGATCGGCGGTTACGGGCGGCAACTCGAGAATGCAGGGATACTGACGCTGGTCATCGGTGCGATGACCACCATCGCGGCCGTCATAGCCCGGAAGTACGGTATGAAGGCCGGTGTACGCCATCAATGACACGCCTGAGCAAGCGTCCTCCATCCTGTCCGGTTGCCCGTTTCACGCTCATTCCTCGAACGCCCTCGCGTCTATGGGGACTAAACTGCAACTCATGGGAGTGCTTCGAGCACTTCGTATCCCACGCTCTCCGGAATAGGCGAAGCCATCCGTGAAGGATGAAGACCGAACAGCCGAGGCCAGCCCAGCGGAGCGCATCCGTCCCTGGGCCTCGCTGACATTCCGCGACTTTCGTCTCCTGTGGATCGCGGGCATCTTCAGCGGCCTCGCCCGCTACATGCGGGAGATGCTGAACTATTTTCTGATCTACGAACTCTCCGGGTCGGCGGTACAGCTGGGACTCACGGGACTCTTCCAGGCCGTCCCGGTGCTGACCCTAGGCCTGGTGAGCGGCAGCATCGCAGACCACGTTGACCGCAAGAAGCTGCTGATCATCACCCACACCGTCGGTCTGACCGCTCCCTTCCTGCTGGCCTTCCTCATCTTCGCTGACCTTGTAGCCGTGTGGCACCTGTGGTTGCTCACGAGCCTTTCCGGGGCCATCGCGGTCGTCGGTGGACCGGCACAGCGCGCCTATATGGCCCGTCTCGTGCCCCGTTCGCACATGATGAACGCGGTGACCCTGCTCAGCGTCCCCACGCAGGGAACGCTGCTGGTCGGGCCTGTCCTGGCAGGCGGAATCGTGGACGCCACCGGCATCGGGTACGCGTACCTCGCGAATGGGATGCTCCAGGTTGCGAGCCTGGGCGCCCTTGTCCTCATCGCCACGTCCGGGGTGCCGGAAGGAGAATCGGGCCGGAGGCGGGTCTCCATCGCCGCGATCGTCGATGGACTCAGGTTCACGTGGCAGCAGAAAATCATCTTCGCGGGATTCCTGATCGACTGGATGGCGATGGCGTTCGGCTTCTACAGGATCCTCCTGCCTGTGCTCGCAAAGGACGTCTACGGCGTTGGGGCAACCGGTCTGGGCGTGCTCAACGCGGCGCCCGCCGTCGGCGCCGTGATTGCCAGCGTCATACTGCTGGGCATCGGCGACGTGCGGCGCAAGGGCGTGCTTCTGGCGATGTCCGGCCTTTGCTATGCCGCATTCGTGGCCCTGCTGGGCGCAACACCCTGGTTCTGGCTGGGCCTGCTGGCCACAGTTGGACTGGGGCTGACCGATATGGTGAGCTACACGCTGCGCCAGGCGCTCATACAACTGGTCGCCCCCGACAACTTCCGTGGCAGGACTGCGGCAACGTCGCAGATGTTCTCGACACTGGCGAACAGTACTGGCTCCCTGGAGATCGGCGTGGCGGCCGCCCTGCTGGGGCCTCAGATGGCGCTCGTCATTGGCGGAGGCGCGTCGGCCCTCCTCATCGTTGCCATCTCCGCCAGGGTCAAGACGCTCTGGCAGTACGGGAAGTCAACAGGTACGTGAAACGCCGCTCCACGCATGCGCTGACCCGGCACCTCATCGTCACAGCAGGATGCCTGAACGCCCGGGTGTATCCTCTGGGCAGGACATGAGGGAGGAGCCGATGCTTGGACTTTCGCACGGAGGCACGACCATCTATTCGTCGGACCTCTCAAGCAACGAGGTGCTCGTCGGGACCATGGACGGCGTGGTGAAGCTGCGCCGCGAAGGCGACAACTGGCCGATCGTCCACCATTCCCTGGAAGGCAAGCACATCCATGCGCTGCTGTTCGTGGACGGCACCGTGTTCGCCGGCGCCTGGTGGGACGGGGTATATGCCAGCGAAGACGGCGGCCAGACGTGGCAACCGCGGGATGCGGGCATTGACGTCCGCAGCCTGTTCAGCCTCGCCGCAGTTGACAGGGGCGGCGGCAAGCGGCTGTTCGCCGGCACGGAGCCGGCGCACCTCTACTACAGCGACGACATGGGCGCCACTTGGGCCGAGCTGCCGGAAATGCGGTCGGTCGAGTCAGTCCCTCGATGGCGCTTCGCTGCCGACCCTTTCGAGGCCCATCTGAAGCACATCAACTTCCATCCCCTTGACCCTGAACACATGTACGTGAGCATCGAGGTCGGCGGACTGCTGGAGAGCACCGACGGCGGCAGGACGTGGGCTGACGTCGAGGTGCCGAACCCGGACGTGCATCGCACGGTCATCGACCATCGCAACCCCTCCGTGCTCCGGACGACCGGCGGCGCCGGACTGCTCCTGAGCGAGGATGGCGGAAGGTCCTGGCTGGAGTTGTTCGGGAAGGAGAACGATATCGGCGGTTATCCGGACCAGTTAGTGCACCTGCCGAGCAACCCGGACACGCTGTACGTGTCTGCTTCGCGGACGGGACCGCGCTCCTGGGTGCAGGATGGTTCAGTGGAGGGATTCGCCGGCGGCAGGATCGGCAGGAGTACCGACGGCGGGCGCTCCTGGACGGTGTTGTCGGGCGGGTTGCCCGATCGCCTGCACGGCAATATCGAGGCGATGTGTCTCGAAGAGGCGGGCGGGAGCGTTCAGCTGTTCGCCGGCATGACCGACGGCGAGGTTTGGTGGACCGGCGACGGCGGTGAGCGCTGGAGCAGGGTCGCCCAACTCGCCCCGGTGTCGAAGTCGGTACACACCGAGATGCTGACGGGCGAGCGTACCCACGCCTTGAAGTTCGCGGACGGCGAACTCGTCCAGAAGACGGCCAAGCCAAGCTCCTGATCCCGGCTACATGGAGGGTGGCCCGTCCTCGTAGACCGACACCGGTACCTGGACGGGGAGTTCCCCCGTCGTGATCGCGGCGTGGACGGGTTGGACGTACTGGTAGTCGATGTCCAGCCGGTAGCGGAACGCCCTGGCCGCGGTGAGTTGCCGCTCGGTGGTGCAGGCCCACTCGGCGAGCGTCGCCTCTTCCCATCCCAGGTCTTCTTCTGCGTCGTCGGCGAAGCGCTGGAAGAACTCGAGGTGCTCCTCCGCGATACCGTACTGCGTCTTCAGAGCGTCACCTGCTTTGCCCATGGTGTCGTGGGCCAGCAGGTCACTGGCCAACAGCCCGGCGATGCCGTCGAGCCATGACCACTCCCACCACCGTGTGCATAGCGAGAGCGTGGACACGGCGAAGTAGGAGCGGGTGAAGTTGCGCCACGCCGTGACCTCTTCGCGTTCGAGGCCGAGGCCCTCGCAGAAGCGCATCCACAGCTCTTCGTAGGCGGGGGTGGTCCAGCCGACGAGGTCGTTCACGATGTCCCTGCCCTCGATCTTGACGAGCTTTCTGAGTTCGTGGGTCCGTGATGCCTCGTCGTTGTTCTTGACGTACAGGGCGGCGGTGCTGAATTGGAGGCCGTGGTCCAGGTAGTAGTAGTGG
Source organism: Dehalococcoidia bacterium (assembly GCA_034428575.1). Taxonomy (GTDB): domain Bacteria; phylum Chloroflexota; class Dehalococcoidia; order Lucifugimonadales; family Australimonadaceae; genus Bin16. Next base: position 1,806 of record DAOUHP010000079.1, on the reverse strand, counting down.
TTCTTCGCCCACAGCTGCAGGTCGTCCCTGCTCAGCGTGCCGTCGTACAGGAGCTGATAGAACGGCGGGGGTGCGGGGTACCGTTCAGCCCTCTGCCGGTGGAGCAGGGCGATGAATTCAGCCCCGGGGAGGGGCGGGTTCTTCAGGTCGTCGGCGCTATAGGGCGGGTGGTTCAGCATTCGCTATACCCTCGGGTTGGACTGAGTCCGCGATGAGTCCGCATGCCGCGAGGGCGCATGCGGACGACGCGGCATGTCGAGGTCTGCGGGCAGGACGAGACGCGTTGCTACCGGCGCTGCAGCCTGAAGATGAAGACCCGGCGCAGCCGCTCCTGCAGGCTCGGCGTGTCTACGAACGCCCTGGTCACGTCCTCGCCGAAGACCACGTGGTCTGCGTCGGCCCCGATAGGCGAGTGCTCACGCTGGTTGAGCATCGCCCGCTCTATGTCCTTGATGCCCAGCTTCTCATAGAGCTGCTTCGTCTCCTCGAGGTCCTGGATCATCTGTTCCCGGACCTCGGGCAACCGCTTCTCCCCTTCGCCGACGAGGGCGCTGCCCAGCAGCACCGGCCAGGGCTCGGTGCGGTGCATCCAGTAGTACCAGCCATTGGAAACGAGCTCTTCGGGAGCCCAGTCGCTCTTCTCCAATGCGTCGATCTCTTCCTTCGGAAGGCCGAACTCTTCCGAGTGCCAGCGGCTCAACGTGGGATGGCTGGGAACGGGTCCGCCGACGGTGTCCTGCCCGCCCTCGTCGATGAGCTTGCGGAGCTGGAAGCGGCGCACTTCCTTGTTGGTGGTGTTGATGTAGCGTTCGCCCTCGAACCGGTGATTGCCGTCGCCGCCCAGGTGGGTTCGGCGCTTGCGCTCAGCGATCGCTTCGACAGTAGTCGCCTTCGTTCGTGCCGGGTGGCCCTGCTTCCACTCCGCCCGGATGTCTTCGAGTCCGTCCATCAGTTCGTCGGGGGAGAGCTTGTCACGGCCCCATTGCTTCGTGGTTGCCATCTCTCTACTCCTTGGTTACGCGACGTTGGTGGGAGATTACTCCACGTCCGCCGTTTCCTCAATATCGCCCGCCTGATGCCGCACGAGGGCTTCGCATCATGCTGGCCGCCGTCACAGGGAGGTGCGGTGCTTCGGGCGTGCGCTGGCGCCGAAGTCCCTGTGGTCCTCCAGCCAGCGTTCAACTTCCGTGCGGTCGCCGGGCGGGTCGGGTGGGGCGGGAGGCTCGCCGTTGTTGTATACCCTGGCAGCCGTGCGCCAGATGACCTTCTCCTGCACGTCGCTGGGAAGGCCCCCCAGTTCGTCCGGTATGAGGATGTGGGAGTCGGGCCATGTGCAGGCGGGGTGGGGGTAGTCGTTAGACCACATGAAGTTGTCCTGGCCGAAGTCCCGCAACAGGTACGCGCCGACCGCGTCGCTGATGAATGTGCAGAAGACCTGCCGTTTGAAGTACGCGCTGGGCGGCATGGGGAGCGTGGAGCGGCGGCTCATGGTGTAGTGGTCGGCCTCCTGGAGCCAGAAGGGGACCCAGCCTGCGCCGGCCTCCGCCACCGCGATATTCAGGCGAGGGTGACGCTCGAGGACTCCGGAGGCGATGATGTGCAGCAGGGAATTCATCGCGTCGGACTTGTGCCCGTTGATCGAATGGATCGGGATCCCCGCGGGGTCGCGTTCGCGGGCTTCGGCGCGGCCGTTTATGTGCATGTTGACGGTGGCGCCAAGCTCCTCGGCTGCGGCCCAGAAGGGCTCGTATCGCTCGGAGCTGTAAGGCAGCGCCTCCGGTGGAGCGATCCAGATATCGACACCTC
>DAOUHP010000078.1:0-23612 GCA_034428575.1 Dehalococcoidia bacterium | reverse complement strand
TGGAGCGTCCAAACGACCAGTGCGCCGGTCCATGCGCCGGTGAGCGGTAAGGGAATGGCGACCGCGAGCACTATGCCGAGGAAGCCATAGCGCTGCACACGCGGCCCCCACGACTGCTGGATACGAACGGTGCGCCAGCGCAGGAGGCGCCCGGCGATGTTCTGCTGTTTCTCGATCCGAGCGCCAACGGTTCGCAGTGCATAGAGGATGAACGGCACAGGGATGACGTTGCCTACGATCGACAGGCCGAGCGCCCGCTGCCAGGGCATCTCCATGGAGGTGATGGCGAGGGGTATGGAGGCCCGCAGTTCGCCGATGGGCGTCATCGCTGTGAGGAGTACGATCAGTTCGTCTGGCAAGGGGAACCTCTGCTGGCAGGTATGGGCCTCGGAGTGGAGGGAGGGACTTATTGTAGCGGAATCAGGAGTGGAGCTCGTTGTGTTCTGGACGATTCTTATACTTTGTATAAACGTCTGGCTAAGCTAAAGTCCGAAAAAGTCGTATGCTAAACATTGACACTCATGCCATGCGTGGATGTAGAATCTGCCTCGAATACTAAGCAGAGGAGGGTAAGCACATGGCGCGCAAGACCCGGCTCATGCAACAGGTGGAGGAGCGGTTCCACCAACCGCTGGAACGTCTGTTGCCTGAGAAGATCAATGAGAATGGCCTCTCGGCCACAGCGGCTGAACTGGAAGTCTCCAAGGCGACCTTGGGGTATTGGCTTCTCAAGCTCGGCATCAACGTCCGGCGTGTTGCACTTGCTCCAGGGGAGACCCTCGAGGTCAAACGGGCAAGCTGACCAAGCGTCCCTGACGTGAAGAGAGGCGGACCGGCGGTCTGGGGAGACAACGCCGCTCCGCCTCTCTTGTTGTTCGGAGCTGTTCGTGTGAACCACGCCAGCACGGCGTTCGCTTCCTTGACACAGTGAAGCGACGGGTGATACAACGTGATAGAAATCACAACTGCCCCTGTTCCTGTGACAAGAGGCCGCGTGCGACTCCGCCGTTCCATACCTCCCATACTGTTCACTGCCACAGCCCTGGCCATATCTGCCCTTGTTGCGGCATGCGGCGGAACCAGCCTCGTTTCGACGCCCGAGTGCTATCTCGCCCAGGAAGGGCAGGTTGTGGGGGCTGCAGGCATCGATTGTGAGCCGCCTCCCGGGGCGACCGTGCAGCCAACCCCCACGCCCACACCCGACACGGGCGGAGGCGGGGACGACGGGAAGGCGCTATTCGTGGTTTACGGCTGCGCCACGTGCCATGAGCTGGACTCGGTAGCTCAGTCGAAGGGCAGCAGCGATGGCCCCGCGCTCAACGGCATCAGCTCCAAGGGGGCGGACTACATCCGCGATTCGATCCTGAACCCGTCCGCCGAAGTGGTCGAAGGTTACGAGGACGGGCTGATGCCGCAGGACTTCGCAACCCAGTTCTCCGCTGACGAGTTGGATACGCTGGTCACGTTCCTGATGGGGCAATAGCCGGCCGAGCCGCCCAGGCCTTCACACGGAGACGGCGGCTGCGCCAAGCCCCCGCCGGATTCCCTCAATCTGTTCGTTGACCCCTCTCAGGGCGTCCCCTATACTGCGCACCCAAATGCGGCAGGTGTTCTCTCCGCAAAACCACAACGTATTGAGGTTAGAAGATGCAGTTGCACTGTCTACAGGAGAATCTCAGCCAAGGGCTCAGTGTCGTACAGCCTGCGGTTGCCACTCGTACGACGCTCCCCATCACGCAGCACGTTCTCCTGGCAACGGACGAGGGAAGGCTAAAGCTGTCCGCCACCAATCTCGAGGTCGCCATCAGCACATGGATAGGCGCTGACATCCAGGAGGAGGGCTCGGTAACGATCCCCGCCCGTTTGCTGACCGACTTCGTCAACTCCCTCGGACGGCAGACCATCAAGGTCCAGACTGCAGCCCAGGGCGGCGGCATCGCAGTAGAGGGCGACCGCACGAAGGCCAACATCAACGGTACGGCTGCCGAGGAATTCCCGCCCATTCCTGCGATAGACCAAGGCGTCTCCACGAAGATGTCGGGCAGGGCGCTGCGCGATGCTATCCACCAGGTCGTGCTCGCCGCCGCAGTTGAGGACTCCCGCCCCGTACTGACGGGCGTCAACATCGAGCTCGATGGCACCAACGTCACATTCGCCGCCGCTGACGGCTTCCGCCTTGCCGTACGCAAGGCCCAACTGCTGGAACCCGCCAACGAGAAGGCCTCGGTCATCGTTCCGGCCCGCACGCTCTCCGACATCGAGCGTCTCCTGGACGGAGACGACCCGGTCGACATCGTGGTGACGACCCAGCGAAGCCAGATCCTCTTCCGTTTCAAGAACATAGAGGTGGTGTCGCAGCTCATCCAGGGAACTTTCCCCAACTACGCGCAGCTCATCCCGCAGGAGCACGGCACGCGCGCCATCATCGGGCTCAGCGAACTGCAGCGCGCGACGCGTACCGCCGCAATCTTCGCCAAGGATGGCTCCGGCATCATCCGGCTGCAGATGAGCGCGGAAGGCGAAGGGAGCGGGGCACTCACGATATCGTCGAGGGCGGAGGAAGTCGGCGATAACACAGGCAACCTCGAAGCGGACGTTGAGGGAGCCGAAGGGAAGATTGCGTTCAGCAGCCGCTACCTGAGCGACGTGCTCGGCGTCATCGGCAAGGAGAAGGTCGCGCTGGAGATGACGACGTCGTCGAGCCCGGGAGTTATCCGTCCCGTTGACGACGGCGGCGAATATGTCCACGTCGTCATGCCCATGTTCGTTCAGTGGTAGGGGCAAACCACGCGCATTCCTGAAGGAGGTTCAGCGATGGGCGCAAAGTCAGTCGGCATCGGACTGGTAGCGTTGTTGGTCATGTCCATGGGCATGTTGCTGACAGCATGCGGAGAGGACGAGCCGGTAAAGATCGGTTCGCTGATGGAGTTCACCGGTGAGTTGTCCGAGTTCGGAACGCAGATGGACCAGGGGGTAATGCTCGCCGCGACCCAGGTTAATGAGGCCGGAGGCGTGCTGGGCGGACGCCAGATAGAGGTGGTTTCTGAAGACGCAGGCACCACTGACATCACTGCCGTGGACGCCGCGCGCAAGCTCGTGGACGTGGACAGCGTCGCCGCTATAGTAGGCCCCCTGCGCAGCAGCCACACGCAGGCCGTCGCGCGCGCAGTCACGGTCGACGGAGAAGTGCCCCTCATGTCGCCGTCGGCCACTTCTCCCACCATCACCGTGCTGGACGACAACAACTTCGTCTTCCGCACTGCGCCCTCGGACTCCTTCCAGGGCGTCGTACTCGCGAAGCTCGCCTACAACGACCTTGGCTACCGCTCCGCAGGCGCCCTCTACATCAATGATGCTTACGGGCAGGGGCTCGCAGACCAGTTTGAAGAGTCCTTCACCGCGCTGGGAGGGCAGGTAGTAACAGTCCCCCATGAGCCGGAGCAACCCTCGTACGCATCCGAATTGGCCCAGGCGACTGCGAACTCCCCGGACGTGCTCGTCGCCATCAGTTTCCCCGTCAGTGCGGGCGTCTACATACGCGAAGCCATCGAGAGCGGCGCCGCCGATACATTCCTCTTTGTGGACGGCAGCAAGTCTAATGACCTCATCGCCGCCGTGGGCGCAGAGGACCTCGAAGGGATGTACGGCACCGCACCTGAGGCGCTCGAGAACGAGGACCGCGCCCGGTTCGACAGCGACTATATGGCCGCTTACGACAGCGACCTCTCGCTGCCGTTCATCCGGGAGTCCTACGACGCGGCGGTCATCTTCGCCCTCGCTGCAGAGGCGGCAGGCTCGTCAGAGCCAACGGCCATCCGAGACGCCATACGTTCTGTGTCCGCACCGCCGGGCGAGGAGATCGGCCCCGGCGTGGACGAGATCAAGCGCGGGCTGGAACTCCTCCGCGACGGCCAGCAGATCGACTACCAGGGAGCCTCGGGGCCTGTCGACGTTGATGAGAATGGCGACGTGACCGGCGCAATGGGGATCTGGAAGATCGTCAGTGGTGAACTGGTAACGGAGCGTATCGTTACCGAGTAGCCTCGCCGTGTGGATAGCGCTCAGGCAGCGTCCGTTCGTCCTGGAAGATCGGAGAGGACGAACGGACGCTGGTCTATTCTTCAGCAACGGCCCTGCGCAGCCGTCGACGCGCCGTCCACCGTTCCCGAACACGCGAGAGCAGGGGCGTGATGCCGTCCGGCGCATAGACGAGCACAAGCACCACCAACACGCCGATCGAGAAGTAACGCACGTTCGGCGAACCCAGCGGGTCCGGCAGGAACTGTGACCCGCTCCAGATGCCCCAAACGATGAACGCCCCCACGATCGGGGCGTACAGCCGTCCGCTCCCGCCCACCACCAGCATCGCCCAGATGATGAACGTGCCGAGCAGCGGCGTGAACGCAGACGGGGAGATGGCGCGCAGATTGAAGGCGTACAGTGCGCCGCCGATGCCCATGATCACTGCCCCGAGCACGAACGCCTGAAGCTTGAAGCGAAACACGTGCTTGCCGCTCGCTTCGGCGGTCACTTCGTCCTCGCGTATCGCGCGCAGGACGCGCCCCCATGGCGAATGCACGAGCGCTCTCACTCCGAAGAACAACGCCAGGAAGACCACCAGGACCACAACCAGGTACACGCGGTCGTAGTCCTGTGGCGTGGCGACGCCGTCGAACACACGGGGGATCGTGTACAGCCCCTTGCTTCCATTTCCAAGCCATCGCTCATTCAGGAAAACAAGTCGAACGCTCTCCGCTATCCCCAGGGTCGCTATCGCCAGGTAGTCCCCCCGCAGACGGATGGTAATCGTGCCGACCACCAGCGCCACCGCCGCGGACACAAGCGATGCCGCCAGCAACCCGGCAATGAACCAGAGATCCAGGGCTCCGATCACGGGCAATGCTTCGAGGCGGTTCGCCAGGTCGCCGGCGTAGAGGTAGTCGTCAACCTGATCGGACGACGGAGGGCGGATAGTCAGGAGCGATGCTGCGTAGGCGCCGAGCGCGAAGAAGCCGGCTACGCCGATGTTGAACAGCCCCGTATAGCCCCAGTGGACGTTGAGACCAAGCGTGAAGACGGAATAGATGCCGATGAGTATGGCGAAGGCGGTGAGGAAGTCCAGCATCAGCCCTTGCTCCCGAGGATGCCACGCGGCCTGAACAGCAGGACGACCACCATGACGGTGAATGCTATCGCGGGCTTGTACGTGGGCAGCGCCCACGCGGTGGAGACCTCCATAGAGATGCCGATGAGCATGGCTCCAAGGAACGCTCCGTAAGGATTGCCGATGCCCCCGACGACCACCGCCGCGAAGAGCGGCACGAGGAGTTGGAAGCCCATTGTGGGCTTGAGCTGGGAGGTCGCGTTGAATATGACGAGCAACACGCCAGCCGCACCTGCCAGCGCTCCCGCGATGCCCCACGTCCACAACAGTACTCGGTCCGCATTTATGCCGCTGGCGCGCGCCAGGTCAGGGTTGTCGGAGGTGGCGCGCATCGCCTTGCCCTGCTTCGTGCGGGTGAGCAGCAGGTGGAGCGCGACCGCAAGCACGAGCGCCGCCCCACCCACGAACAGGTGGTTCGGCGCGATGCTGATATCGGCCGGCAGGGATAGGTGTGCTCGTCCTTCATTCGGGAAGTAGCGCACCGGCGTGCCCCAGACCATCTGGACGAAGCCGCGAATCGCGATGGCCACTCCGAGGGAGGCTATCTCTATCGTTACGATGTTCGCCCGCCGCAAGCGCAGTTTTCTGAAGACGAGGACGTCCATCCCCACGGCGAGCGCCGCCACCGCCGCCATGCTCACAGGCAGCGCGATGAGCAGCGGGAACCCGAAAGTGAACGGCCCAAGGCCCGTGTGCTCCGGGAGGACGCTCACGAGCAGGAAGAAGGTCACGTAGGCGCCCATCGTCATCATGTCGCCGTGAGCGATGTTGGCGAACCGCATCACGCCGAAGACCAGCGTGATGCCGACGGCCCCAAGCGCCAGGATACTGCCGAGGAAGATGCCGTTCACGGCAAGCCCGACCTGGCTCAAAGCGAGCACGAAGAAGAGGATGGCGAGCGCCGCCTGGGCCGCGCGGCTCACCCGCGCAACCGCAGGACTGCTCATCGTACGTGCTGTGAAGAACATCGCGGTCTCCTACTCGCTCCCCAGGTACAACCGGCCCACCTGTGGGTCGCCGGCTAACTCCGGACCCGTGTTCTCCAGGCGGACCTCTCCCAACGCCAGCACGTAGCCCCGGTGAGAGATGGCGAGCGCCTTCTTCGCGTTGTGCTCCACCATCAGGATCGCGACGCCGGTGGCGTTGATGTCCCTCACCATCCCGAATACCGTCTCCATCAGCAGCGGTGAGAGGCCCGCAGTGGGCTCGTCCAGCAGCAGCAGTTTCGGCTCCAGCATCAGCGCACGCGCGACGGCCATCATCTGCCGCTGTCCGCCTGAGAGAGAGCCGGCCCTGGCGTTCCGCTTCTCGGCCAGGTCAGGGAAGAGCTCGAACATCTCCCGGATGCGGCCGTCCAGCCTGTCGCTCCGCAGGAAGCCGCCCATCTCGAGATTCTCAGTGATGGTGAGGGTAGGGAAGACGTTGTCCGTCTGCGGGACGTAGCAGAGCCCCAGAGGGATACGGCGGTCGGCACCCAGCCCATCGATTCGGCGGCCGTCGAACCGGATCTCTCCGGACGAGGCCTGCACGATGCCGACGATCGCCTTCATCATCGTGGACTTGCCGGACCCGTTCGGGCCGATGATGGTCACAACCTCGCCGGCGTCAACGCGCATGTCCACACCGTGGATAATCTCGGTGTCGCCGTATCCGGCCCGCACGCCTGTTGCTTCGAGGAGCGACATCGGGTCAGGCCCCCAGATAAGCCCGGACGACGCGTTCGTCCTGCTGCACGGCGGCGGGCGGCCCCTGTGTGAGCACGGCGCCCTCGCTCATCACGATAACGTGGTCGCACAGGCGCATCACGAGTCCCATGTCGTGTTCGATGATGAGGAACGTGATGCCCAGTTCCTCGCGCGCCCTGCGGATACCGCCAACCAAACGCCCGAGCAGCGTGGGGTTCACGCCCGCGCCCGGCTCGTCGAGCAGCACCATCCGCGGTTTGGCCATCAGCGTACGGGCCAACTCCAGCAGCTTCTTCTGCCCGCCGGAGAGTTGTTCCGCCGGAAGGTCCGCCACCTCAGACAGCCCGGTGAACTCGAGCACGCCCCGCGCCTGTTCCTCGATGGCTTGTTCCTGGCGCTTGACGAGCCAACGGGCCGCGACGGCGCGCCACATGCTCTCTCCAGCCTGGTTGGACGGGACGAGCATGAGGTTCTCCAGGACGCTCATGCGTTTCAACTCGCGAGGTATCTGGAACGTCCTGACGATGCCCTTGCGGAAGACGAGGTAGGAGGGTAGACCGTCTATCCGCTCGTTGCGGAAGGTGACTCGCCCCGCCGTAGGCCTGTGGAAACCGGCTATGAGGTTGAACAGCGTCGTCTTACCCGCGCCGTTCGGCCCGATGAGGCCGGTGATGGAGCCCTCGTCCACGTTGAGGGAGCAGTTGTCGACGGCGCGCACGCCGCCGAAGTCCATCACCAGCCCGCGCACGCGCAGGATCGCAGAGGGCATGCCTCCTCACTCAGGGGCGGATTGGCGCGGATTATACGGGCAACAGGTCGTTCGGAGTATCGCGAGCGGACCCTGGAGTGCTATTCGCCCGTGGTTGCAGCGGCGCGGTTCTTCTTGGGGCTGTTGTTGAAGCCGATGTTGTCCTCGAACGGGTGAAACTCTCGTGCTTCGTGACAGTACTTGCACTCGCCGGCCATCGTGGCGCTCGGTGATCCGACGATCCAGTGATGCGCCCCGGTGGGAGATGCTTCGCAGTAGCTTGCCTCAACGCTTATCTTCGGCTGTGCCTTCGTTGTCATCCCAAGTCCTCCGATCTCTGCAATGCCAGGGGGACTCTGAGTCCGTGGCTCGTCTGTGGTGGAGATGGGGGAGAGTCGAACTCCCCGTCCAGAAGACGCTCAGCGCGGATGTTCTACAGGCTTAGCCGGCGTTTTGTTCGGTGACTGGGTGGGCCCACCGGCGGGCCTTCCCGCCACCTGCCGCGAAGTCTTGAGTGGCTCGCAGCGGCGTCAGAGCCACTGCACCCCGGCTGTATGGCGCGTCCGGTAGCCGCCGGAGTGGGCTATCGGGGCGTGGCTACGTTGTTAGGCAGCCAGTGCGACTGGTTCGTCGGCAGTTGATGTTTTGCCGTCTGATTAGCGAGTTGGCGGCGAACTCGGCCTGCAATCCTGCCAAGCTGATCCCCTGTCGAAACCACGCATCCCCACAGCAGACCACTTGCACCTATTATCCTACTACTCCTGCGGGGGGTGGTCAAACCGCACCTGTCGCTCAGTCCTCCCGGCGGAGGGCGCGTGCTATCTCCCGGTCCGACTCGCGCCGCATGATGACTTGCCGCTTGTCGTAGTGCCGTCGGCCTTTCGCAAGGGCCAGTTCCACCTTCGCGTGGTGTCCCTTGATGTACACACGCAGCGGGATCATGGTCAGGCCGCGTTGACCTGCCGCTCGGCTGAACCGGTCTATCTCACGTGCGTGCATCAGCAGCTTTCGGGAGCGCGCCGGTTCGTGCCCCCAGGGGCCTGCGCTCGTCCACGCGGCGACGTGCATGTTGTGCAGCCACATCTCGCCGTTCCGCGCCTGCGCGTATGCGTCGCGGATGGCGACCCGTGCGTCTCGCACGGACTTGATCTCCGTGCCGGTCAGCACTATCCCGGCTTCGATGCGGTCGAGGATGTCGTAGTCGAACCGCGCTCGCCGGTTGTCTGCGATAGTCCGAATGCGAGGCTGGCCAGCATGGAGCTGCTCCGGCTGTCTCTTCTTTTTGCGTTTGGGAGGCATCGCTCAGTTGCCTGTCATCTGCCTGAGTTCGGTAACCGCGGCATCGAGTTGCTCATCGGGGTAGGCAAGGGGGGCCGGACCGGGTTGGATGCTGCAGAGCTCCTCCAGGGCATCTTCCAATACGCCCGATCGTCCCAGGGAGTCCGCCTCCTCCATGTATTCCGCGCATAGGTCGCGGGTCAGCTCGCCGATGCGTCCGTGTGCCCGCACGTTCACCTCAGGCCCTACGTGTACGTCCGGTTCGATGCCTTCTCCCTCGATCGTTCGCCCACCCGGCGTGAGCCACCGGGCGATGGTGAGGTTCAGACCCGCGCCCGACTCCAATTCGTGCAACAGATTGACCGCACCTTTGCCGAATGTGCGAGTGCCGACGATAGGGGCGCGCTCGTGGTCCTGCAATGCCCCGGACACGACTTCCGAGGCTGACGCGCTGAACCCGTTCACGATGACCACGAGCGGGAGGTCGTAGGCTGTTCCTTCGCCGTTGACGTCCAGCACGGTCTCATCGGCGTTCGCATTGTGCCAGCGCAATACTTGACCTTCCTCCACGAACTCGGAGACGACGCTCACCGCAGCGTTGACGAGTCCGCCTCCGTTGTTCCGCAGGTCCATCACGAGCCCTGAAGCGCCAAGCCCGCGCAGATCGGCTATGGCGTCGCGCAGGTCGACGCCGGTTGCCGCATCGAACGAGGACAGACGCACGTAACCGAAGCCGCTGGGCAGGACATGGGCGTGAACGGAACTGACGCTTATCGTGTCGCGCACAATGGGAATCTCCACGGGGCGGGAGATGCCGGCCCGCGAGACGCCCAGTACAACCTCTGTACCTGTCGGGCCCCGTATCAGCGCCACCGCTTCTTCCAGTGTGAACTCTTCTATGGATACTCCGTCCACGCTGACCAGCACGTCGCCCGCCATCAACCCAGCGTGGAATGCGGGCGAGCCGGGGAGCGGTCCCAACACGATGAACTGGCCTTCCACCTCCGTAACGCTTGCGCCGATGCCCTCGAAGTCGGGCTCGTGTCCCTGAAGCGCGGTGTTGAAGGCCGCGTAGCGCTCGGGTGAGAGGTACGTGGTGTAAGGGTCGTCCAGGTACTCCAGGAGCCCTTCGATGCCCGCACGCTCCATCTCCGTTGCCGAGAGCGTGTCTCGGTCGACGAAGTCTCTCTGCAGCACTTCCACCACCTCAATGAACTCGCTGTGCTCCTCCTGGGCGCAAGCGGCAACGGAAAGGAGCACGGCAGCCACGATGGCAGCGCATGCCGCTGCACACGTCCCGGGCATCTGCCTCGCCATTCCGAATGCTCCAGCGAAGAGGAATGGGCTGCGCGGCTGTCGCAGCGCGAGCCTGTATCTTCTAAGGATACGCCAAGCAGCGGACCGGCCATGCCCAGGCGCCTTGCTTGTCGCGGTGGCGCCGTTGCCGGAAGGGGGGAGGGCCGATGGGGCTGAGGCCTTCGCAGCATGCAATACTTTACATAACGGGAATAGTGCGCCTTCAACCTGGAGAACCGGTTGCAGCCCCCGCAGAGGCTCTTCAGCAACGTGCATCTGACGGCAGGTTCACCCTGCATGCCCGGAGGCCCTTGTATGGCTCCTCACTGAACTCCGGGCCGTCCGGCCTCCGTTGGGACCCCGTCGAGCGGTCCGGTCCGACTGTCGTCCGCGCCGCGCCGCGCGGACCTTGCCTAGCGCGCGCGGAGGTATCCCATGCCGTCGTTCCCGTCCTCGAGGCCGCCCCGGTACAGGAACTCGCCTTCCGGCGTCGTCTTGCGCGCCGTCAGCGAATCGAAGTCGATGTGTACGACGTCGCCGCCCTCGCACTCTACGCTGACCTGCAGGCCGTCCTTCTCCATGACCTTCGCCGGGCGCCGCTCGAAGATGTTGCCTTCGCCGACCATCAGCTTGAGCAGCGGCTCCAGGGCGAGGATGGCTGCCGCCGTGCCCATCTGGGATCCGTCGGCAACGAGGAAGCAGTCTTCTTCGCAACTGTAGAAAGGGTGCTCAGGAAGTTGGAATAGTTCGTCGTCAACCATGGTCTTTCCGGGTCGCTCCTCGTTTGGCTTTCGCGCCTGCAAGCGCCGCTCCAGCGCCGGATGGTACATCATCGTTCACCTGCGCGGACACTGCCTGCAACAGCTCATGCAGTCCTGCGCCGGTCACGGCCGACGTAAGCACGGCCTTGATCGCACCCGCCTCCGGTACGAAGCCCGCGCCGTTGTCCGAGTCCAGCAGGTCCACCTTGTTCAACGCGAGCACCCGTGGCATATCGGTGAGATGGAGGTCGCGCAGGATGTCCTCGACGACTTCCACCTGCTCCGCCGCGTTGGGGTGCGAGATGTCGACGACGTGCAGCAGCACCGACGCCTCCTGCACCTCCTCCAGCGTCGCACGGAATGCCGCAACGAGCGTCGTAGGCAGCTTCTGGATGAAGCCCACCGTGTCTGTGAGCAATGCGTCGCTGCCATCCGGCAGGCGCACCCTGCGCGTGACGGGGTCGAGTGTCGAGAAGAGTTGACCGCGCGCAAGCACGCCTGCGCCGGAGAGCGCGTTCAGGAGGCTGCTCTTGCCCGCGTTCGTGTAACCCACGAGTGCAACCACGGGTAGCCTGTTCCTGTGCCGGCGAGCTCGGTACTGGGCGCGGTGGCGGCGCACCTTCTCCAGTTCCTGTTTCAGGCGCTGGATACGCTGTCCTATGAGCCGGCGGTCCGTCTCGATCTGCGTTTCACCAGGGCCGCGGGTGCCGATACCGCCTCCGAGGCGTTCCAGGTGGCTCCATTGCCCCGCCAGGCGCGGCAACAGGTACTCCGACTGCGCGAGTTCCACCTGCAAGCGTCCCTCATGCGTTCTCGCGTGCCGCGCGAACACATCCAGGATGAGTGCGGTGCGGTCTATGACCTTCACGCGTTCCCCGAGCGCACGCTCGAGGTTCTGCTGCTGGGTTGGGGTCAGTTCGTCGTCGCAGATCAGCGTACCGAAGCCGATGGCGTGGCGCGCGTCCGCGATCTCCTGCAACTTGCCCTTGCCGACGTAGGTGTGGGACGGCGCTTCCAGCTGCTGGGAGACCGTTCCCGCAACCTCTGCGCCTGCCGTGTCGGCCAGTTGCGCGAGTTCCTCAAGAGAGTCCGCCACCGTCCAGGGCGAGCGCCGCCCCTTGATGCCCACGCCGACGAGCAACGCCTGCTCCGGCAGTTGGGCCGTTTCCACCGTTCTGGATTGCCGTGCTATGGGTGAGCGCTCCGGTTTGGTGCCTTCGATTCTACCCGTTGCCACGCCGCGCGGAGAAGGTTCCGGTGTCCTATCCCGCCGGTGCGTTCGGCAGGCGCCAGCCCTCGAGCCGCTTGAGTCCCTCGTCCACGCGCTCGTCCGGCGTCGTGAGCGAGAGGCGTATGTAGCCTTCTCCCGCCTCGCCGTACCCCCGGCCCGGCGTGACAACGACGGCGTGTTTATCCAGGAGCTCGGTGGCCAACTGCGCCGAGGTCCAGCCTTCCGGGCAGCGCGCCCAGATGTAGAAGCCGGACTTGGGCCGGTTCACCTGAAGCCCGATGGCCGTGAGTGCATCGACCACGCGGTCGCGCCGTCGCCGGTATATCTCGTTGTTCGCGGCCAACCACTCGGGCGTGGTGTTGTCCAACGCCTCGATCCCCATGTACTGCACCGCCTGAGGAATGCCGGAGTCCAGGTTGGACTTCACCCGTATGAGCGCGTCGATGAGCTGCTGGTTGCCTATGGCCATGCCGATGCGCCAGCCCGTCATGTTGTACGTCTTGGAGAGCGAGTGGAACTCGATGCCCACGTCGATCGCTCCGGGCGTCTGCAGGAAGCTCGGCGCGACGTAGCCGTCGAACGTCACCTCGGAGTAGCACGCGTCGTGGCAGACAGCGATGTCGTACTCCTTCGCGAACGCGACGACCTCCTCGAACAGTTCGGATGTGGCGAGCGCGCCGGTGGGGTTGTTCGGGTAGTTGAACCAGAGCACCTTCGCCTTGCGTGCGACGTCCTCCGGTATCAGCGAGAGGTCCGGGTGGAAGGAGTTCTCTTCCAGCAGCGGCATCCGGTGGGAGATCCCGCCTGCGAACATCGTGCCGACGGAGTAGACCGGGTACGCGGGGTCTGGCACGAGCGCGACGTCGCCGGGGTCGATGAGGCAGAGCGCCATGTGGCCGATGCCCTCCTTCGCCCCGATGAGTGGCACGATCTCCTTGTCGCCCAGCTCGATGTCGAACCGGCGTGTGTACCAGCGCGCGATGGCGTCGCGCATCTCCGGCAAGCCGTCGGACTCCGGGTAACGGTGGTTCGGCGGGTCGTCGGACGTTGTCTTGAGCGCGGTCAGGATGTGCTCCGGCGTCGGGATGTCCGGATCGCCGATACCGAAGCTGATGACGTCCATCCCCTGGGCGCGCTTCTCCGCGATCTTCCGGCTGATCTCCAGGAAGAGATACGGCGGGAGCTGGTCGAGCCGGTTGGCGAGTTGCATACGAACGGACCTCCGGGTGAGTCATGAAATCTCGAGCGCCGCTCACGGCGCGTGGTGGATTATACAGGCGTGCGGCGGGTGGTTGTTGCGCTGGGGGTCGGAGGGAGGTTTTCTCTGTTCACTCCTGCCAACCGCTCATTTCCGCTCATTCACCCCCGGCTGCGGAGGCGGTGGGTGCGCGCAAAACCGCTCATCCGCCGCTCATTTCCGCGCACCAGCCGCCTATCTCCGCGCAGAGCCGCCCATCTCCCACGCAGGCGGGAATCCCACTGCTACGCTCACGCAACGCTGAAAGTCTGCGCCATTTCGAGCCAATCTGCGCCACGTACTCGTGGGTTCCGGCATCCGGGCGGCGCAACGGATATATCCTGCCTTGCCCATAGGGACAGAGTATGCGGCCAGGGGACGACTGCGAAAGGGGCAGGTGTCACGAATCCGGTGACGCTGCGCGGCGGGCAGCGCTCTCTGCCGAAGGAGGCGTCAGCACTTCTTGCGGTGGCGGCGATGGGAAGTGCGGGGCCGCTTGTCCTCATCCGCTACCGTACCGAAGGGCTCGCCCTGCTTGCCCTTCCGCTGCTTATTGAACCAACTCTTGAATGCCTGCACCTCCGTAGAGGTAAAGCTGTTCTTGTGTCCCACGGGGCACAATCTCCCGTTGCTGTTATAGAAGGCCCTCCAAAGGAAGCCGAGGGAGGGGGGGATTGGCTGGGCCCGATTACCCCAATACACAAAATCCTTGCTGACCAGAGCGCCGAATCTTAAGGTGACCTGTTCCTCTTCGTCTTTCGGTGTCCTGCCAGAGAACACTTCGCAGTACTTATCGGGCGACAGGTGTTCGGAGACTCGCATGGCGTAGATGATGTTCCATCGCGACATTCGAAAAGCCTCACCGGCAAGCCCCACCACGTAGTCGTCCCTTCCCGCGACGCTGCGCGTCATTTCCATACAGTAGGCCAACGTGCA
The DNA here is from genome assembly GCA_034428575.1 of Dehalococcoidia bacterium. Classification (GTDB taxonomy): domain Bacteria; phylum Chloroflexota; class Dehalococcoidia; order Lucifugimonadales; family Australimonadaceae; genus Bin16. The sequence continues at coordinate 9,276 of DAOUHP010000078.1, read as the reverse complement.
GATGTCATCATCTGGGTTGGGAGATCCCCCGGTATCGTGCGTCATGATGTAAGCATAGAGCGTCACTCGGTCACCTCCTCCAACAATTCAGCAACCCCATCACCGGTGTACTGAGCAATCCACGCCCGCAGCTTTTCCGTGCGCTTGGCTTGCTTGGGGTCGCTCGTGTCCAGCATACAGCGGCACGCGCGGGTGTAGGAGCCGATAACTCCCAACTCGCTCCGGTGGGCTGGCCATTCCCACGGCTGGCCATACGTGTCCCTGAACACCTGGTCACATATCTCACGGGTAATGGGAACGGCACGATAGAACCTGCGTGACCTATCCGTTCCTGCGACTCCGAGGAATCGCCTGTCGCCCCTCAGCGCGTGAGCGTTCTTAGTGAATCGCGGCGAATCCGGCGTCTCGAATCCGGCTCGGTGTTCAATCGAGAACCCACCAACTAGGTAGAATCCATCAAATGAGGTGAGTTTGGTGGGTCTGCCGCGTGCGCCTGCCCTCCGGCTCAGCCTCACGAGGAAGAGCAGGACATCTCCTCCCTCTATGCGCGTGAGGTTCGAGGAACGCCCATTCTCGCCGTTGTCGCCGTAGGTGAACGTCTGGAACTCAGGGTCGTTGTGGCAGGCGGCGTCCCAGAGGCCGTGCGGTACGTAGCGGAGCAGGTCCCGATCAGGATTGTAGTAGGAACGCAGGTTGGAGTAGCGGACGGCGTTGGGCGACTCCCGATCGGAGATGGGGAGGAACTCGAACGTGCCGTCGTCGAAGAGCGGGCTGGCGAAGGAGTCGCTGGAATTCGCGCCCACGTTGGCGAGGTAGATGCGCATACGAAGGAATCGCGGTGTGAAGCCTACGCTGACAGCAAAGGCGCGAGCTTGGCGTCCAGATTGTCGTTCTCGTCCTGGATCTGGATGATATGAACTCCTGATTCCGCAAAGAAGTCGGCCAAGTTCTCCCCCACAATCATGTTCGTCACGACAGCTTCAGTTACCTCTGCATCGGGGTACGCGTCCTTGACCCTGTCCTTGTAACCTTCGATCCGTGCGAATGTGGTGAGCATGTCCAAGTAATCGTTCTTCCCTCCCGTCTTGACCTCGAAGAGCAGGATGCGGTCATGCGGAAGGTGCACGAGGAGGTCGGCTCGCCCCCCCCTGGGCAAGCGCTCCTCTTTGGCCACTGGAAATCCGCTCGATGTGAAGTACTCAGCCAAGCTTTGAGTCACAACCCGCTCATGCACCAGGCCCTTCTGCAGGTTCATCTGATCCTCCATTCGATCCGGGGCCGCTCCCAAGTTGCTTGAGCAAGCGACACTGCCACCGAGACAGCTACACCGACCCCTGCAAACAGCGCGCCTGTTTTCAAATCGGACATGAATGACCCTAGTCCCACCAGTGCTGCAACTACCAGTAGTTTATTCAGCAGGTCGCGCTGCGCAACGTGCGTGCGAACGCGGTTGAACCAATGCGAGGGTGTTCCCTCGACCGCGGTACCCAGAGAACTCACGTCTTCGAGCCGAGCCTTCAGGAAGTGGACCTTGCCCGCGCTGTGCTCTACCTGCCGCTCAATAATCCCCACTGTGTGCTCCGTCAGGGCTGGTAGCGTCTCATTCGAGGAGTAGTCAAACTCCAGAACGCATTCAACCATCCCTCCGCCTGGCATTGAGAACAGCGCTATGGACTCATTAGTCGGACGACAGGCGTACTTGATTGTAGAAACCGACTTCTGCCCAGCGTTCAGGACGCTGCTATCTTCCCTAGCCTGTTCAATCGAAACTGCATCTGTGAAGGCGTCCTTCAGACAGGCCATCGTTTGTGTGTCGCTGAGCCCATCAACGCGGATCTGAATCGTTACATGCACTAGGTGACCTCAGTCCGGGAAGTCGCCGGAGAAGACCTCTACGGCGTCGCCGTCCATGAAGACGGGGCCGTGGCCTGGCCACGTGATGGTCAACTGGCCGCCCGGCACGTCGACGCGTACGACATCGTCCACGAGGCTGTGCAGGCGCGCGGCGACCACTATCGCGCTGGCGCCCGTCCCGCAGGCGAGCGTCAGGCCGGAACCGCGCTCCCACGTCCGCGAGACGATGTGGTCCCGGGCGACGAGATTCGCCAGGTGGAAGTTGATCCGGCGCGGGTACGCCTCGTGGTGCTCCACGTGCGGCCCGATCCGATCCAGTTCCACGCTGCTCACCGGTTCATCGATGAACGCCGTGACGTGCGGGTTGCCCATCGAGACCGCGGTGAGTACAAACGTTACGCCGTTCACTGTCAGAGGGGCGTCGAACACCACGTCCTCGGGGCGGAGGCCGAGCGAACCGACGAGGCCAACGTCCAACGCGGCGTAGTTGCTCGGGCCCATCTTCGAGGCGTCGACCGGCACGTCTGCGGCGCGGAGGATGGGCTCGCCCATGTTCACGCGCGCGCCGACGACACGGTCACCGCTCCAGTGCGGCGCAATGTTCAGGACGCCTGCGCCTGTCTCCACGTCCAGCGTGCTGCCGTCGGCGGGCACCATGCCGCGCTCGAGCACGAACTTGGCGAAGCACCGGATGCCGTTGCCGCACATCTCGCCTTCAGAGCCGTCGGCATTGAACATCCACATCCGTACGGGCGCGCGCTCCGACGGCGCCACAACGATGAGGCCATCCGCGCCGATGCCGAAGTGCCGATCGGTCACGCGCCGCGCCACCTCCGGCCAGTCGCGCTGCTCGTTCAGGCCGTCGACATAGATGTAGTCGTTGCCCGCGCCCTGGAGTTTCGTGAAATGCATCCTGGAGCCTCGGAGGTCATTTTAGCATAGGCCTCCCCTGCCCCACCCTGGAGTACCCTCACCGCGCGAAGGACCCTTGCGTAGGTCCGCTGCGCCACGTCCTCACCCCGCCGGTTCACCCTCACCCTGACCCTCTCCCCTCAAGAGACCGTTGCATAACCTATGGCATCCCCCCTCGCTCCTCCAACCCTCACCCCAGCCCTCTCCCGCCATCGGGAGAGGGAGCAGACAACTCCGCCGCCCTCCGTCAGTTATGCAAAGGTCTCCTCAAGGGAGAGGGGACCAGACACCCGCGACGTCACGCAGGGTCTCCGGCAGGCGTCGGTGGGGGTACCATAGAGGGGAGTCGTCCACGAGGAGGAAGCACCATGCGGATCACGAACCTGGACGCGTTGATCGTCGTTGACGTGCAGAATGACTTCTGTCCCGGCGGCTCGCTTGGCGTGCGCGGCGGCGACGCGGTGGCGCGGAAGATGAGTTTCACCGCGAAGGCGTTTGCTGAGCGCGGCGGCAAGGTGTTCGCGACGCAGGACTGGCACCCGGCGGGGCATTCCTCGTTCGCGTCGCAGGGCGGGCAGTGGCCGGACCATTGCGTGCAGGACTCGCACGGCGCGGCGTTCCACGCGGAGTTGGAGCTGCCTGAGGGCACCCGCGTGGTCCGTAAGGGCACGAGCCCCGACAAGGACGCCTACTCCGGCTTCATCGACTCCGACCTCGACGCGCAACTCAAGGCGCGCGGCATCACACGCGTGTACGTGGGAGGACTCGCGACCGACTACTGCGTCGTAAACACGGTGGTGGACGCACTCGGCAACGGGTACGAGACGTACGTGCTGTCCGACGCGGTTGCGGCGGTGAACATCGAGCCGGGCGACGGTGACCGCGCGCTGCACCTGATGGAGCTCAACGGCGCGGTGCTCACGACGACAGACGAGGCGCTGGCAGAGGAGTAGTTGCCCTTGCCACGACCAGTGGTCGCTGATCACGCGTCCCTGGGAGACGTCCTGTCATGCTGACTGCAGCCGAAGCATCTCTCAGGGAACCTCGGAGTACAACGGCGCGGCGCCCGAGAGGTCCCTCGACTCCGCTCGGGATGACAGACCCATTGCCCCGTCGGTTGGCTCTTACTCGCCGCGTTGCCGCGCGAGCATGTTCTGAGTGGCGCCCCACTGCATCTCCTCGAGAGCCCAAGTGTGGTGCACAGAGTAGAGCGGAGGCGAGTGCAGCGCCTTGAGCCGTTCCGGCAGGCGTGCGAAGCCGGCGGCGAAGCGTTCCCGCAACTCCCCGAGCGTTGGCGCGGGGACGATGCGCCTGCCGCCCTGCATGACCTGCGCAAGAAGAGGAGCGCCGTCCCCATCCGGGAGCCGCTCGTCCTCGAGCGCCAGGGTGTCGCCCGCATACATCCCGTCGCTGCCGGTCCGCCGGTATACCTGCTTGCGTCCCGCCAGCGACACCTTGCCCTCGCTGAGCTTGAGCACAGGGCCGCCGCCGTACTCGGCGAGCTTGTACGCCCAGTCCATCCACGGCGCGTCCGCGGAGACGCCGAGCTTCGTGCCGATGCCGAAGCCGTCGATCGCGGCGCCTGCTGCGAGCAGGGCCTCCATGTCGAACTCATCGAGGCCGCCGCTGGCGAAGACCTGCACGTCCGCCAGGCCTGCGTCGTCGAGGATGCGGCGGCTTGCGATGGAGAGCGCGAGGAGGTCGCCGCTGTCGAGCCGGATGGCGCGCAGGGCGTGGCCCGCGTCACGGAGCCGATTTCCCGTCTCCGCGGCGCGGCGGACGCCTTCGACGGTGTCGTAGGTGTCCACGAGCAGCGTGCTCGTGTCCGGGAAGGAGTCGGCGTAGGCGTCGAAGGCCTCGGCCTCGTTGGCGAAACTGGAGATGAAGGAATGCGCCATCGTGCCGACCGGCGGGATGCCGTAGCGGGCGGCGGCGCGGACGTTGCTCGTGCCCGCGAACCCAACCATGTAGCTGACGCGGGCGAGCCGGTCGGCTGCCTCCTCGCCCTGCGTGCGCCGCGCGGCGAACTCGACGACCGCCCTGCCCTGCGCTGCGTGAACGACGCGGGCCGCTTTCGTGGCGAGCATCGTCTGGAGGCCGATGGCATTCATCACCGCCGTCTCGACGAGCTGGGCCTCGATGATGGGCGCCGTAACCTCGATGGCCGGCTCCTCAGCGAAGACGAATTCGCCCTCGCCCATCGCCCGCACGTCACCGGTGAAGCGCAGCGACGGCAGCCAGTCCAGGAAGGCGGAGTCGAACAGGCCGAGGGAGCGCAGGTAGCCGATGTCGGCATCGGTGAAGCGGAGCGCCTCGAGGTGATCGAGCGCGTCCTCGAGCCCGGCGAAGACGGCGTAGCCGCGGTCCGGCGGCAGGTTGCGGAAGGCGAGGCTGAACGTGGCGGAGGCGTTATGGCCGTGCTGCCAGTACGCCTGCGCCATCGTCAGTTCGTAGAGGTCGGCGAAGAGGGCGCGGCTCGGTCCGGGTTCGGCCATGGGAACGATGCTAAGGAGCGGCGGGCGCTCGGTCAACCGGCTGGCGCCGGGATGGCCCTGCCTCGGGAGCCCAGTCCAGCCTCCCGTATGCCCTGGCGGACAGCCTGGATCCCGCGGAGGCTGGACTTACGAATGGCGGCGTCAGACGTTTACGGAGTACGGCAGGGCGGCTTCGTCGCCGGTAACGCCGCGGAGGCCCCAGTTCTGCATCGGGGACTCGAACAGCGTTATCTCCACGTCGTGCGGGTCGATGCCCAGTTCTTGATGTATCCGCTGGAAGAGGAGCCGGATGAGGGTGCGTTTCGCTTCCGCAGACCGGCCCTCGAACATGGATATCTCGATGATGGTGTAGCGGTCCGACCGGTCAGGCGGGTGCACGAAATCCTCGCGCTCCAATGGAAAGAAGCGATGGAACCGCTTGTCCGGCGGGTACGAGAGCGCATCTACCACGCACGAGTGGATGGTGTCGGACAAAGCGCTCCTTATAGGAACCAGCTCTTCCCTGAGTCCGAATACCTTGGTCTGTGCCATTGCGATCGCCTCCTGCAGCATATCGTCCGTACAGGTTCAATGCGCGGCGAAAAAAAGAACCACTGCCCCAGGAGGCGTGGTCTTACAAGTGATGCACGTCGCGCCTCATGGGACGCCCGTGCCGCTGATGGGTCGCTTACGCGTGCGGAGGGGCTCCCGCTTCTGTCAGCGGAAGCCACCAGTGATTCCCCTTGCCAAGCAGTCTGTACATCAGCAGTCATGGTAACACCTCTCGCGGGTCCGCGGGGTGTCCCGCGGCCCGCTCGGGCGTTTGGTGTGAGCCAGCCGCCTCTCTCCCTGCGTATAATCCCGCGCAGCCAGTCTGCAGGAGAGCGTGATGCCACTCGACCCTGACGTGAAGGCGGCGCTGGACAGGAGAGCCGCGGCAGGCGGCCCCGCCCAGTACGAGGTCCCTCCGGCTGAGTTGCGCGCGAGGCAGGAAGCCCTGCAGCGCAGGCCGGGCCCGGAGGTTGCCGCGGTGAGCGATCACCTCGTGCCGGGGCCGCACGGCGACGTGCCCGTACGGGTGTACGTTCCTGCTCGCCCTCACCCTAACCCTCTCCCAGAGGGAGAGGGGACCGACAGGGGTCTCCCAGGGGGAGAGGAGGACAGTCAAGGCCTTCCAGGGAGAGAGGGGGGCACACTGGATTCCCGCATTCGCGGGAATGACTGGACCGGGTTGCCCGTGTGCATGTGGTTCCACGGCGGCGGCTGGATCTACGGCAGCATCGATTCCAACGACGCGAACTGCCGCGAACTGGCGAACAGGGCGGGCGTCATCATGGTGTCGGTGGACTACCGGCTGTCGCCGGAGAACAAGTTTCCCGTCGCGTTCGACGATTCCTTCGTAGCCACGTCCTGGGCGGCAGCTAACGCGGCGTCGTTCGGCGGCGACCCGTCGCGTGTGGGCGTCGCGGGGATGAGCGCGGGCGGCAACCTGGCGGCCACGGTGGCGCTGCGGGCGCGGGACGAGGGCGCGCCTGCGCTCGTGCACCAGTCGCTCATCTACCCGGTGCTCGACCGGGACTTCGAGCGCCCGTCGTTCGCCGAGAACGGCGACCCCTACTACAACCTCTCCACTGAGATGGTGCGCTACTGCTGGGACTGCTACCTGGCGAGCGAGTCAGACGGCGAACGTCCGTACGCCAGGCCGATGGCGGCGGAGGACCTCTCCGGCCTCCCGGCGGCGTTCGTGCTGACGGTGCAGTACGACCCGCTCCGGGACGAGGGAGAGGTGTACGCGGAGCGGCTGCGCGCCGCGGGCGTGCCCACGGAGGTGTCGCGCTACGACGGCGTGGTGCACGGATTCTTCAACGCGGGCATCCCGTTCGAGCGGACGTGGGAGGCGATGGACGAGGTGGCCGCCCACCTGCGGCGGGCGTTCGGGACAGCGTAGGGGGGCACCCTCACCGCGCCCGGAGTACCCTCATCCTGACCCTCTCCCTGAGGGAGAGGGAACCAGGTCACTGACTCCCCACTCCGCAGGAGCGAGATTCCCGCTTTCGCGGAAATGACGGGTATGGTGTCGTGCGTATAATCCCGCGCATACGGTCTGCAGGAGGAGCGCGATGCCACTGGACCCGGAAGCGAAGGCGTCGTTAGAGAAGCGCATCGAGATGGGTGTGCTCGAGCCGCACGAGTCGACCCCGGAGGAGGCGCGCGCGCTGCAGGCAGCCCGGCCGAACCTGCCGGGGCCGGAGGTGGCGTCCGTCAGCGACCATCTTGCGCCGGGGCCGCACGGCGATGTGCCCGTGCGCGTGTATGTTCCTTTTCTCCCTCACCCCAACCCTCTCCCAGAGGGAGAGGGGGACTCCCGGACAGGGGACGAGGTTCCTGCCTCCGCAGGAACGACTGGATTGCCCGTGTGCATGTGGTTCCACGGTGGCGGCTGGGTCATCGGCAGCGTCGCGACAAACGACGCGACGTGCCGGGCGCTCGCGAACGCAGCGGGGGCCATCGTCGTGTCGGTGGACTACCGGCTCGCGCCGGAGCACAAATTCCCCATCCCGTTCGACGATTCCTACGCGGCGACGGTGTGGGCTGCGGAGAACGCGGCGTCCCTCGGCGGCGACCCGTCGCGGCTGGCGGTCGCGGGAGCGAGCGCGGGTGGGAACCTCGCGGCAACGATATCCCTGCGGGCGCGCGACGAGGTCGGGCCATCTCTCGTGCAGCAGTCGCTCATCTACCCGGTAACCGACCGGGACTACAGCCGACCGTCCTATGCCGAGAACGGCGTGGGTTACGGCCTCTCCTACGCGTCGATGCTCTGGTTCTGGGACTGCTACCTCTCCAGCGAGTCCGATGCGTCCAACCCGTACGTTGCGCCGATGCTCGCGGAGGACCTGTCCGACCTGCCGCCGGCGTTCGTGCTGACGTGCGAGTACGACCCGCTGCGCGACGAGGGCGAGGCGTACGCCGAGCGGCTGCGGGAAGCGGGCGTTCCGACGAAGCACTCGCGCTACGACGGGATGATCCACGCTTTCTTCAATGCGGGCGTACCGTTCACACGGACGTGGGACGCCATCAACGAGACAGCCGGCGAGTTGCGGAAGGCGTTCGGGACGGCATAGGGGGCGAGGGCGCGATTGTCATTCCGAGCGTAGCCGAGGAATCCCTCGGGAGACGCCGGTTGCAAGCCAACGCTCCCCGAGAGATGTTTCGGCTTCGCTCAACATGACAATCCAGGGGGCGCGGGCTCCGCTCAACATTACAGGCCCCATGCCTCGCGTATACTCCGGCGCATCTGGTTCCAAGGAGAGGCGGCGTGCCGCTGGACCCTGAAGCGAGAGCGTCGTTGGAGGAGCAGGCCGCGATGGGCTTGCCTGCCCAGCACGAGGTGACCCCCGCGGAGGCGCGTGCGATGTCGGAGGCGCAGCCGCGCATCCCCGGCCCGGAGGTTGCGTCGGTGAGCGACCTCGCAGCGCCGGGGCCGCACGGCGACGTGCCGGTGCGGGTTTACGTTCCGATCACGCGCCCTCACCCTGACCCTCTCCCAGAGGGAGAGGGGGACTCCCGGACAGGGGACGAGGTTCCTGCCTCCGCAGGAACGACTGGATTGCCCGTGTGCGTGTGGTTCCACGGTGGGGGCTGGGTGGTCGGCAGCATCGAGACGAACGACGCGACGTGCCGGGCGCTGGCGAACGCGGCTGGTGCCATCGTCGTGTCGGTGGACTACCGGCTCGCGCCTGAGCACCGGTTCCCCATCCCGCTCGACGATTGCTACGCGGCGATGGAGTGGGCGGCGGCGAACGCGGCGTCGTTCGGCGGCGACGGGTCGCGGCTGGCGGTCGCGGGGTCGAGCGCCGGCGGGAACCTCGCGGCGGCGGTGGCGCTGCGGGCGCGGGACGAGGGGGGGCCGAGGCTCGCGCACCAGTCGCTCATCTGCCCGGTGGTCGACACCGACCTCGAGCGTCCGTCGTACGTGGAGAACGGCGATGGCTACGGGCTCAACTACGACACGATGGTCTACTTCCTGCAGTGCTAC
>DAOUHP010000077.1:0-11102 GCA_034428575.1 Dehalococcoidia bacterium | reverse complement strand
ATGCACTGGCCGGTTTCGTCCATCATCCAGCCGTGGTACATGCAGCGGAGGCCGTGCTCCTCGGGGATGCCGTAGGAGAGGTCGACGCGGCGGTGGGGACAGAAGCGCTCGATGAGGCCCAGTGTTCCCGACTTGTCCCTATAGAGGACGAGGTCTTCGCCGAGGACGCGGACCGCCTTCGTGGGGCGGTCGTCGAGTTCGGCTGCGGCGGCGATGGGGTGCCAGTAGCGGCGCATGAGTTCGCCCATGGGGGTGCCAGGGCCTACCTGCGTGATGCGTTCGTTCTGCGCTTGCGTCAGCATGTTCTCGTCTTCTCCGTCGTGCTATTTCGCTGTGCGGCGCCGATGCCCTACGCGCCGTACCATCCGTGGCGATCGACCAGTCCGCGGACGTAGGCGATCTGGCCCGTGTGCTGGATGAGGTCTCCGGTGACGCGGGCAATGGATATCTTGATCGTCTCTTGCCGCGCAACGCCTGCTGCGCTCGGCTTCTCCAGGTCGTCGTCCGTGACTGCGTCGAGGAACCGTCGGGACTTCTCACGCGCTGCCTCGAAGTAGGCGATGAGCGTGTCCGAGCCGATAGGGTCGAACGCGCGGACCTGTTCGAGCGAGTCGCCGTTGCCGGAGCCCCTGTCAGCAGGCAGGCCGAACCGCTCGCACCAGCCGTCCACTGCCCACGCCTCCTCTTCGCCGAGCAATTCGGAGTAGTTCTTGTCCTGCGTGCGGCTGAGGTGCCACGCGAGCCAGCCGATGGGATTGCTTTCGGGCCCGGAAGGCTGGGCCTTGAGCTGCTCGAGGGTCAGGTCGGTCAAGGCGCGGTGAAACACGCCGCCGATGCGGTCGTACGCTGCGTTCGAGATCTCCCCTGCGCTCATGTGCTACCTCGGGTCGGGTTGGCGTGAGCGTAGTTGGCAGCCCGCGCTGCGTCAATCGCAATGCGCTGCTGGAAGCGCCACAGGCGCATCCCACGTTGGACAGCGGGCGGGGCGCTCCATAGAATGCCGACACCCCGGCCCTGCACGAAGGAGGAACGCCACGAGTGATTTCATCGAAGTCCAGCGAGCCGATGGCGTCGTGCTCGTCACGCTCGACCACGCCGAGACGCGCAACGCGCTCGGGTCGGAGATGGCCGCCGAGCTGTACGCCGAGCTCGATGCGTTCGAGGCTAACGAGGCTGACCGGGTCCTCGTGCTCACGGGGCGCGACCCGTCGTTCTGCTCGGGGGCGAACATCCGCCGGTTCGACGAGACCATCGGGCGCATCGAGCGGGAGGAAGGGGCACGCGAGGAGCGGCAACCACTGCCGTGGGGCGACATGGAGGCACGGCTCGGTCAGCGGGCATCGGAGAAGGCGGAAGCGGGGTTCGGCTCGGTTTCCAACGTCCCGCTCCGGGTCAGCGAAGTGCAGAAACCGACCATCGCGGCGGTGAATGGGCACGCGATAGGCGTGGGTCTTGGCCTCGCACTCTCGTGCGACATCCGTATCGCGTCTGAGAAGGCGGAGTTCGCGGAGGCGTTCGTACGGATGGGACTCGTTCCAGGTGACGGCTCCTGCTGGCAGCTGCCGCGCCTCATTGGCCTGAGTAACACCTACTACATGCAGTACACGGGCGACCGCCTGAGCGCTGACGAGGCCTTTCGCATGGGCCTCGTCAGCAAGGTGCACCCCCACGAAGAGATGCTCGATGCAGCGATGGAGTTCGCACGGCGTCTCGCCTCCGGCGCGACGTACTCGATGTCGCTCACCAAGTATCTCGTACAGCGGTCGTTCGAAATGGGCTTCGGCGAAAGCCTGCGCCTTGCGCAGACGGCGCAGGAGTTGGCGCGCCGTTCCGAAGACCACAAGGAGGCCGTCCGTGCCTTCCTCGATAAGCGAAGGCCGGATTTCCAGGGCAGGTGAACGCATGAAGGTTGGCGTTGGGCTTCCGTTCAGGATGCCTACGGACAGTTGGGGCTATATCTCGGAGCTGGCGCGGCGGGCCGACGAGGGACCGTATTCCTCGTTCGCGGCGCTCGATCGGCTGGCGTACGACAACTTCGAGGCGATAACTGAACTCGCGGCGGTGGCTGCCATCACGAAGCGTCTGCGCCTGGTGACGGGCATCCTGCTCGCGCCCGTGCGGAACGCGGGCGTTCTCGCCAAGCAGGCCGCGACCATAGACGCCATCTCGAACGGACGCCTCACGCTCGGGCTCGCGGTCGGCGGACGCGAGGACGACGCCATCGTCGCGCCCGCTCAGTTCCGCAACCGGGGCAGGCTGTTCGAGGAGCAGCTCGTTCATATGAAGCGCATCTGGGCCGGTGAAGTGCTGGAGGGAGTGCAACATCCTGTTGGGCCCGCGCCAGTACAGCCTGGCGGTCCGGAGATACTCATCGGTGGAACGCATGCCAGGGCTATAGCGCGCGTGGGGCGGTTCGCCAACGGCTACGTGATGGGCACGAGGTCGCTCGAGGCTGAGTGGGTCAGGGGCACGATGGCCCAGATCGACGAATCGTGGGGGGAGAACGGACGCGAGGGAAGGCCGCGCATCGTCGTCACCCTGCCATGCGCGCTCGGACCCGGCGCTGACGCCGCCGTCGCAAGCGCGCTCGGGCACTATTACGGAGGAGACCCGTCGCGCCAGCCGCGCCTGCAGCCAACCTCGCCTGAGGTCATCCGAAACACGATACGAATGCACGAAGAGTTGGGCTCGGATGAGATCATCTTCCGGCCCGTCACCCCGGACCTCGAGCAGCTCGAACGTCTGACCGACGCCATCGGGTAGGCGATGCCTCCCGACGAACAAGAGGAGCAGGTCACCTCTACCGACGCGAGACCCGCAACGGGCATGCGGCGCTGGGCTGAACGCAACGAAGTGCTGGTGTCTCTGCTGCTGCCCGCTTTCCTCCTGGGGATGGGGCGCGGCTTCATCGTGCCGGTGCTTCCGCTCCTGGCGATCGACTTCGGTGCAGGCGCTACGGGAGCCGGGCTGCTGATCTTCGTGCCGATGGTCGGCGGCGTCATCGTCTCGTTGCCCACCGGGTATCTCATGGACCGCATAGGAAGGAGGAAGCTGCTCATCAGCAGCACGCTCATCCTGTCGGTTTCCGCTTTGCTCGTCCTGCGGGCTTCCAGCTTCAACGAGATACTCGTCTACCTGGGGATCAATGGCCTCGCGCAGCAGATGTGGCAGATGACGAGGCTCACCGTCATCGCGGACTCCAGCGCGCAGAACCAGCGGGGACGCATGATCACCGGCATGGCGGGTGTGAACCGGGCCGGAACGCTGCTGGGGCCGCTCGCCGGTGGAGCCATCGCATTATTCGATCTGCGCTTACCGTTCCTCCTGTTCGGTATCTTCGCGCTCGTGGCGACCGTGCCTTCCTACCTGTTCGTGCGCGAGACCGCCCCCGCCGTGCTGGCCCGCCGCCGGGGCGACACGACCGCCGCGGCGGTTGACATCTCCTGGGCCCGGCTCATCACGAGACCGGTGCTCGTCCTGTTCGCGGCGCAGTTCATGGCTAACGTCGGCCGCGGAGGCGTGCAGGGGCAGGGCGGCATTTATGTCGCCTACGCGGCCTTCGCGTATGGCCTCAACTCACTCGCCCTGGGCGGCATCAGCTCGGCGATGGGTGTCGTGGGCATCCCGGTGACGCTCATGGCCGGGCAGATCATGGACCGGTTCGGCCGGAAACGCACCATCGTGCCGGCGAGTGCGCTCCTGGCCGTAGGCCTCTGCATCATGGGTGGCGTGGCCTGGGGCGAGCTCGGGTTGCCGTTCTTCATCCTGGGCTTCATCGTCATCAACCTGGCGGTGTCGTTCATGGCAGGCTCGATGCAGACCCTGGGCTCGGACGTGGCGCCCGCAGCGGCGCGGGGCAAATTCTTCGGCGTGAACCGTCTCATCGCCGAGGCGGGCTCGGCGAGCAACCCCGGCATATTCACGCTCTCGGTCGCGGTCATCGCGGGGGCAGGGGGGTTCACAGTGGCGTTCTTGTCGATGGGAGGGTTCGCCATTGCGGCGTCGCTGCTCATCGGCCTGGTGCTGCGCGAAACGCTGCGGAGGGAGTGAGGCGCGCCCCTACGCCAGGGCTGCGCGGGGCGCGTGAGCGTAGGCCGTTTGCTCCAGCCCAGGCGCAACCGAGCCGCCGTGCTCGTTCTCGATCGACATGGTGCTCGCGCCGTAGATGACGTACTCCTGCCCCGTCTGGAACCGTTCGCCGCGGATCATGCTGGAGAGCAGTTGCGCCGCCCCGCGGCCGACCCTGCCTATGGGGATGGTGACGAACGTAAACGGCCTCCTGTCCATCTGGGGAACGAAAGCTCGGTTGCCGAGTGAGACGATGCTGATGTCGTCCGGCCACCGCATCCCGCCCGAAAAGCATGCGCGCGCGACCGTGGGCAGCTGCGAAGGCGGCGTGAAGATGGCGCCCGCGCCGGCGAGCGCGTCTGCGAGTTCATGCGCCGTTTCGCCCTCCTGTGTCCAGATCACCGAGTCTTCGTCGAACGGCAGACCGAGGTTGCTCCATGCGTGGTCGAGTCCGCGGTAGCGCCCCCCGAATCCGGCGCCGGTATCGGCCAGAACGGCGTGCACGTGCTCGTGGCCGAAGCGCTGCAGCAGTCCCGCGGCCTTCTCAACGGCGGCGAGAGAGTCCCACCCGATGCTTCCTATCCCCTCCGGGATGGCGACCGAGGAGCCCGTCCACGGCTTCAAGAGCACGACCGGGATACCGGCGGTGGTGACCGGCTTGAGCGACGCGAACAGGTCCTCGTCCGGGTCGGGCACGTCGCCCGGGACGCCACAGAGAAGGAGTCCGTCCACCTTGGCCTGAACGGCCCATTGGAGGTAGGCGCGCCGCTGGCGGTGTTCTCCGCCGCAATCGAGCGCCATGCACTGGTAGCCCAGGCCCTCGAGCGCTGTTCGGGCCACGCGCGCGAGCGGCCCGAATAGACCGGCGTTCATCAGGTCCCACGTCACCAGCCCCACGACCGGTTGCGGGCTTCTGGACCTCAGGGCGAGCCGCTCCTGCTGCACGCCCAGCGTCGCCAGTTCGCGAACGGCCATCTGGGCCAGTTCGTCCGCAGGCACGCCGAGCGTCTCGAGCAGGTCGCAGAGGTGCCCCAGCTTTCGGCTGGGTATGAGGACGCGCCCGCTGCACCAGTTGTGGACGGTCTGAACGGAGACGTTGAGCCGGTGCGCGAGGTCCGCACGGGAGATGTGGTGCGCCTTGAGTATGGAGCCGAGCATGCTTTCCCTCACTGTTTGGCAAATAATATTACAACATTTGGCGTGCGGGTTTGCAATACGGTTTGATGACACACCCTTCATTCCGTGATAAAAATCACGCGTTTGTAAGTGGCTGCATTCGTGCGGTGGCATAGAGTCAACCGTATGATGGCAGGATCGAGTAATCGCCGCCGAGAAGGCGGCTCATTCATTCCCGTGACGGAGTGGGTGACGGACAAGGGAGGAGAGATGCGTATTCGAGTGAATCGATGGCTCGCCGGAATCGTCATCGCCGTGGCCATGATGGTCGTGGTTGCTGCGTGTGGTGCGGAAGACCCCACAGCCACGCCGCGGCCCGCCGCGACGCCGACCCCGGCAGACGCGATGATGGACGAAGCGACTCCAGAGCCTGAGGGCATGATGGACGAAGCGACTCCAGAGCCCGAGGGCACGATGGACGAAGCGACTCCGGAGCCCGAGGCGATGGTTGACGCCCCGACACCGACGCCGGTCCCAGCGCCGACGGCAACCCCAGTACCCCCTCCGGGCTTCGACGCTGCTGAGCACTTCAGCGGCAAGACGGTCCGCATCGTGGCGAACTCCTCGCCGGGTGGTGGTACCGACACCCAGGGCCGCGTGATGGCTGCGTTCATGAGCAAGTACATCCCGGGCAACCCCCGCGTGGTGTTCACCAACCAGCCGAACAAGCCACTGGAGTACATCTACGCTGCGACCGAGGCGCCGAAGGACGGCACCTATGTCTCCTGGAACAGCACACCGCAGTTGAGCTTCGGTTTCAGTGACGAGACCCTGAACATCAGGCGGAGCACGTTCCAGGCGCTCGGCGCCACGATCGACCCGACCCGTGCGTGGATGACCTACGACCCGGTGGGCAACCTTGGTCCCAGCGCCGCTGACAGCTGCCTGTGGGACTACTCCGGGCAGAGCAGCACGGGCGGCGGCGCCCACGGCGAGTTCCTGCTGGCCGACGAGCTCTCTGACATAGCCGAGGGCAACCCGACCCTGCTGGCGAGCGTGTACGCGTCCGAGCAGCTGGACATTCCGTTCCGTTACTTCGGGTTCGACACGGTTGACACGAACGCGGTGCGCCTCATGTGGGCGCGAGGCGACATCAACAGCACGGTGCGCGCCAGCCTCTGGTACCGGTTCCCGGTGGAGAACCCGGACTGGATCCCGAGTGGTCTGATGCGTGCCATGGCAGGCATGGGCCCCGGAGCACTGAAACCCAACGCGCAGACAGAGCCGCACTGCGCAGACGTCCGTGAGCAATTCAACGAGGAACAGACGTTCATCTTCAACTCGATGATGGGTCCGACGAACTACGCGTCGAAGACCCTCTGGCTGCCGCCAGGAACGCCGGACCACATCGCGGACGCGTTGTCCTCTGCTTTCGAAGAGGCACTGACAACGGACGCAGAGCTCATACAGAAGTATGGTGCTGTCGCGGGTGAGTCTCCCGGTTGGACGGGCAGGGCCGAGATACAGGCAGCAACGCTCGAGAACGAAGACCTGCTCCAGGGTTCGCAGCAGGTTATCGAAGAACAGAAAGCACGGCTGCTGCCGAAGTACTTCTCCCAGTACATCAGCGGATAGCCGCAGGCTGGACTGAGTTGGACCAATAAGAAGGGGGGCGGGGCGAGCCACTCGCCCCCCTTCTTGAACTTCTACCCGATCGGGGGAATAGGCGATGCTGGCTGACTTCTGGGCGGGACTGTCCTATCTCGGGACCGCGGGCTACTGGTACGGGTTCTTGGTCGCGGTATTCATCACCGTGCCCATCGCCCTGATCCCCGGCATCTCGGCCACGCTCGTGATGGCGATCATGATTCCGTTCATCGTCATTTCGGTGGACGACCCCGTCATCGGCCTCGTGATGCTGGCCGTGCTCACCGGCATCGATAACACCCTCGACTCGATCCCGTCCATCCTGCTCGGTATGCCGGGCGGCGCAACGCAGGTCACATTCCTGGAAGGAAACCAGCGCGCGCAACGTGGGCAGGCAGCCCATACCCTGGGAGCGGTTTATGCCGTCTCGGCCATAGGCGGTGTGGTGGGCGCGCTCTCGCTCGCCGTCATCATCCCGGTCATCGCTCCATTCGTGCTGAAGTTCGGGTTCGCGGAGATCGCCGCGATGGCGATCTTTGGAGTGGCGATGGTCGCGGCCCTGAGCGGCGGCGCGATGATCAAGGGCATGTTCGCGGCCTGTCTGGGCATGCTCCTCGGCACCGTCGGCCCCGGCAAGGTGAGCCTCGATTTCCGCTACATGTTCGAGCAGCAGTGGCTTTGGGAGGGCCTTCCGCTCATAGCGACTACCATCGGCGTGTTCGCGCTGCCAGAGATCATCGACCTCACGATGACGCGCAAGCCGCTTGCCCCGAAAGACGCCAAGATCAGCTATGGGGAGATCTTCAGTGGCGCCCGGTACGGGTTCTCACGATGGCCTATGGCGATCCGGCAGTCGCTCTTTGGTGTCTTCCTCGGCGCAGTGCCGGGCATCGGCAGCGGCGTCGTCGACTGGATGTCGTACGCGTTCGGCATCTTCTGGACGAAGGACAAGAGCCAGTTCGGCAAGGGCTCATTGGATGGCGTGCTGTTCGCGGAGTCCGCGCAGAATTCAAAGGAGGGCGGGCAAGCTGTCCCGACCCTCGCACTCGGCATCCCGGGAGGGCGCGCCTGGGCGTTCGTCATCCTGGCTATGCTCTCCTACGGGATAGCACCGGGCCCGAGGATGCTGGAGGACCACGCCGACATCACCATCATGATCATCGTCAGCCTCGGGCTGGGGAACCTGATGGTGACGATGCTCGGCCTGGGCTTTACGCGGCAGATGGCGCGTCTCACGCTCATCCCGTACCCGGTGCTGGGCTTCCTCATCATCCCCATATCGCTGCTGGCGGCCTTCCAGGACACGCGTGACGTGAGCGCCATCGGCATCGTGCTCGTGGGCGCAGGTCTGGGTATGCTGATGAAGCGCTACCGCTGGCCGCGCCCGCCGCTGCTCATCGGCTTCATCCTCGGCCCAATCATCGAGTCGAACATAACGAACTCAGTGGCACGGTACGACTGGGTAGGCACGTTCACACGGCCCCTCTTCATCGTGCTGTTGGTCATCGCCATCGTCATTGGCGCCCTCTTCGTGAAGTTCATGAGCGGCGGAACGGGTGGACAAGTCATAGACGAAGACGCCGGTCTGGCAGGTAGCAAACCCGCGCCGTCCGGCGGCGCGCCAGGCATCCGGGCGAGACTGTTCAGCAGTGGCTGGCGCTGGCGCGAGGAGCAATGGTTCACAGTTGCGATGATCCTCATGATGGCGTACGCCATCTGGGAGGCGGTCAGTTACTCGTTCTTCGGCAAGTGGTTCCCCCTCAGCCTCGCCTCCCTCGGGATCATCTTCTGCACCGTGCAGTTCGTTCGCGAGGGACTTGGCAAGGAGACCGGCGACATCATGGACATCGGCATACGGAGTCGAGGCATGGCGGGGGCGCGCTCTGCCGGGCTCATCTTCCTCGCCATGTTGGGGGTCATGCTGGTCATGACCGGCGTGATAGAAGAGGGCCTCAAGTGGGGCGCGGTCGTCATCGCCACGTTCGGCCCCATGCTCATGATGCAGAACAAGACGGGCTACATCGGTGGGATCGTCGCCGGGCTGGTGATCGTGGTACTGAACTTCCTCTTCTTTGACTACATGCTGGCGGTAATCTGGCCCGGGCCGTTCCTCCTGGACTGGTTCGGAGGGTAGGGCTACGTCAGACACAAGAACGGACAAGGGGCTCTGCGGAGCCTCTTTCCGTGTAACGGCGCCCTCCCTATCACTTGGGAAGTGTTACATTCGTGGAGCGATAGGAGCGCGGCGCAAAGGTAAAGGATGAGACTCACTCTGCGTTGGGTGCTAGCAGGACTCGCCATCGCTGTCGCGGCTGTGCTCGTCGGTCTGATACGTCTCGAACAGGTAGGCGAACTGGCCGATAGAACGGAACGCACCGTCGCAGTCTACGAGAACGCCATGCTCACCTACAGCACAGACGCAGGTGGGACGGTCACCATACCTCAGCCCGATGACTGCAAGAGCTACTCCCCACCCCCGTCTCGAGAATGCCGCTCACGCTATGAGAACGGCGACGAAGTCGTCATCTCCTTCGACTCAGCAGACCCGACGCGCACATGGAAGGGGCCGACACCGGGCGGACAGTTGGCCACCGCGCTGCTCTGGGGCGGCATAGCGCTGGGGATCTTCGCACTCTTGTGGCTCTGGTTCGCGTCGCCCTGGTACCGGCGACTCCGGCGTCCGGAGATAGCGGGCGAACAATCTCCGCCGGCGGAACTCGAATAGCGCCCGTCTCGTCACCTCGGTCGCGGACCGCTTCCCAGCGCGCCCAACGGCCCACGATAGACAGATGTGACCGTCTCCGCTTATGCTTGCGACGATTCGGCGCATCCTGATAGGCCGTGGAGGAGGGTGTCATGCGTTTGTGGAGTTCCCGTGTACTGAGCATCGCAGTGGGAATGGGTCTGCTTGCAGTGCTGGTCGCCTGTGGCGCAGAGGACCCAACAGCCACGCCTCGACCCGCCGCGACGCCAACCCCGGCTGATGCGATGATGGAGGAGCCGACGCCCACGCCGGCGGAAGCGATGATGGAGGAGGCGACGCCGACTCCCGCGCCCACGGACAGCGGTACGACCGCCCCGCAGCCTGCCCCCACGGCGACACCGCGTCCTGCTCCGACGGCAACGTCGACGCCTCCTCCCGGATTCGATGCCGCTGAGCACTTCCGGGGGAGGACGATACGCATCGTGGCGAACTCCTCGCCCGGTGGCGGCACCGACACGCAGGGCCGCGTGATGGCTGCGTTCATGAGCGACCACTTCCCCGGTAATCCGCGCGTGGTGTTCACGAATCAGCCGAACAAGCCCCTGGAGTACATCTACTCCGCGACCGAGGCGCCGAAGGACGGCACCTACGTCTCATGGAACAGCAGCCCGCAGCTGAACTTCGGGTTCAATGAATCGACGCGGTTCATCAAGCGAAGCACCTTCGAACCCGTGGGTTCGACGATCGACCCCACCCGCGCCTGGCTGGTCTACGATGTTGTCGGCAACCTCGGCGAGGCCGCTGCGGACAAGTGCATCTGGGAATTCTCCGGCATGAGCAGCACGGGCGGCGGCAAGCACGACCAGTTCTTGCTGGCAGACGAACTTTCCGACATCGCGGACGGCAATCCCACGCTGCTCGGCATAGTGTATG
Organism: Dehalococcoidia bacterium; assembly: GCA_034428575.1. Taxonomy (GTDB): domain Bacteria; phylum Chloroflexota; class Dehalococcoidia; order Lucifugimonadales; family Australimonadaceae; genus Bin16. The sequence continues at coordinate 634 of DAOUHP010000077.1, read as the reverse complement.
CAGCCGAGCAGTTGGACATCCCGTTCCGCTACTTCGGGTTCGACACCGTGGACACGAACGCGCTCTTCCTGATGTGGGCCCGAGGCGACGTCAACAGCACCGTCCAGCCCAGCTTCTGGCACCGCTTCCCGTTCGAGCACCCGGGCTGGTTGGAGACCGGGTTCATGCGCATGATGGGCGGTTTCGGCCCCGGCACGGTCAAGCCGAACGTCCTTGGTGAGCCCCCTTGCGGCGACGTCCGCGACCACTTCAGCGATGAGCAGAGGCACGTCTACAACTCGATGGTCGGGCCTTCGGGTTACGCCTTGAAGGCGCTCTGGTTGCCGCCTGGCACGCCGGACCACATCGCCGACGCGGTCTCTTCGGCATTTGAGGAGGCCTTGACAACCAACGCGGAGCTCATCGAGAAGTACGCCAATGTAGCCGGCGAGAGCCCCGCCTGGGTTGGCAGAGACGAACTGAAGGAAGCGACGATCTACAACGAGGGCCTGCTGGAAGGCTCCCAGGCGCTGATAGATGAGCAGGCAGCGCGGCTGCTGCCGAAGTACTTCGCGGAGTACATCAGCCGGTAGTCTGGGCGGTCAGCAATCGAGCGTTAGGACGACGCCCCGCGAGCCTCGAGGCTCGCGGGGCG